>CAZFPQ010000084.1:0-24954 GCA_964521065.1 uncultured Bacteroidia bacterium | reverse complement strand
TAGGTCGTCTTCATGGGTAGGATCGGGAATCAAGCTGGCCACCTGCTTGAGTTTCGGTGGTTCCGGGGGCGGGGCAGGAGTCGCTAGTTCTTTGGGCGATTCTTCCTCTACTGGTGGTAGATCTATGGGATCTGAAATTACTAAGATCTCTTTTGCTTGGACTGGAGGCTTGGCCCATAGCGCATTTAAGCTAGGCCAAGCAAGCATGAAAATCCCCAGCAACAAGGCTCCTCCCAGCCCCGCCAACAAATGACGCGGGTATCGCTTACGCAGATCATAGGCTCCATAGCCTTTTTCACGGTCAGCAAAGACCATCTCGTCCCAGTCTGCATACTGGGACTTCCAGGATGTAGGTATCATGGTAATAGAAATTGAAAGTTGGAATAGAAAGGTCTGCGCAGCCTTTGTATTAAAGAGGAGCATAGACCTGATTTTCCATATCTCTTTTTCATGTTTCTTTGCTCCCAATGGCCTACTCCAACTTTATTCCACCAAATTCGTCTAAGTCAATGTTTGAACATCTAATAGTGCTCAAGTCATGGAAATAGGAATAGATAGTTTTGCGGGCAATCCTCATCATCATACCCAAACCAGTCGAGATCGCAGTCAAGCGATGCAAGAGCTGATTGAGCGCATCGTTCAGGCCGATCGCATGGGTTTAGGAGTATTTGGCATTGGAGAGCATCATCGGGAAGAGTTTCTGGATTCCGCTCCCTCGCTTATTCTAGCCGCTGCCGCAGCCCGTACCAAACAAATTCGCTTGACCAGTGCGGTCACAGTGTTAAGTGCAGCAGATCCCGTGCGTGCCTTTCAGCAATACGCCACCCTAGATCTGATTTCTGGTGGCCGTGCTGAGATGGTGGTGGGACGAGGTTCCTTCACAGAGGCCTTTCCTCTGTTTGGGCTGAAACTAGAGGATTACGACGCCCTTTTTTCCGAAAAACTGGAGTTGCTTCTTAAAATCCGCGATGAAGAAATTGTTACCTGGCAAGGAAGGTTTCGCCCTAGCTTAGATCAGCAAGCCATCTTTCCCCGCCCAGTTCAGGATCCTTTGCCCATTTGGTTGGGAGTAGGAGGGACTCCTGGGTCTTTTGTACGAGCAGGGATCTTAGGTCTTCCATTGATGGTGGCGGTAATTGGAGGGGAAACACACCGTTTTAGGCCCTTGGTAGACTTGTATCGTGAAGCTGGGGCAAAAGCGGGGCATCCTAAAGAGAAGTTGAAGGTAGGTCTACATTCACTGGGCTACGTCGGGGAGGATCCTGTCTCTGCTGTGGAGGATTATTATCCCGGATATGCTGAGACCTTTACTCGCATTGGGCGTGAGCGAGGCTGGCCACCTGTGACGCGGGGTAGGTTTGACGCACAAAATGGACTAAGAGGTGCTCTGTTGGTAGGGAATCCTGATCAAGTCGCCGAAAAGATTTTGAGACATAGTGAAGCTTTAGGCGGAATCGATCGGTTTACTTTTCAAATGGATAACGCCGGATTATCACATGAGCAACTTTTAAATGCCATCGAATTGATTGGTCATCAAGTCATTCCTCGGGTAAATAGCTACTTGTCAATAGGTTAGGAGTGGGGGCGTGAGGGGCTGTATTTTGAGGGATAATTCTAGCTGGCTTCAATTGTCTTTATTTTGATAATGAGTATTTGTTTTTGGGTAAGTATGAGATAGGATGTTCTGTGTAAGTAGTAAAATGTAGAACAAATGTTTGGTAGAATAAAATACATGACCTCGTCCAGCATGTAAGTATGCAGGGGTAAATTGACCGCTTTCCTATTTCGAGATGACTGTTTCGGATGGCAATAGCTTGTGGGGAGGAATTGATTTTTTTTCTAGGTTTCATGTAAGTGTTTGGTTGACGTTTGGTAAATCTTATTGAACTGCCTTTATAGTTATTTTAAGGAAATTAATATATTTGCGTTGACACAACTATGAAGTTTAATTTTGTGTCTACTAACCTTTTCTACTTATGTCAATGGGAGAACGCCTTGGAGCGTTGATCAAAGCTCTTGGAATCAGCAAAGCGCAATTTGCTAAATCAATTGAGAATTCTGCTAGCCGAATATCGAATATTACAACCGGTCGAAGCAAGCCTGATTCTCCGATGTTAGCCAAAATTTTAGAGGTTTACCCTAATGCAAATGTCCAGTGGATTCTTTCTGGAGAGGGAAAACCCCTTACTTCTGCAAAGAAGGTAGCGGAAGTGAGTGCTGCACCAGCTGCACCTGCCCCCGTAGCGCCAGCCGCACCGGCTGTAAGCAGTGCAGAAGCTCAGGACATGCGTCTGCTACAGCAAAAGGTGGAGTATTTGGAGCGTGAAAATGCGCTGCTTAAAACCTTTTTGGGTGACCTGCGCAGCTTGACGCCACACCTAAGCGCGGCAGTTGAGCCTGCTTAAGCGGATTAACTACTATCTACTCACAAAAAGAAAACCGGGCCCTTGAGCCTGGTTTTTTTATGAACAAAGTAATCTCAATAGATGTAATTTGGGGTTAGGAAAAAAATAACATGTTGTTTTTTGACTGTTGCCTTAGGCCTCCGTTTTACTTAACTGCCTGAACATGCCCAGCCCGAGTAAAGAGATTTTTGTTTCGTATATCCATGACTTGCAGAATCGAATATGTGCCCGCCTAGAAGAACTCGATGGAGTAGGGAAATTTCAGGCAGATCGCTGGGAACGGCCGGGAGGCGGAGGGGGGCAAAGTAGGGTGATCAGCCAAGGCCAGGTTTTTGAAAAAGGTGGAGTCAATATCTCTGAAGTACATGGCGACCTTCCACCAGAGATGCAGAAAAGACTTGGTGTAAGCCAAGCTCAGTTTTTTGCTTGTGGATTGTCCTTGGTTTTGCATCCCCTTAGTCCCATGCTGCCTACCGTGCATGCCAACTTCCGATTCTTCGAGATGTATGATTCTGAGGGTAATCGCAGTGATTGTTGGTTTGGGGGCGGGGCAGACCTAACTCCTTACTACCTATGGCCAGAGGATGCGGTACATTTTCATCGTACCTTAAAAGAGACGGCGGATCGCTTTCACCCAGATTTTTACCCTCGATTCAAAGCCGAATGTGACCAATATTTTTACAATGCTCATCGTCAGGAAGCAAGAGGCATAGGAGGGGTGTTTTACGATTACCTGCGTCCAGGTAAAGACAACCAATCTGAAGAAGATTGGCGGAACTTTAACATGGCCATGGGGAATAGCTTTCTTCCTGCTTACTTACCTATCGTAGAGAGGCGAAAAGACGAAGCTTATGAAGAGCGGCACAAAGTATGGCAAGAAATCCGGCGGGGGCGCTACGTGGAATTTAACCTGATACACGATCGGGGGACACTTTTTGGTTTACGTACCAAGGGGCGAACCGAATCCATTTTGATGAGTCTGCCCCCGACTGTTCGCTGGGAGTATCAGCATGAACCGACCCCTGGGAGCCCTGAATCCGAACTGCTTACTTGGCTCAAACCGCGTGATTGGGCCTCTGGAGTCTAGTCCTTTTTTCCACCATATATTCATTGTTCTGAAAATCCCTTTCCTCACCTCTCAGTTTTGGCGGCCCGTCTTGACCTTGCTTAGCGGTTCGGTGCTAGCCCAGCTCATTGCGGTGGGGTTACTCCCTTGGCTGGGGCATCTATACGAAGCTGAAGCTTTTGGCATACAAGGCATATTCGTGGCAGTGGTAATCACGCTGCTCGTTTCGATCAATGGAGGCTTCGATCAGGCGATCATGCTCCCTGACGAGGAAAGCGAAGCCCAACAACTGCTCAGACTGAGTCGGGTAATTGCCCTGTCAGGATCTGTCTTAATAGCCTTTCTCCTAACTTTGTTGGGTTCTTGGCTCTGGCCCTTGATGGATGCGGAAGAGTTAATAGGTCCCTGGCAGTATCTGCTTCCCTTAAGTTTGTTGGCCGAAGGCCAGATCCAACCCTTACGGGTGATGCTCAACCGCCGTGGAGCTTATCGAGGACTTTCGGCGAGCCGCCTCATACAGGCCATCGTAACAGGAACGATCATGCTTGCTTGGGGGTACCTGGAAGGAGGGTTCGAGGGTTTGTTATTGGGCTGGGTCGCTGGAGCCTGGGCCGCCTGGGCTTGGATGGAGGGAGTGCTATGGAAGCACCCGGCACCAAGTTCAGACGCGACGAAACCCCGAGGCCTGAAAGAAGTCGCTCAAACCTATCGAGACTTTCCCCAAAAAGCGATTGGGGCTGGCTGGCTAAATGCCTTTTCTCGGCAACTACCCTTGTACTTGCTTCCCGCCTTTTATGGGGCAGAGATAGCGGGATACTACTTCATGGCGCAGCGGGTTTTACTCATGCCCCTCGGCTTGATCAGCCAAGCGATAGGAGAAATATACTATCGGCAGGCAACTCAGGCCTTCCAGGAAGGGGCGCAAGCCTTGCAAAAGTTGACCGATCGCACCGCTCGGCAACTAGCGGGCTTGGGGCTCATTCCCCTGCTCGGGGTGATGCTGGTCGGTCCTTGGGCTGTAGAATGGGTATTCGGGGCAGAGTGGACCCAAACGGGGTTTTTTGCCCGCTGGCTCATGCCCTGGCTATATATCCGCTTCATTACTTCTCCCATCACTGGCCTGATCGACATCAAACGTAGATTAGATTTTCAGCTGAACTATAACCTCCTGCTTTTCGGCGTTCGCTTGGCGGCCTTGTTGGTGGCGGGGTATTTCTTACCCCCCTTAGCTGGAATTGTGTTGTACAGCTTGCTAAGTGCCCTTATGATTGGAGGACACTTACAATTTTTGTTCAAGATTTCAAGAGCCAGCGAATGAGGAATAGCGGGCGATTTTGAGAAAAATCGGCGCAGTCAAACTCCTACTTGGGGCCCATAATCCCAAGTACTCACGGCAAGACAAATTTAGGCCGTAAACTCAACATCCAAACAGCTCTAACCTGGAATCATATCCTTATCCAGGCTGATGTTTACTTCTTCGCCTTCTGACTTAGCCATCAATGCAGTCAAAGTTAAATCTCCAATGATGTTGATGGTGGTCCGGCACATGTCCAAAATTCTGTCAAGCCCAAAAATCAGCGCAATGCCTGTCTCGGGGACACCAAGGGTAGATAAGACCAGGGCCAAGGTGATCATACCCGCCCCAGGAACACCTGCGGCTCCGACAGAAGCCAAAGTCGCGGTCAGCACGATGGTCAATTGCTGGGCAAGGGTCAGGTCCATGCCGAATACCTGAGCGATAAAGACCGCCGCTACCGCTTGGTACAAGGCCGTACCGTCCATGTTGATGGTGGCACCCAGGGGCAGTACGAAGGTGGCAATTTGCCGAGATACCCCTAGGTTGGACTGGGCCACATCGAGGCTAATAGGTAGAGTGGCCGAGCTACTGCTGGTGCTGAATGCCATGACCAGTGCTTCCTTGATAGCCTGGATGAATTTGATGGGACTTTGGCGCACGTAAAAAAAGATGATGCTCATGTGGGTGACCGCAACGTGCAAGGTCAATCCAAGCACCACGACCAAGGCGTATTTGAATAACAACAGCAAAATGTCTACCCCTAGGTCTGCCACTACATTTAGCATCAAGGCAAATACCCCATAAGGAGCCGTTTCCATAGCTAGGGTGACCATCTTGATAACAGCATCGTTCAGGCCATCAAAAGCTTTGATCAAGGGATCTGCTTTTTCTTTCGGAATCAGGGTAATGGTGATCCCAAGGAACAGGGCAAAAAATATCACCCCCAACATGTCTCCCTCTGCCATGGCAGTGATGGGATTGGTCGGAACCATGTTGACAAATAGGGCCGTGATCTTTTGAAAGGCATTTTGCTCCGCCATGCCCGAATCAGCGACCCGGTCAGTGGTTTCCGCTGCTTTGCCAGCGTACTGTTCCATCAGGCGCTCCGTCTGCTCACTGGGCAACCCTTTACCTGGATCAAAAATGTTTACCACGCCTAATCCGATGGTACAGGCCACCGCAGTGGTCATCATGAAAAACAAAAAGGCTTTGAGCCCCATTTTGCCCACCTTGCGAATGTCTCCCAATCCCGCTGCCCCAAGGACCAATGAAACCAACACCAAGGGCACCACCAGCATTTTTACCAGCCGAATAAATATGGTCCCAATAGGATCGGTGTACATGCGAAGTTCTGGTACACCAAAGGCATTTAGGAGGTAGCCTACCACAATCCCGGCTACCATGCCGATCAGAATTTTCGTGTATAGCTTCATTGAGGGTGATTTATTTCAAGTAAAGGTAGCATTTTTTTGGGGAGGAGACGAGAGGCGAAAAAGGAATGATCCCGACCTGCCTTTTCCTGATTTTCAATACGTTGCAAGGGGACAAGTTGCGCTGTTTTAGGCTGAGCTTTGATCTATACATATCCTCTCCTTTGAACCTGCCTTCACACTGCTCGGGCTAAATAAAATGGCACCTCAAATTCGGTCTAGTAGACCTCAGGTTACATCTCCCCAAATCCCAATATCTCAAAGTCTCAAAGTCTCAAGATCCCAAGATCTCAAAAAACCGAAAGTAGCACCCCTTACAAGGCGCTACTTTCTCTACAAAGAGGTTTGCTTGGATATGGAATTGGGTAACTGCGCTTTACTTTGGCAATTAACAGGGATTCCCCATGGGAAGGGCCCCAGTTGTTACATCGGAGACAGCTCTACAGTCAGGTCATACTCTCCCTCCAATACTTCCCTGGCTCCTGAAACCACAATCAGTGCGGTAAAGCCTCGATTCACCGCTTGGGCAAAAGAGATGGATTGAGGTTCACCAGGCTTGGTAAGGTCTGGTGTTCCAACGTAGAGCTCATAGCCTGCTTCACAAGAGACTACCGAGCTCACGGGGGGTAAGTTGCTGCCATCAAAATCGATATAGCCATAGACATTGATTCGCTTGCGCTCACCGGTAGGGGTTACGGTTGCGGTCAGTTCTGCTCCCTGTGGGATGCTCACCGAGTAGAATACCTGGTTGCCTTCAAATTCTATGGCACGGGTTCCTGGGAAACAAGCGACATTGCTCAACGCCGCCCAATCCAGCTCCTCCAAGGTTTCACCAGCGCTGAGGTTGCCACTACGGGTAGCCATTTCTCCAGCTGCAAAAGGAGGGATAACTTCAACGTTGATGTTTGAAGGATTTTCATCGGGATCCTCATCCATGGGTTCTTCCTGCTTACAAGCGTTTAGCATTAAAAAGGCTAGGATTAGCAGGGCGTTCAAGGACAGTTTTACCAGAGAGTGAATGTTCATTGCTAGTATAGGGTTTGAATGAATGGGTTAAGCACCCACCTGATTGGGGGTACATCACTTGGTAGCTCTGCCCGGATAGAATGTAACCAGAGGCTTTAAAAAAATATATTGGTCTAGGGGAGACGATTAATCGGAGTAAGGCGATTCAGAAGAGTGTAAGAGGTAAAACCAGGGCTTGGCTTTACCATGACTCATGAACTTCTTTCAATCCTAAACTCTCGACCTAGCCCGTACTTCCATACGCCGATTTTACCCTTCTGACATTTTGAGCTTTTGGTCCAGCTGCACCAAAAACATATCGCTTCGTAGGTACTGTCCAGGTACTGACTGACTTGAAAACTGATTGATCCAGGCCAAGGTTAATTTCAAGTTGGGTGAGAGGGTCACGACTGGACCTAAAATCAGGCGATTGGCGTCGAAGAAGTTGTTACTTACTTCCCGGCCTAAGTTGCCCATAATTTCATCACCGATGCGCAAGGATAGGCTTGGGGAATAGCTCTGCAGAGGCAGCGAGAAAAGCGGTAGTACAACCCTGAGAGAGTAGCGTATCCGAAGATGAAAGGCCTGTAAGGCCTGGATATTCCCACCTAGAACAGGGTAAAAAAAGCGTTCTTCCAATCGGTATCGGTGTCTGACCTGTGCGGGTCCAATTTTTCGTCGCATGGAAAACTCTTGGTGAGGACGAATCTCCATCCGATTCAAGCCTTGGGCAGAAGAATGTCCTAAATAAGTGAGCCCTAAGGTGGCTTGAAGGTCTGGAACTAGTTCGCGACACATCACGGCACGCAACAGGTAGAGGGGATGCCGTGGATCCTCTTTCCACCTCAAGGCAGCCATGCCTAAAGCGGACCAAGGGCCGCCCGTCTCGACGTGTTGGGCGTATTGGAGCCAGATCTGCTGATTTGTTTCAATCTGTTTCTGTTGCCCGTAGACTGAGTGACCAATCCAGAGAAAACATAGAACCGCCAAAACTGACGGAACTGCCTTGGGCGAAAGGCAGATGTTGGTAGGGAGAAAGTAGGGAGTCAAACCGAATATCTGCTTTGGGGAGTAAAAAAATCAGATAGCAGAGTAGCAGATAGTGTGAGCTTTCAATCCCCCATAATATAAGCAAATACGACCACCAGAGGCAACTCTGGTTAGGTGAAATCACGATCTGAGATAAAGGTTTGCATGATCAAGCAGACAAAATATGTTTGACGGCGACTTTGGCGTTGAAAATGCAATTACCCAGGAAGGTACCTTCTAAGGCCCTTTTTCCGTGAATTCCCCCACCACCAAAACCAGCGGCTTCTCCAACGGCGTAGAGTCCGGGGATGACAGACCCCGTGGGAGTGAGTACTTGGCTGTTTAAATTGGTCTGAATCCCTCCCAAACTTTTGCGGGTAAGGACAAATTCTCTGATAGCCATTAAGGGGCCTCCTTTGGGGTCGAGGATTTGGGCTTGTCGAATGGTGCGAAGTCGGTCGCCTCTGTATTGGAGCAGTTCTTGAATGCGCTGGATTTGCGGGTCTTCTTTTTTTCCTGCCAGGGCTTCATCAAAAGCCTGGATCTCAGATTTCAGTGCCGACTCCTCAATATCTTGACTGCCGGTCAATTGGTTCATACGCTGGACCAGCTCTTCTACATTTTGAGCTTCAATGACATCCGGGCAGCGGTTTACCAAGGTTTGGACCAAAGGGCGGTTACCAAAGAGTATGTTTCTGACAAATCCCCAGGTGTTCTTCTCTCGCATGGCATCATTGTACTTGGAGCCAGAAACGCCCAATTCCTTGAGTGCAATTCGGCGGTTTAAGATTTGCCAGGAGTAGGGTTTGTCTTGCTTGAGGATGTTTTTAACCAAGTTGCGGGTATCAAACCCGGTGACCATGGGATCTGGACCTATGCGCTCTCCACGGTAGTTGACCCACAGGGCTGTTTTGGGAGGAACCAAGCTGAGTCCATGTTGCTCGTGGTCAGCATCGGGATGATGTACCCCGGCTGCGTAGTTCCACTGATGATGTAGATTGCTGAGTTTTGCCCCGTGCTTCGCAGCGATCTCATGGATATCTCCATTGGCCACGAGGTGGGAACCTGTCAGTAAGTTAGCTGGGGCCTGTCCCAAGACGGGATCCCAATGCTTGCGGACTACCCTTACATCCCCCGTGATGCCTCCCGCTGCAATGATGACCGCTTCAGCTTCGAACTCGAAGGGGGCATCACTATCCAGGTTATGTCCTTTTACCCCTATTACTCTCTCCTCTCGTGTAACCAGGTCTTCTACATCTTGTCGGAAGAGAAGCTCCAATCGCTCTCGATTGGGGTGCTTCAACAGCGCGTCGATCAACTGATCAGCCAAAGCCTGACCGGTTCCCCATACGACGTGAAAGCGCGGGACGGAATTGCCAGGCTGGTGGAGCCCCCTTTCGATCCACTGGACCGAAGGAATGTATTTGATTCCCTTGGGCTTCAGCCATTCATATACTTCTGGAGTACAGCGAGATACATATTGCTCTGCCCAACGGCGTGGCCATTCGTCACCCGCTTCAAATTCTGCATAAGATAGCCAATCTTGATAGGCTTTTTCTGGACTGTCTTGGATCTTGGCTTTGCGCTGAAAAGGAGAATCTACGTAAAAGATGCCTCCCATGGCCCAGCGGGCCAGGCCTCCCAGGCGCTCTCTGGGGCCACGGTCGAGTAAGATGACTCGCTTTCCCTGATCCAAGAGTTCCAAGGCTGCGGTGATTCCTGCCAAGCCTCCTCCGACAATGATGACTTCGTGTTGCATTGCCAGAAATTACAAAAATTTCTGATCTGCTAAGGGGGATGCGGGAAGCGAGAGGCGAGAGGCGAGAGGCGAGACAAAAATAGAATCCACCCCAACAGAATTCCACCGTAAAGGTAACCTGTTTATACCGCCTGCAATGCCAATTGGGGTAAGCGTCGGAGATTCCGTAAATAGAGCTGCACCGCTCGGTGCTTGGCTGGGGTAAATTGATAGTCGATGTACTCAGTCAAATAGCGCAAGGAGAACTCGCGCTCTAGCCCAAAGTATTGATGCCAGCGCAAGGCTGTTTCTTGGCGCTGGGCCACTCCCTGCTGCAAAGCTCTAAAAATTCGCTGACGCTGAGTGTCACTGAGTGCTCCTCGTCGATGAACCCAGACGGCAAATGCGAAGGGTAAGCCGGTGAGGTCTTGCCAGTTGGCACTTAGGTCGTAAACGTACTTGTAGCGATTCCGAATTTTGATGGCCTCGTCACCAATTGCGACTCCTCCTACC
Source organism: uncultured Bacteroidia bacterium (assembly GCA_964521065.1). Classification (GTDB taxonomy): domain Bacteria; phylum Bacteroidota; class Bacteroidia; order J057; family J057; genus CAYVAP01. Next base: position 14,471 of record CAZFPQ010000084.1, on the reverse strand, counting down.
GAGTCCTGAATGAGCGAGAAGTCCCTCGAGTTGGGCATGTGATAGTGAACTTGATGCTGCCAGTGATGCTGCATCAAGATTCGAAGCAAACCATTGCTACTGCGACTATGAGGGTCCAAGCGGATTTCCTTGAGTTCTGCTACGGGTCTTTGGGCAAAGAGAAAAACGGAATGGACAGGACCATCTGCGCCGATACAAAAATCGGGTAGCATATCCACTTGGTCAAAATTGGTCAGGGCTCCTACGGGCATTAAGGCTAGATCCGCTCGTCCCTCTTGCAAGGCTCGGGCGCAATCCATGGGGGGCAATAGGAGGAGATCGACTTCTTCGGAATGAAAATGGCCTACCAGGCCATCCAAAAAGGGCCTGGTATTGATGTATTCTACGAGTGCAATTCGGATCATACTTCCAGGTGGCTAAGGTCATTGAGGGTGCGCAAACTGGCAGGGCCTTCTGGAGGCAGCTCCACGACCGTTAGGGCAGTATTCTGATGGCCATATTTTTCCATTTTAGTTAGATCCTCGTCAATCAACATGCTAAGGATCACGCGTAGCTGGCGGCCATGGGAACACATAAGCAGAGTTTGGTTTAGGTGTTCACGGCGAATTTTTTCGAAAAAACCTACGGCCCGCCCCCAAGCCTCTACGGGAGATTCCCCATCTTCTACTTTCGCATTCAAGTCTCCTTCATGCCAGCGTCTAACCGTGTGGAGGAAATCTTCTCGTTGCTCAGGTGAGGGCTGACGCCCTTCATGCACCCCCCAGTTCAATTCATTTAACCCCCGTTCTTGGGGAATGGACCAGCCTTGGTCCGACCAGCCTTTCAATGTTTGGTGGGTTCGCTGCAATTCACTGCTCCAAACAGCATCGAAAGTTAGATGCCCATAAGCCTGATAGAAACGCAGTGCTTGGAGTTGTCCCACTTCATTGAGCTGACTATCAATGCCACTGCCTTGCACAATGCCTTTTCGGTTATAATCGGTTTCTCCGTGTCGAAAAAAGTAAATGGTGGTCATGAGCGGAAGTTAAGTGAAGCAGTTTCTTGCTGAGTAGGGGCCATTACTGCATAGCTAGAGGGTTTTCCTCTAGTGATCCCTCCTCACTGTAGTCCTTGACAATTCCATATAAGGTGTCCCGTTCTACTGGAACCATGCCTGCTCGTTTTATCAGGTCAACCAACTGGGCGGTGTTCATGGCTGGATTTTGGTCTTCTGCCCCGGCCATAGAGTAGATCTTGGTGGTGTCGTCGATGGTTCCGTCGATGTCGTCTACTCCATAGCTTAGCGAAATCTGGGCGGTTTGGCGACCGATCATAGGCCAATAGGCCTTCACATGGTCAAAGTTGTCGAGGTAGATGCGGCCAATGGCATAGGTCTTCAGGTCATCTATCACAGAGGTCTCAGGTAAGTGAGACATCTCATTGTTTTGGTTTCTGAATTTGAGGGGAATAAAGGTCTGAAACCCTCCTGTTTCGTCTTGTAGCTCACGCAAACGACGCATGTGATCTACTCGGTGCCGCGCCTGCTCTACGTGGCCGTATAGCATGGTAGCGTTGGACCTCAAACCCAGTTCATGGGCGGTGCGATGGAGATCTAGCCAACCCTGAGAAGATACTTTGTCCGCCGCAATTTGGGCCCTGAGTTCCTCATCGAAGATCTCGGCTCCCCCGCCAGGTATGCTTTGTAAACCTGCATCGATTAGGCGCTGTAGCCCCTCTTGATAGCTGACTTTTGACTTTTTGAAGATGTAGTGATATTCTACCGAAGTCAGTGCTTTGATATGGAGTTCGGGACGGTGGGCCTTTATTTTTTGAAATAACTCTTCGTAAAAGGGCAGATCATATTGAGGCAATACTCCTCCTACGAGGTGCACCTCTGTCACAGGTTTTTCATCAAAAGCTCGGACCTGGTCCATGATTTCATCCATGGTCATTTCCCAGCCATCACTGCGCTTCTTGATCTTGCGAGAGTACGAACAAAACTTACAGTCGTAAATACAGACGTTAGTCGGCTCTACATGGAAGTTGCGGTTGAAAAAGGTCTTGCGACCATGCCTAGCCCGACGTATGTGATGAGCGAGCATCCCCACCAGGGGAAGTTCAGATTGCTCAAAAAGATAAAGAGCTTCGGCGTCTGTAATGCGCTCACCGGCTTCTATTTTATGGGCAATCTTTTTTTCTTCAGGGCTAAACTGTCCAGGTCGGGCAGTGAGAGAAGCAATCAAACTCATAGCTGAGGCTTTTGGTCTTGCTCGAAACTTACAATTATTTCTGAAAGTTTCATATTGGGAGTACGGAGGCTAGGATGCAAGGTTTGCCAATGTATTCAACAAAGCTTATGCATTTGGCCTAATTGGGCACAAATTTCGATGATTCTATTGAGGAGTCAAAGTGACAACAACAATCGATATTCCTCCCAGTGGGGAACCAAGCTGCCATCTTGCCGCTGAACTTGCTTCGCCAATTCACTTGTGCTAACCCATTTGACTTCGGCTACCTCTTCTGTTTGAAGTTTGAGCCGAGAAAGATCTAGGTCTTTTTCCCAAAAAAATATGTGGTGAAACTCTCGGTCAAGATACTGTCCCTGATTGAGCGTGCGATCTTCTCTCAAGGTGGCTAGGCCTTTGACTTCGTGGATTTCGGGGATGATACCTAATTCTTCCTCGGCCTCACGGCGCAAGGCCTGCATCAAAGGCTCCCCCGAACTGACGTGGCCAGCCACAGAAATATCCCAACGATTGGGATCGTTTATCTTCCTGGGGGAGCGCAACTGCATCAGCCAATCGCCATTAGAATGCCGTATCCACAGGTGAACCGCTTGGTGCCAATCTCCGTCACGATGGATGTCAACTTTACTCTTTATCCGACCCGTCGGTTTACCTTGCGGAGTGAGTATGTCAATGAGTTCCATGTACATGTACTTAGGTAGAATGTGCTGGGTAACGGGGCAAATCTTTCATCGCTCAATTTCGGACAAGGTAAGTCATAATGGGTGTCCAATTCCGATTTCAATCGTCTCTATTTTAGAAATGTTGTCCTGTTTACTTGGCTAAGTGTGTGATTTCCAGGCTCGAACTTGATGAAAACCCCTAGAACTAATTTTGGCACGGAAGTAGCCTTGATAATTTGAGCAACCTTACAACCCCCCATTCATGTATCGGCGATTCGCTTTCTTTGTTTTCCTTTTTGCTCTGTTGAGTACCAGTTTGTTGGCTCAGCGGGTATACATTTCTCGGGTTGCTCCCGGGCAGCCTGCGAACCAGTTAGACATTTTGCACCGCATTGAGCTGTTCAATGAGTCCAGTCAGTTTCAGGACCTTTCAGGCTACCTGGTTCTGACGCGCTACTTTGCCATCCGCATCCCATCGGGTACCTTTTTGAGTCCTTATTCACGCTTGACCTTGGGTAGGAATTACCAGGATGAAGACTTAGATATTGTCTTCTCCCAACTGGAAGAGTGGGTCGTGAGGGCGGTAGAGCTACCTGAGGAAGGCGATTTCTTTGCCTTGCTGACCCCCGAGCTAGAATGGATAGATGGGTTTTATTATTCACCGGTAGCCCGGATCAACTTTCTCCCAACGGAGCAATCGATCAATACCATTGAAGGTGAGCAGATCCAATTGTCGCTCCCAGACGAGACAGATGGTCGATGGGCCTATCTGCGAAATCGCCAAGATCCTGCCATGGCCATGGTTCAGATTAATGGACAGTGGCGCCCCAATTCACGCACTCGGAACTTGATGCCCCCAACGGAATACAAGGACCTAAGCGCTAAATTTGTGGATGGCATTGTCAGCATCAAGTGGCGTACGCTCTTTGAGCGCGATTGCTATTTTCACGTGTTGGAACGCAGCACCGACGGAGAAAACTATCGCCCCATTGAAAGGGAGTCAGGACCTATCAATACCGATGAAGGGCATGAGTATTTGATTTATGATACACAAGTCGAAAAAGAACGGGTATACTACTATCGAGTGAGCCTTACCGATAAGTTTGGCAACCAGGTAGAGTCCTCGGCGGTGCGCCTCCGTACCGAGGAACCTTCACGCGATTTTACCTTTGACATCATCCAGGCCGAGAACAGCAGCCAAAGAAGCTTTGACGTACGCTTTTCTTCCAAAAAGCCTCAGACCGTCCGAGTCAAGTTAATGGATGAGCAACTGCGAGAAGTTTCAGTGTTGTTTTATGGTGAGGTCGAAGGAGAGCGGCAAAACTTGATCAACTATCAGGATGAACTAAGAGCGGGTAAATACTATCTTGTGGTAGCTACCGAGGGGCGGAGATATTATGAGACCATCTTGGTAGAATAGGTTTAAGTTCCCTTATGGCTCCTGTACGGGGGAGATTGGCTCCCACTCCTAGCGGATATCTTCATCTAGGCAATGCCTACAATATGGTTTTAAACTGGCTTTGGGTTCGGAGCCATGATGGAATCATGCGGCTTCGCATAGACGACTTAGATGTCAATAGGAGTAGGACTGAATACCTAGAAGATGTATTCTCGACTCTTGATTGGTTAGGAATAGATTGGGATGAAGGCCCATTTTCGGTGGCAGAGCATCGTGCGTCCCATTCTCAGACACTTCGCAATCGACACTACCAAGACTTATTGCTAGGTCTGAGGGATCGGGGGGCTTTGTTTGCCTGTTGTTGTTCTCGAAAGGAGATTCGTGCCCTAGATACAAACGGAAAATACCAAGGCACCTGCCGGGACTTGAATCTTCCTTGGGATCAGCCTAATGTAGCTTGGCGCATCAAAACCTCCCCCAAGCTGAGGGTCGAGTGGATGGATGGCTACCTTGGGGCGCGCAGGGTCGAGGTCCATGGGGCCATGCCAGACTTCGTCGTAAGACGGAAAGATGGCTTGGCTGCCTATCAAATCGCTTCCTTATCCGATGATTGGAATCATGGAGTTAACCTGATCGTACGAGGGGAGGATTTGGTTCCCAGTACGGCAGCCCAGGTTTTTCTTGCCCAGGTAATGGGAAGAAAATGGCTGGATGAAGTTCAATTTTTGCATCACCCTCTAATCAAGGATGAGGATGGGCTGAAATTGTCTAAATCGGCAGGTAGCCTTTCAATTCAAGCGCTAAGGGCCCAGTATCCAGATGCAAAATGGTTTTATCAATGGTTCTCTAGGCAAATGAATTGGCCCCTGGAGACAATATCTGCTCAGCAAGCTTTGGATTACTTTTCCAGTTTATCCAAATAATGATGGCCTCAAATCGGTCTCAACCCCACAAATCCCTAGATTTGTAGCATGAGAGGGAGAACATGGATTGCTTGCTTAGCCCTGGTCTTGGGGCAAATGACTTGGGCACAGGCGAATAGCTTTCGAGCCACGTATTACGAATTGGAACTGCAGGTGGAGCCCAGCACCCAGCGGATCGCGGGGACACAGCGCGCCCAGCTAGAAGCCCTAGAAGCTGGGAGCCAGATTCAACTGCTCCTCGCGGAGGACCTCCAAGTGAAATGGCTGAAAGTAGATGGGCAGATTCAGCCCTATCGCCGAGAGGCAGATACCCTGCGGGTAGATCTGACCAGACGGAGAAAAGCTGGGACTACGATTCTCTTAGAGCTTTTGTATGGGGGAAATGTGAAGGGACCCTTGAGTATCTGGCAAGATCGGCATGTGCGCCTCAGCCCTCAGTTTCTTCCCGCTCACCATTGGTGGCCGACCCTAGGCCCTGCGGATAGCCTGCGTCTATTTGTGATCGCCCCTGAAGAGCGAGCCATATTGGCCCCAGGGGAATTGAAACAATATGAAGCTTTACCAGGGCAGTATTTGCGCCGAAGCTATGCCTATCCTTTTCCGTTGGTGCCTTCGGAAGTATACCTGTTTCAAGGACCTTTCACAGAGGTCCGGGATGAGTTTAGCTCCGGAGGGCGCTCCGTCCCACTCCGCTACATCGCTCCGAGCGATCGACTGGGCGAAGCCCGAGAACAATTGGCGGTGACCCGCTTAGGCCTAGAATGGCTCACCGATCAACTGGGGGCCTATCCCTATCCAAACAAAGGCCTTACCTGGATCATGACCGAAGACCCTCAGTCCCTACCTCAGTCCGGTGAGTTAAGCCCTGAGCTTTTGACCCAATTGTCATGGCCTTGGCTGGGGCAGCACTGCTCTCCGCGTGATTCATTAGCTGCGCAAATACTGGCCGCCTTCCGGGCTTATTTGCCCCTGCACTACTTGACCGCCAATGGAGATGATTCTAGAATTCGTCAAATGCTGGTGGACGCCCGCCCGCCCAATTGGGAGGCAGGCTTGATCTATACCTTGTTGAATCTCTCAGAGAACAACAATGACTTTGAAACCTTGATGGAAGGGATTTTGCGCCGATTTGGCGGAGAAAAAGTGAGCGGAAACGCCTTGATTGACCACCTCAACTATCACTTCCAAGGCAGCGTCGGTCCTGCGGTGGTGCAGTATCTCCTTTACCAGCAATTACCCAAACTTGAATATGAGGTGGTCCGCAATGGCCGAAAGCATTCCTTGCGTTATCGCTGGGTAGCAGCCTTGCCCGATTTTACCTTGCCTGTATGGTTTTGGATTGATGAGGAAGCCCTTTTTGTAGAAGCCAATACCGACTGGCAATACCGGGAGCTAAAAGGGGTGAATGCGCGTCAAATTCGCTTGGAGCCCACTCGGGGATGGTTTGATTTTGAGCGATTGGGGGATCAGTGACCTTGCCAACTGATAAGATTTATAGATTGAGTGATAATATGTTAAAACCTGTCACACGAACCTTGTCCTATGCAATTATCTGAGCAAGAATACCAGGAGTTTCTACGCCTTCACCTCCACCTATCGCTTTTTGCTGGTCAAGAGAGTGGCGTGTTGGAATCCTACATGTCTGTAGAGGACTATGTAGGTATTCCAATCGAAGAAAAACTTCCAGTCAGGTCGGCACTTTACGAAAACCCTGAGCTTATTGATCGGTTTGTTAAGCAAAATCCCTTTGGATTTAGCCGGGAAGATCTGTCCATCATCAATGGATTTAAAGACTTTGTATCCGGGAAATTTTTTATCGTCAAGTCTCTGAAGAAATACACCATCTTTCTCCATGAAAAGGTAGCTTATGGAGTGCTTGGTCTGGGTGATCCCATTGACGATATAGTTGGGGGTGAATATCCCAGATACGTAAATGCGGTGTTGCTGCCCTACCGGGGTAAGATCGTATATGATGGGATCATCACCGGGTCAAGTATTTACTTTGGCGGGGGAATACGAGGCTCCATTAACCAGACCTATCAGAAAGCCAAAGCTAACTATGGCATCGTCACCCAGCTGCCATTCGAGCGACCCGAAGACAGCCCAATGAACTTAGAGAACCAGCTGGCTTTCTACATGAAAAATGCCAAAAATAGGGAATACTACGCCTATGAGATCGAAAGTTTAGTGGATGCTCATCCAAAATTAGAAGGTAAATATTATTGGCATTGGGGAAAGGTGTACAGCAGAGAGAAGAAAAAATGGCTCAAGGAGTTAGGTATCAACGGCGTTCATTACGCCATGGTGTTTGATACCATCATTGCCCAGGGAAAAACGGCGGCCCAGGTAAAAGCGGCAGCCAAGCAGCTACTCCCTCGTTCAAAACATGATTGGGTTTTCTATTTTAAGCTGTGAATGGCGGGGGCTTCATTTGATTACCCAAGATTCGGCTCTGAAGGGAACTAAATTGAGTAAGAGTAGAATAGAACCGAGCCTGAGGGGATCTTTTTTTGACTCATTGTTTCAAAGTGAACAACGGAGAAAAATGGATAATACGCTCGCCATACTGAAAGCACATTATCAGGAGGGCATTACCGATACTGCTACTCATAAAGCTGCTGGAGATCCGCGTCTCAAGACTTCTACCTTGATTGAATATGCCAAGGAGGCCCTGATTTTAGAGTATGAAGACGACCCTGATGGGGAAAGGCCGAATTACCTACCGCTGATTACCCTGCACCACCGTACCAATCCCGATACCCTTGCTCGGGTACTCCCTTTGTTTACATCAGATGATCCGATTGATAGACGTTTAGCTTGTAGGATTCTTAAGGAATTTCCTCAGCTGGGTAAGATGCCGACCATTTATTCTCCCCAAATCATTGCTGCAATTGAGGACCTCTTGACTGATGAAGAGGATGAAGATGTGATAAGTGTAGCACTTGTCGCAGCTAGTTGGCAATGCCATCCCGACGCTCAAGATTTGATGATCAAATTTAGCAGTGATGAGAGGTTCGATATAAGAGCGACTGTTTCTAGTAACATATCCTTCACCCTGGAGGAAGATCAGCCTATTCCCTTGAACATGCTAAAAGCGATTCTTTCCCTGCTCAATGATAAAGATGAGGATGTGGTTTGGGGTATTCTATACGATATTGAGGAAAGTCCTGAATACTTCCAGCGAGGCAAGGAGGATCTTCGGGAGGTTCTAGAAAGTCGGAAGAATGATCCAGACGAACGCCTGAAAGAACTTGCAGAAAGTGCTTGCCTAAAACTGTATGGTCCAGCGTGAGGCAGGGCTTACACAGATAGGCAGACTGGGTCGTGATCCGTTTCCTTTTGTCTTTATAGCCTGATGGTAGAAGCACGGCATGCCGTGCTTCAATGTGACTGGCCTTCTGTAAGGCACCCTGGACCCATCTTTCCGTGTGATCAGTTCCGCCGATTTTGTACCTTTTGATACATTTCAAAAGGACTATGATCAAACTACCCGCTTTACCATTCCTTACCTCCATCATGTCGGCTCAGCAGCTTAGCCGCGTCCTCCTCTTTGTCTTTGGTGGAATACTCTCGCTTGCGACTTTTGCCCAATCCTCGAACTCCTCCGATCCCTTCATGATGTTCTCTCCCCTCGACCAGTCCCATCGCGAATGGGAAGACCCCGAAATTTTTCAGATCAACCGAGAGGAAGCCCATGCCTCTTTTTATCGCTATCCCAGCCCTGCCATGGCCTTGGGGAACAAGGGGCCGGAGGCTTCTCCTTGGTACTTATCCCTCAATGGAACCTGGAAGTTCAATTGGGTAAAAAGACCGGCGGAGCGACCCCTCTATTTCTATGAAGACGACTACGACGTTTCTGGGTGGGATGACATTACCGTGCCGGCCAACTGGGAACTAGAGGGCCATGGCCGTCCCATTTACACCAACATCGTCTATCCTTTCCCCATCAATCCGCCCTACCTAGACCATGACTACAATCCGGTCGGAAGCTATCGACGCAGCTTCACCGTGCCGCCGGACTGGGTAGGCAAGGAAGTCTATCTTCATTTTGCTGGGGTGCGCAGCGCTATGTACATCTGGATCAATGGCCAGCCAGTAGGCTACAATGAAGGGAGCAAAACGCCGGCTGAGTTTCACATCAGCCCCTATTTGAATAGCAATCCTTATCAGCCCAACCAAATCTCAGTAGAGGTCTATCGCTGGTCTGATGCGAGCTACATGGAAGACCAGGATTTTTGGCGACTCAGTGGGATGGACCGCGACGTGTATCTCTATGCCACTCCAGAAGTGACCTTGCAAGATTTTCGCTTAATCGCGGATCTAGACGAAGCATATACCGATGGGCAAGTCAGGTTGGATTTGGAGTACCGTAATGCTGGCCGTCTGGCCGTGGAGGGAATGGAGGTATCAGTCCAAATCTTAGATGGGGGGCTGTCCTTGCTGGAATGGAAACAGCCCCTTAAGCTGGGCAAGGACAGCCAAGCGACGCTTTCCTTTGAGGGTCAGATCCCCCAAGTACGTCCTTGGTCAGCCGAGGACCCCTATCTCTACACCACACTCATCTCTTTGACGGACGCCAAAGGAAGGCAGCAAGAGGCCATCAGCCACCGGGTAGGATTCCGCAAAATCGAAATCAAAGGAGCTCAGTTCTTGGTAAATGGCGTTCCCGTCTACCTCAAAGGGGTGAACCTACACGACCATGATCCAGTGACGGGGCATGTGGTGGGAGAAGAACTCACCCTGCAGGACCTAAAGCTGATGAAGGAGCACAACCTCAATGCCATCCGCTGTAGCCATTATCCCAAAAATGACTTCTTCTACCGAATGTGCGACGAATATGGCTTTTATGTGATCGACGAAGCCAACATCGAAAGCCACGGCATGGGAGCCACCAATCAAGGCTTGGACAATGACTTGGCACGACAAGCCATTCACCCGGCTTATCAACCCCAATGGAAAGCCATGCACCTGGACCGCACCATGCGCATGTACGAGCGCGACAAAAATTTCACCTCCATCGTCACCTGGTCCTTGGGCAATGAAGCCGGCAATGGGGCCAACTTCTTTGCCACCTACGATTGGCTAAAATCCAAAGACGATACCCGACCCGTGCAGTATGAGGGAGCCACCCAATATGAAAATACCGACATCCAGGCTCCGATGTATGACCGCATTCCTGCCTTGAAAGCTTATGCGGAAAGCAATCCTCAGCGCCCGCTGATCCAGTGCGAATACGCCCACGCCATGGGCAACAGCGTTGGCAACCTGCAAGACTATTGGGATGTGATGGAGGCTTATGAGGTACTGCAAGGGGGCTTCATTTGGGATTGGGTCGATCAAGGCTTGCTGGCCCAAACTCCTGACGGAGAGAGTTACTTTGCCTACGGAGGAGATTTCGATGCCCAGGACATCCAACATGATCGCAACTTTTGCCTCAATGGCCTAGTGGATCCCGATCGACGCCCTCATCCAGCTTTGCTGGAAGTGAAGAAGGTGTATCAATACATCAAGTTCAAAGATTATGATCCCGAGTTGGGGCTGCTGACTCTCTATAATGGCTATGACTTCAAGGATTTGTCGGGCTACCGTATTTCCTGGCAACTGTTGAGGGAAGGGAAATTGGAAGCCCAGGGAGATCTTGATCCATTGACCTTGCCAGCTCGTCAGGAGGCGCAGGTCAGGCTAGATTTACCCTATCGGAGCGCTGGTCGCGAATACCAATTGGAGCTACATGCCTATTTGACTAAGGACGAGGGCTTGTTATCAGCCGGGCATGAGGTGGCCGCGGAATCATTTGCATTAGGAGAGCCGAGGTATGAAAAATTCGAAGAAGAGACCGATGCCTCGTTTTTGCTTAAGCCCATTAAGCGAGATCTAATTGTACAAACGGTCGAGTTTACCCTGATCTTTGACCGAGAGACGGGGCTGATGAAGTCATTAGATTATGGCTGGGGAAACCTACTGCAGCAGCCGCTAACCCCAAATTTTTGGCGGGCGCCCGTAGACAATGACTTTGGCTTTAATTCTCCCAAGAAGTTGGGCAAGTGGAAGCTAGCCAGTCGGGAACGCAAGCTGGTTTCCTTGACGGTCAATGGGGACTCTGCTCCCTCGTATGGAGACGGTGACCGCAGCCTAAAAGGCATACTTGCCGTGAAGGCCGTATATGAACTTCCCGCCGTGGGTGGAAACTTGGAGATAAGTTATCGCATCAACCCAGGTACGGGAGATATTCTGGTTCAAAATAAATTAACTGGCCTGGGTAAGGATAGTCCCATCATTCCACGCTTAGGGAATAATTTGATTTTGAACGGGGACTATCAGCAGGTAACCTGGTACGGGCGCGGCCCCCACGAAAACTACCAGGACCGAAACAGCGCTGCCTTCGTCCGTCAGTATCAGGCTCAAGTAGCTGATTTATATTTCCCCTATATCCGTCCCCAAGAAAATGGCTATCGCACGGATGTGCGGTGGCTAGGCCTGACAAACCCAAGGGGGCAAGGGATCTGGATCAGCGGCACGGAGCATTTACTCAGCTTCAGCGCCCATCACCAGCTCAATAGCGATTTTGACGAAGGAGATCAAAAGGTACAGCGACATACCTACGATGTGCCCACGCGTAACCTGGTCAACCTGAATGTAGATTTCAAACAAATGGGCATAGGTGGGGACAATAGCTGGGGCAATTTGCCCCTCAAACAATACCAGATTCCTGCTGGAGGGTATCAATACGGCTTTTTGATTCAACCCATCCGCTGAGGGAATTTAATACATAAGGAAAGAGGCAAGGAATACGAGTCGTATTTCTTGCCTCTCAAGCATGTAAGTATTTGGAAAGAAATTACCGGTGTGGTTCAGGAACTATGGCCATGATAGTAGATGACGATACCACCATACCCCACACTTCCGTACCCCGATAACACATCTTCTCCTATCTACTTGCTTAGGTGTATTGGGCGCTAATCTGAAGGATCAGTCCCCGTCTCCGCTGTCAAAGGTGATGGAAATGCCCAACAAAGAAGACATGTCGCTTTTAAAAAAGCGGGTGAGTCGCTGCAATGCCGTATGAAGGTTGAGTACAGAAGTGTGCTCTTCCGCGATCAAATCTGCTAAGCTCCGGTCTGTTGGGACCTGAGCCAGGACCTCTTTGACCGCAGCCAGCTGCTCTTGGGTGGAAGCCAGGAGGGCCGGTCCACCGCTAATTGTCTGCAGGTAATCATCAAAGCCTTGTCCATCGCGCAGGGCCGAAACGTACAACTCGCGGCCGTAGTAGGTCTGCTCGACTGCGTCTAAGTGAAGCTTCAGCAGATCTAGAGAGATATGGCTGTAGCGAGCTTCGACCAGTTGAGGTTCAGTTGACACTTGGCCAGGGCGTAGCCCCAGAGGCAGACCTAGTTTGAAGTTTTTCAGTCGCTCAAACCCCAAGACAAAATTGTTGTACAGCAAAGAAGTACTGCTACCCGCACTGGTTCCTACACTCTCCACAAAAGTGGAACGATAATCACCCGCCCAGGCATTTTGGATGCGAGTCGCCTCCTCATGGATGTCTCGGGCTACGGCCCTGAGGTAGGCCGCACGAGAGGGATCTGCGAAGGAGCTAAGTACTTGTTCGTCAGAGCCTCCAAATAAGAGGTATTCCATTCCGAGTAGGCCGCGGGTATCGCGATCAAAGTTCGATAAGGAGCTGTCCCCCTGAATGATGAAATCTAGAAGCAGGCTGGTATCTACAGGCCAGGTACCGAGGTTTTCATAGATTACGCCAAAAGCGGTCTCTGCTGGGCCAAAGCTAAATATGGCAGCATATTGAAAGCTCTCTATGGTTTCTCTCCACTGTTGGCGAAGAGAGCTGAGTCCATTGGCCTGCGGATCTGCGGTAAACTGCTCCACCTGTTCCAAGAGGACCTGAGATTCAACCGCTAAGGCTTGATAAGCTGGAATGATCAACTTATCGGCATAGTTTTCCAGCATAGGGCCACGGTCAAAACCCGGCTCTGGATCGGTTCCGCCCCCGTGGTCACAGCCCCAAAGTAAGACACTCAGGGCTGTGAAAATGAGGGCACGTATTGGTGTGAATTTCATAGATCTAGGTTGAATCAGCGTCCCTGTGCACTTACTTGGTTCAAGGCAAACGAAGCTACCTCAGCATCGCTAAAACCATAAATGCTTTGCAGGTCATCGATGGCTGTTTGAAGGTCGGGCAATTGGTTGAAACTGTCTGTGACCAGCGTATAGGCGGTATAGTCTCCCATAGCAGGAGCTTTCATGAGCTCTAGGAGGCCGTCAATTTGGTCATCGGTGATGAGACGGTACCCATCGTTGATGGTCCTCCATCCATGCAAGAAGCCCACGGCTTCGCTGTAGGCGTGCATGGCACTCGCGATATCTGCGTTGCTGGGGTCAGAAGCGCTGAGTGTGCTAATGGTGGTGGTCAGGTAGTTGATGGTAGTTGCCATGCTGGCTTTCTCCCAGTATTCGATGATCATGCCTTTGGCCTCGTCTGCTTCGGGCTGGTAATCTACTCCTGCTTCTAGTGCAGCTTTGAGTTTGATAAAATTGTCCCGTAAGGTAGTGTAGATCCCGGTTCCGTCGTTCGGATCGCGGCGAGCGGCATATTTAGCCATGAAGCGATCTGGGTTGCTCTGGGTGCTGCTGTTGTCGCTATTAGGAAAGCCTGGATTTGCTCCATAGATGGCGACCAGTTGATCTACAGTAGCCGGAGTCATGTTGCCAGCCAAAAGGGTAATGGCGTGGTTGTACATTGCTGCGGCGAATAGTCCTTTTTCTATCAACTGCTCAACTTCGATACCGCTTCCGTTGAATAGGTAGCTGACGTATACCCCTCCATCCTGACTCGGAGCATCCTCAAAGCTAAACCCCTTACCTGAAGAAGCAGCTGCTTCTCCCAGCCATGCTTCTACCAATGATTTGTAATAAGGGGTAGTAAGGCTAGCCAGGCTGGGGTTACCTGTGCTGTAATCCAGTAGCAGGTCGGTACTGGAAAGCGTAGTGGCGGAATCTCTACCTGCTTTAAGGGCGGAAGAAAGGATGCCAAGTTGGTCCGCTACTTGGATCTCGGTCGCAGCGTTGGCTTGAAAACTGCTGCCATCATAGCTGTCGGGGATTACTAGAGGGGCCAGATCTTGCTTACAGGCAGAAACTGCCAGGAGCAGGGCAGAGAGTACAATCAGTGATAGTTTGGTGAATTGATTCATGGGCTTATTCTTATTTGGACTAATTCTAATTTTAGCGCAAAAAAAAGACCTAA
>CAZFPQ010000083.1:0-25207 GCA_964521065.1 uncultured Bacteroidia bacterium | reverse complement strand
TTTTCTATTCCTATCTCTTATGGACTCTGCGCTTGAATCTCATGCTACGGGTAATATCAGTTGGTTGGTAAACGACCCCCACAATGAATGCTGGATCAATCGTTCCGTATTCAAGCACTTCGAATCACAGCGGGTAAACCATGCCCTCGCCATAAAATATGTAGTAAGGGGAACCGAACATTACCAGAGTGGGGATAAGAGGTACCAGGTTTCAAAGGGACAGTGTCTGCTCTTCAATCAAGGAGAAGAGATTCGGGCCAGGGTGGATTCACAAGATTGGGTAGAGGGCATCTGCCTGTACCTGGGGACCGAGATGGTCGCAGGCAGTCTCCGCGATCTGTCCAAGCCCAATGATATTGAACCTTGCGCTCCAACCTCTAAGTTGTTGCTACCTAGTCAGGTATTTCCTATTCACACCTATGCATTGGGAACATATCTAAAGCAAATAGCCCAGCTAGCGGGGCAGGTGGAGGATTCCGACGATATTCGATTGGGTCTGCAGGAGAAGCTTGCCGAGCATATCCTAATCGCACGAAGTGAAGAATCTAACATCAAAGCCCAAAAAGCAAGCACCCAAAAAGAAGTATACCGCCGCTTGCTGATTGGCCGCCAATACATGCATGATCACTTGGCTAGCCCAATGAAAGTCGCCGAGATTGCACGTGAGGCAACTCTGTCTGAGTTTCACTTTTTCAGGAATTTTCGCGAGGCTTTTGGGGTAAGCCCGGGAAAATACCTCCAAAGAATTCGATTAGAGAAGGCAAAAGACCTCTTGAAGCACTATAGCCCTAATGAAGTGGCCGGGCTCACGGGGTTCAGTGATCCCTCTCACTTTGGAAAATCTTTTAGCCAATTATATGGCCAGAGCCCTGGAAAGTGGCGCTTAAGTCAGACTAACTTAAGCCAAATGAAAAAGGGTTGCTAGTGAGCAACCCTCTAAAAAATCATTTATCAGTAGGAGAACGATCTCCTTGCTTCTCCTGGGTGTTTTAGCTGTCTACTCAATCGTATCGAACAACCAAGGGGGTAGGGCGTGCAAACGCCCCGGAAAACATGGCCGTTTTTCGATAGCCTGCAGCGGCTTTTTTAGCTTCTTCGAAGGTTCCAAAATAGCCCGCAAATAAGATTTTTTCATCGGGGTGGTCAGGACTGGACAGCAAAAAGGTCCCTTTGGGAAACTCTGAGGGAAAGCGCTTCATATCCTCAAAGCGAGCGAGCTGAATGACGAATAGTTCGGTGGGAAGGCCATTTCCCTTCACGACTACTCCTTCACGGATAGGAATGTCTTTGACCCGGCGAACTGTATTTCCTCGGGTTTCACTCTTGCCCTCAGTAACTTGGGCATCCAGTTGACTGGGCATGAATGAAATGAGCAGGGTTCCTAGTACCAGGAGAATCAGTTTGAGCGATTGCTTGAACATGGTGATTGGTTTTGTTTCTTTGACGATTGTTTATTCCTGCCGTCACCATTTTAGCCAGTGGCTTGACCCCTTTCGGATAGGGTAGGGCGGCTAGGATGAATTGGCCCTGGTTTTTGATTTTATAAAAATAGCCTCATTTTTCGTTCCAAAGCGAATACGAAGGCGATCTACCACGCCTAATGTAAGGTTTTCTATATAATTTCTTCTGTATGTTAACGGTTAAGCGCAGGATATATGGCATTCTAAGCGTCTCTCAGGAAAAAAAGGACTTAAGCTGGTACGTAGATCTTGCCTTGATCATACTCATTATTTTGAATGTACTGGCTGTGATTTTGGAATCGGTACCCTCTATCCATCAAGCTTATCGCAACTTTTTTGTTGGCTTTGAGTGGTTTTCTGTAGGGGTATTTTCGGTAGAATATTGCCTTCGGGTATGGACCATTACGGAGTCGGAAGAATATCGACATCCAATTTGGGGAAGACTGCGTTTTATTTTTTCTCCTGCAGCTTTGGTTGACCTAGTGGCGATTGCCCCCTTTTATTTTGGAATATTTGTGCAATATGCTGGGCTCAGCAGTCGTGGGTTCGACGCCCGATTCATGCGCATCTTGCGGGTCTTCCGACTGTTTCGGCTGCTAAAGGTATTGCGCTACGTGGCTGCTATGCGCGTCATCAACAATGTATTTCGATCTAAGAAGGAAGAATTGCTTATCAGTCTTAGCTTCATTCTCTTTATGTTGCTGATGGTTTCGTGCCTGATGTACTATGTCGAAAGAGACGTAGAAGGTACTTTATTTGTCAGTATTCCAGCTACCATGTGGTGGGGAGTAGCCACTTTGACTACTGTTGGCTATGGAGATATTTATCCACTTACGCCACTGGGTAAGGTATTAGGCGGGGTCATCGCCATCCTTGGGATTGGCTTGTTTGCCTTGCCAACAGGAATACTCGCCGCTGGTACCGCTGAAGAAATCAGCAAAAGCCGAAAAAAAGAATCCGATGAGGGTGTTTGCCCTAAATGTGGACGCCCCTTTAGTGATCATACCCATTTAAATAGTTCAATAGAAGAAGAAAAACCCTAAATAATTGGCCTAATGGCAAGCATTTTTACCAAAATCGTTGCAGGAGAAATTCCTGCCTATAAGGTAGCCGAAACCGATGACTACCTAGCTTTCCTAGATATTCGTCCATTGAGTAAGGGGCACACCTTGGTGATCCCAAAAGAAGAAATTGATTATCTTTTTGATCTGCCCGATAATCTTTATGTGGGACTTCAACTATTCGCTCGTGAGGTAGCGCAGGCCATAGAGAAGGTAGTTGATTGCAAAAGGATCGGCACGGCAGTGGTGGGATTAGAGGTTCCCCATGCTCACATTCACTTGGTTCCTATCAACGAGGTCGGTGACCTGAGCTTTAGTAAGCCTCCTATAGAAATGAGTGGGGATGAAATGGCCGAATTGGCAGAAAAAATCAGGAACCAATTGGGATAAATAGGTTCCTCCTGTAAAGTCATTTTCTGGATGAGAGGCTATGGCTGTAATTGGAGACTAGGGATTATGGGTCAACTCTAACATCCAATCTCTTTCCCCATGATTGGCAAAGTAGATTTCGGGTTGCTGGTTTTTGTCTAGGTCACATATCCAAAGACCAATACCCCCATCATAGTTGGAGGATGGTAAGCTGCCTTGGGCTGATTCAAGGAAGCGGCCATGCCCATCGTTGATCCAAAGTTGATGGTTGGATCCTGGCGCGCCTAGCCCCGTGGTAAGTAGGTCTGGAAATTGGTCATGATTGACATCTACCAAAAGGGCATCTAGCGTGAAGGCCTCCCTATGGGGAAGGTGAGTTTGTGTTTTGTCTACAAAGTTTCCCTTTCCGTCATTGAGAAATAGCCGATCCTGAATGTTTACCCCCACTTGCCATGCCACGTGACAAAAGTATAGGTCAATGTCTCCATCTTGGTCAACGTCGGCAGCGACTACTTTACGTGCCTCGCTAGCAGGATAGGGCCCTAGGGCATCTGGCTGGAATTTGAAGTGGTCCCCTTCCCAAAATAGGATTCGCGAGACCCCCGTTTCATTGGCTTCGATCAGGTCTAGATCCCCATCTCCATCTAGGTCAGCGACTTTTAAATCCTGGGTGCTGTACTCTTGAGGTGGATACATGCCGGCTGGAGCAGCCTCAAAATTCCCTTCCCCTAGGTTGAGGTAGACTTGATTTGGGCCATTGTTGCCGATCATGACATCCATGAGCTGATCCCCATTTAAGTCTAACAAGGCTAATGCATTTGCCACAGAAGATGGGAATTGATATTCAGCCAAGGAAAAGTTCCCTTTCCCATCATTGAAAAGCAGTTCATGTGACTCAGAATCCTCACTGACAAAGAGCAAATCTAGGTCCCCATCTCCTTCTACATCAAAAGCAGCAACGTCCTCACTATCTTGCCCCGTTCCCCAGGCCGGATGATTAAGAGAGTATTTGGGTAACAGTCTTTCTGAATCTAAGTCCAATTTTCCTTTACCATCGTTCCATAGGATCAAATTCCGCCGAAATTCACAGGCAATGACCAAGTCCTCCCATCCATTGCCATCTAGGTCTGCAGATAAAACATCCATGCTGGATGCACCGGTGAAGAGTACGGGGATTTTGTGATCGGCGGATAGGAAGGACTGGGCCGGGAGAATCTGGGAGAATACGCCAAGGGTGCCTACCAGTAAAATCCGAGAAACGATGGATAAAGAATTGTTCATGAGGATTGAGAAAAGGTTGGTGTGCTAAAGTTCCCGATTCTAGCGAATGGTGAATGGTAAGATCCTGCTAAAAAGGCCACCTCCTTCATGCGGCAATTCACCTGAGTATTTCTAACTTTACGGCTTAAGCACTTGGACAGAAGAATTCGGGGTACGGTGGTAGGGCATATGGGAAAAGGGTTAACTTGAAACAAAGCGACTTACCCCCTCACTCCTTACCCCCGTCTACCAGTTTTCTTTGGGCCTGCTGCTTAAGGGTACTAGAAACCATAAGGCTAGCTCCAATCTCATGAGTCTTCCCAAAAGATACACCATCACTTCAGCGCTTCCCTACGCAAACGGACCTCTTCACATTGGTCACTTAGCGGGAGCTTATATACCTGCAGATCTATATGTCCGCTATCTCCGCCTTAAGGGACGGGAGGTGGTATGGGTTTGTGGCAGCGACGAGCACGGGGCAGCCATTACGCTGAGGGCCAAAAAAGAGGGCATTAGCCCTCAAGAAATCGTCGACCGTTATCACCATCAGATTAAGGACACCTTTGAAGCTTTTGGGATAGAGTTTGATATCTACCATCGAACTACTGAGCCGCTTCATCACCAGACTTCGCAAGAATTTTTCACGGCGCTCAATGAAAAAGGGGAGTTCATCGAGCAGACTTCAGAGCAATACTATGACGAGGAGTACGATCAGTTTTTGGCTGACCGCTACATCATGGGTACCTGTCCTGTATGTGGGTACGAGAGTGCTTACGGGGATCAATGCGAGAATTGTGGCACTTCCTTAAGTCCTACTGAACTCAAAAATCCTGTTTCTACTCTTAGCGGAAAAGCTCCCATTCTCAGGAGTACCAAGCACTGGTATCTGCCCTTAGATAAGTACCAACCCTGGCTGGAAGAGTGGCTGTTAGAAGGCAAAAAGGGCCAATGGAAGAACAATGTGTATGGGCAGTGTTCCTCTTGGTTGAAAGAAGGCCTACAGCCTCGATCCATGACTCGAGACTTAGATTGGGGCGTAGATGTACCCCTCCCCAACGCTGAAGGTAAAAAAATGTATGTGTGGCTAGATGCTCCCATTGGCTACATCAGTGCGACCAAGCAATGGGCTTTGGATCAAGGAAAAGACTGGGAGTCCTATTGGCTTGAGCAAGAAAACCCAGACGATAATTCTCGATTGATCCACTTTATTGGCAAAGACAATATCGTATTTCACTGTATCATTTTTCCTTCCATTTTACATGCTAGGGGTGGCTATTTAGTCCCTGATAATGTTCCCGCCAACGAGTTTCTTAACCTTGAAGGAGACAAGATGAGCACCTCGCGCAACCACGCCGTGTGGGTGCATGAGTACCTGCAAGACCTACCCGGCAAAGAGGATCAGTTGCGCTATGCCTTGACGTCTATTTTGCCTGAGAATAAGGATGCAGACTTTACATGGAAAGACTGGCAAGCTCGTAACAACAACGAGTTGGCTGCCATACTCGGTAACTTTGTCAATCGAGTGGTGGTACTCACCAATAAGTTTTTCAATGGGGAAGTGCCTGAACCTGTGGGGATTCGAGAGAATGCCAATGCCTTGAAGGCATATGGTGAAATTCAGGGACACATTGCCAAAATTGAGGAAGCGGTAGAAAACTTCCGTTTTAGAGAGGCTCAGGCAGAATTCATGAACATTGCACGAGTGGGCAACCGCTTTTTAACCGAGGAAGAACCTTGGAAGGTTTGGAAAACAGATCTTGAAGCCGTAAAGCCGGTGATGTGGTCATGTTTGGAAATAATCGCTACTCTTGGAATTCTAAGCAAAATCTTCCTGCCGCGAACCTCGGCCAAAATCTTTGACCTACTCCAGCTTGATGGCCAAGGTTTTACTTGGGAACATGCCGCAGGTCGTGGCGGAGATGGATATTTGGTGCCTCCTGGCCACGTCATTCAGACAGGAAAAAAATTACCTGTATTGTTTGAGCAGATTCCTGATGAGCTGGTCGAAGCTCAGTTGGCCAAGCTAGAAGAAGCGAAGCGCCTAGCCAAGAGAACCAGTACCAAGCCTTTGGCAGATGCCAAGGAAGAAATAGAATTCGATGACTGGCTGAAGTTAGATATTAGGGTAGGAACCATCCTAGAAGCTCAAAAAGTACCCAAAGCAGACAAGCTGTTACAATTCAAAGTAGATACTGGATTGGATGTCCGTACCATCGTGTCTGGTGTAGCAAAGTTTTTTGCGCCTGAGGATCTTGTGGGCACACAAGTTCCGGTATTGGTGAATCTAAAGCCCCGTAAAATTCGGGGGGTAGTATCCCAAGGGATGATTTTATTTCCTGAAACTCCTGACGGTGACCTCCTAAGAATGAGCCCTATGGATGAGGTAGACCCAGGCTCTGTGGTTGCCTAAGTCAGGTCCTTTCTATTTTAACTTGTGAGCCAGCAGGGATCAGCATGACAATTAGGTATCCTTATTGGATTTGGACCATCGTACTGTTTCTTACCGAGGTGGGAATAGCCCTATGGGTAGATGATGGTCTTATACGACCATATGGGGGCGATTATTTAGTGGTCATATTTCTGTACTCCTTTTGTCAGACTTTCCGAAGGTGGGCCGTATGGCCAATGGCCATAGGAATTTTGGGTTTTGCCTACCTCATCGAGGGCTTACAGTATGCAGGCTTAATCTATCGCCTAGGATGGGAAAACAGTCGAATGGCACATTTGATAATAGGCAGCAGTTTTAGCTGGGAGGATATGTTGGCCTATACCCTGGGAATCGCTACGGTGTTGCTTGTCGAGAAACTCAGGGCTGCTCTAACAGGGAAGCAAGAAACTCAAAGCTAATTTTCTACTCCTGCGCATTCTGTCTAATAGCCAAATCCAAATGGGCTAAGTGGTGACGGCAGTGCCAGTCATACATCGCCAGCACTTGCATCAACGGTACCTTTCTTTCCATTTCAGTATGGAAAAATGTCCGATCTAAATCCTCTGTTGTCAATCTTTTGAGGATGGCCACCCAGCGAAGGTGTAGCCCTTTTAGAATCGATAAGGATGCTCCAGGATCTAGCTCGCTGTCCGGGAGATTGGCCCATTTCCCTTCTTGGTAAGGATGGATGACGGGGTTATCCTCGGTTAATGCCCGTTTGAATCGGCCATAACTCTGCATATGGGTATCAGCACAGTGGTGGATCACCTGAGCGATTGACCATCCACCTGGTCGGTATGTCCACTCATGTAATTCTTGTGTGGATAAAGGCGCGATCCGATTCTCAATCTCTTGTGGAAATAGACTCAAAGTGGCTATCCAAATAGAGACTTGGCTTCTACTTGCCTTTTTGGGCAAGTGTAATCGACCAACGGGATAGCGGAGTTTTTCTTGAGAATCCATGGATTTAACCTAGGTCTGTTTGTATAAGGCACAAAAGAAAATGTCCATGCTGCCTAAGCTTCATCTCTATAAACCTTCAATGCCCATTATGTCGGAGTAAGCCATCTTTGGTGGCTAGAAAAGAATACTCTTCTAGGTGATCGGAATCAAAAATGGCAGTGCGCACGAAATCATCTTTTTTCTCCTCATATCGCATGACTTGCACCCAACCACGGTCAATCATGGTTTTAAGCTCGTCGATGATAACGGCCCTAGGAGCATCACATTCTTCCAAAATATGCTCCAAGGGTTCGACAAAGTAAATGGTGTCGAGGATATCAAATTGGAGATCGTTTAGTTCTTCTTCCTTCATCTTACCGTTCTGCCTTTCCATTCATAGGTGTTGACCAAATTGCCTGCCACACCTACCCAAATAACGTAGGGAAGGTAGGTCAGTTGCAAACGCAGATAGTCCTTTTTCAACAATGGCAATCTATGAAAAAAATTAGCCGAGAAATACATCAGAGGAAGGTCAGCCAGACATTTTATGAGAAAGAGCTCACCTGCAAGTAGGGCCCACCTTGATTCGATTAGTCCTAAAAACAGGAGAACGACCACTCCGAGCATGGCCAAAAAACCAACCAACTGGGCGACGTTTGGCCCTCGGTGTTGGTAATACCGGGCCTTGCTGACCCAGCGCAGCCGTTGGGATTTCAGAGATGCCCAATCTGTCAAAGCCGGGGTTTTGACAATCGCATGTTTACACCTGGCAAATCGATATTCATAGGAGCCAGCTTTTCTAAATTTTTGCAGCAGCAGTTCATCATCCCCCGATGCAACCTGATCGATTCCCTCATACCCACCTACGTGGTCAAACAAGTCTTTGCGGAAGGCCAAGTTAGCACCGTTGACTAGGTTAGGCTTTCCGGCCGCCATGGCGCCAGCGCCAAGGGCCACTAGCCCCATCATCTCCAGGGATTGCAAGCGCTCCAACCACTTCGATTCATGGGTGAGCAAGACTGGACCACTTACAAGCGCGGTATTGGGGCCAAAATGAGCGGCTATTGATTCCAACCAATGGGGCCCCATTTGGCAGTCTGCATCTGTCTGTAATATGATGTCTCCCTTGGCTGTGGCAATGCCTGTACTAAGCGCAGCTTTTTTGTATGCCAAAGTACCGGGTGGAGGACTGGATGGTATGATGCGTAATTGGGAAATGTGCTCCGTCCACAACCATGCTTGCGCGCGGGTGGAATCTTCAGAAGAGTCATCTATCAGGATTACCTCAAATCTCTCAGCTGGATAATTCTGTGCCGCTAGAGATTCGAGCAAGATAGGGATGTGTGCGGCTTCGTTGCGAGCTGCGATGATGACCGAAATCATGGGAACCTCCGCCTCAGAAAGGTGCTCACAAGGTAAACGAGAAAAGTTCCAGGCTGCCCATAGTACCATTGCAGCATAGGCAGCCATACAAAGAGTAAAGAATAGCGCAACCCAAATCATGAGTGGTTTGGCTGATTTGAAAAGGGCCTGAATTGGGTTTAGGAAGCTAGGTTTTCTTCATCATTTTTCAAGGTGCGGTCGAACCAAAATGGTCCACCAGGCAAAAAGGCCGCAAAAAAACCTTTTAATCCTTTGAGAAAGGGCCAGCGATATCGAAAAAAAACATCAGCTAAAGCTGCCATGTATAGAACAAACAATAAACCATGAGCCCAGCCTACGTATTTGACTGCCCAAGGCTGATCTGCCAGATATTTGAGTGGCATGGCGATCCCGAGTAAAACCAAGAATGAGATTCCTTCTAAGAAACCGATGGCTCTAAGCCGACCAATGGGAGTATTTAGCATATTTGATATCAAGCTGATCAAAGTTAAGGAACACGAAAAAGATAACATGTCGCTTTTGCGTAGGGATTTTGCTCCAGATCAAGGAAGGAAAATCGACCTTAGCGAGTCGAAGATTCCGACCTATCGGAGCTAAGGTGCGAAGCAGTGGGATAAAGGGGCCCACTGCTGAGCCAGTGACGAAGAGATGGGGCAAAAGGCCAAGCAAAAAGGCATAATTTATTTTTTGAGTGTTCCTAAATGTAGTAAAAGGGATGCGAGATGTGGAGGATAGAGCAATATTCTTTAGACCATTTCTCTACTTCCTGAGTGATGCCTTTTTAGGGGATTGGCCGAAAAGAGTGGGGTATCAAAGTGGGCATCAATAAAGTCTGCGGTCTAATTTTTCTTGCCATGCTTTGAATGGAGCCCAAGCCTCATCTTCCAAAAGCTGAACCATGGGAATGCTTCGCTGCTCTCTTGGTTTGCTCAACTCATGATAGATAAACTGATCGTCAAAACCTGCTCTAGCTGCATCTGAATGTAATGCGCCAAAATAAATACGCCTTGGTCTAGCCCAGTAAATGGCCCCCAGGCACATGGGGCAAGGCTCACAGCTGCTGTATAAATCACAGTCGGTTAGTTGGTAGGTATTGAGGTTTTGACAAGCCCTGCGAATAGCGACCACTTCAGCGTGGGCCGTAGGGTCATTGGTAGAGGTTACCAAGTTTCTTCCTCTAGAAACAATTTCCCCATTTTTGACTACCAAGGCTCCAAAGGGACCACCGGCCCCGGAGCGAACATTCTCCATGGCCAAAGCAATTACCTCGCGCATAAAGTGGGTAGATTGCTCTGAGTGGGAAGGTGCTTTTTCCATGCCCCAAAGATGAAAAAAAACTCAGAGACTGCTCAGGATTTAAATACTTGGACAAAAGAAATCGAGGTATGGTCTACGGAGCTATGCTTATAAGAATGATCAATGTGCCACCACATACCCCATACTCCCGTACCCCGATTACCGTTTTTCTTATGTCCGCTTACTTATGTTCCTGGCTAAGAGGCTGTTTGGAAATTTTCCTTTACGCGCCAAACTTGTCTTTTTGAAACCTGACTACATCATCTTTCCTCAAAATAGCTCGCTATTTCTCGGAAATCTTCTTTGCCAGAACTCAAAAATCCTGCGTTTGGCAAGCAAATACCAAATTCCAAACAGCCTCTAAAGTCTTAGCCAAGAATGTTAAAGCCCTAAACAGTCTCTTAAGCCTAGGCTAAGTAAGCTAGGCGTTACTTTGAGGAGTCAACTCAGGATGAACGTTGATGGTCGAATTGGATACATCCTGGGTGGCCGTAGGTGCGGCTGGGATTGGCTTTTGGGGATATAGCTTTTGTTCATGAGCAACCCGAAGCAGCTCAGCAACCCCCCAAGCTTGGGCAGTACATCCTCTTGGCGTAAAGGGGGATGCTCCATCAAAAATTTCGGATACATTGCCGATACCTGCCTGGCCAAGGTGCTCTTGCATTTTTGCGATGACCATTCGGGCCATGTCTCGTCCCCATCCGCCGCGTACTCGGATTAGCGCATCGAGGTAGGGACCTAGTAACCAACTCCATACGGTTCCTTGGTGATAGGCTCCATCGCGTGAATATTGGTCTCCCTGGTAGAGGGGCTGGTAGGAGGGATCTTGCGGAGATAAGCTCCGCAAACCGACAGGAGTCAATAGCTCTCGCTCTACTGTATCTAATACTTGATAGGATTGGTCCAGATCTAATAGAGGGAAAGGAAGGCTGATGGCAAAAATTTGATTAGGCCGAATGCTGGGGTCTTTGTCGTCTCCGTTGACGACATCAAATAGAGCTAAGGATTGGGGATTCCAGAACTGATCCACAAAGGCCAGCCTAATTTTCTCTGCCTTTTGTTCTACTTGTTGGGCGGCTTCTGGTTGTTTGGCCTCTTTGAGTAGGGAGGCATAAATCATCCAAGCGTTATACCACAATGCTTGGATCTCTACCGCTTTACCTCTACGTGGAGTAACCACCCAGTCGTGAGCTTTGGCATCCATCCAGGTGAGGGCGTATCCATCCTCTCCACCAGCTAGTAGGCCATCTTCGTCGGCCTTGATGTAATGACGGGTACCCCGCTCATGCCATCCTAAAATGTCTCCCAAAATGGGAAGAAGATTGGCTAGTACGAAGGCCTTATCTCCTGTCACCTGAAGGTATTTGTAAACGGCTACGAATAGCCAGAGGGTTCCGTCGATGGTGTTATATAGCGGGGATTCACCATTATCTGGAAACCGGTTGGGTATCATACCCTGGCTCACATTTTGGGCAAATGCAAGCAGTATTTTTTTGGCATCCTCGTATCTCCCGGTGGCCAAGCACAGGCCCGGTAAGGAGATCATGGTATCACGCCCCCAATCAGTAAACCAGGGATATCCTGCAACAATGGTTTTTAGGCCACTGCCTCGCTGGGCCACAAACTGATCTGCTGCCAGGCTAAGTTGCTGCATAAAGGCATCGTCGTAGCCACTCTGCTTGATGACCATTTTTCTGCGCTCCACTTCAGCCTTGACAAGGTCTTCCCCTTGTCGCCCATGCGGGTGATGCAGCGAGGCGATTACACTGATCTTTTGACCTGCAGAGATACTTAATTGGAAAAAGCCTGGGCTAAATAGGTCCTCATGACCGGCCATTCCACGTTCCAATTCCTGGATATACTCTAGTCGGTAATACCAATCTGGGTGAAAACGAAAGGTAGAACCTGGCACGCTGAGATATAGATCCGGCTGA
Source organism: uncultured Bacteroidia bacterium (assembly GCA_964521065.1). GTDB lineage: Bacteria > Bacteroidota > Bacteroidia > J057 > J057 > CAYVAP01. Next base: position 13,074 of record CAZFPQ010000083.1, on the reverse strand, counting down.
TTCGCATAGGGCTTACAGGCAAATATTCCTTCCTCGAATTTATAATCTGAGTTGAGATCAGAATTGGCTTGGGCCAAATTGTGGTAATCTCTGGGCGAAAGCATGGGGCGAAGGTCTAGTTTTACTTCGCCTTCACTTTCTAGCAACTCGTAGGTGATGACGACCGTGTTTTCCCCATGTATGGCCGTGATGGTTTTTTTTAGTTTAGCGCCTGGAAGCTGATAGGTGAATTCTGGAAAGAGTTGTTGCTTAAACTCTTGCTGGAAAATATATCCATTGGGGTATACGGTTCCCTGATATTTATTGGTGCCGAGCTCATAACTCTGCCCTCCTTGAAGGTGTAGGGTCTCATCGAGTTTGGAGAGCATGACTACGCGCTTCACCGGAGGCTGGGTAGCGGCGACCAGCAATCCATGATAGCGGCGACTATGGGCGCCAATAATGGTGCTGCTGGCGTATCCGCCGAGGCCATTGGTCTCAAGCCATTCGTAGCTGATGGCCTGGTCAAAGCGATGCAAGGTGGCAGGATTGATGTGAGTCACTAATTGGGGAATAAGGAAGTGGTTGAAAGAGAGGTAATAAGCTCAATATTAGAACAGGAAACCGCAATGCTTACAACAAATCGCAGGATGTTAGATGACATTTTTCACCCTACGTCATTTCCGAGACCCTAAAAAGGGTAATGCCTAACAATTATGTAAAGATGTGTGTGGCATAACGCTAAAAGAACCATCAGCTCGGTAAGCCAAAGCTGACCTTAAACCTGAAACTCACGAGTAAGTAGTCTTGAAAAATTATCAAGGATTAGACTACTACTTTGTAGAAGTCATAATCTGACAACAAAGGAAATACATTTTCTAGGAGGGAGAAAGAGATAAAAAATAAATTTTCAAACATCGACGAATTAATCCATGGGATAAACTTCTACTTGTTCCCCCATGTCATTCCAGCTAATTCGTACGCGTTTAACCTCTTTACGAAATTGGTGATTGAGCCGTAAAACCAGCACTTTCCCTTCTTGTATCCAGTACATTTCTCCTACCGAATAACCCTCAAAAGATTGGTCCCCGATTTGGCAATATCCCTGGCTGCCCTCACCTTGATAAATATCTAGGAGGATCCTTTTCTCATCGGGAGTAATCCGGAGAATACTGATACTCTCCTCTAGGCAATTGCCACATTCTCCCCAACCAAAAAGGTCCCGCGTTTGATTGGTGGACAGAATCACCCCGAGCTCGTGGTCGGGAAAACGAAATACTTCATTTGGGATGCTTCCCGTATTAGAAAGGAAGGTTTTTACTTGCTGAGTTTCCAGTAAGTATTGGTGTAATAGCTTGTATTCTAGTCGCTTAGGTAGCTCGTTTACATACTCCTTCTCAATTACAAGGCTCTCCACCTCTATTCCATCTATATTGAGTAGATCGTAGTGGAAGGGCTCTCGTGCGAACTTAACCTCGGTAAGTTCTTGACTGGTATGATGCTCTCGGTAAGCAATCGCGTCTACATCAATACCGGTTCCAATCCAATCTTGGCGACTGTAAAAGCACAAAGGGAAATAACCTGCCTCGTGGAAGAGTTGGTCGGGTATGGTGGTGAAGTTGGTATAGAAAGGGACCTGAAAACGGATTTGATTAAAATCACTGGGGCTAGCACCGTGTTCTGAGCGATAGGGGGAGGAACTCAACTTAGTTTCTGCCCTCCGACCACGATAGTCGGTGTCATGCACATCGACCATTACCGCGAGCTCCCTCATTTCTGGCAATTGAATAAAGCCAAGCGCTTGCGGAGAGATTCTAACATTGATTTCGTATTCCCCTTGTTCGTGATGAGTGACCTGGTACTGTATTCCCTGTTCGACATCACCGAGCGAAGCTTTTAGGGCATCTTCTACTGGGAAGAGCTCAGTACGATTTAACAACTCCGCTGGTCGCTCATCCGCAAATAGGGCATAGCGCATCAGGCCAAAATGTACCTGATCTAAACGCAAATTATGACTAGGAGGCATTTCTTGCCCCGCCTCTTGCTCATACCCGTAGTCCTGTTGGAAGGACCTCAACTCAAGGTTGTTGGCGTATTCGCTGTAAATACTGAAAAACCGAGCTTCATAGTCATCTTGACTACGACTAAGTGGGTTTTGGCCTACCACATAGTTGGGGTGAAAGTCATAGGCAAAATCACTTGGGAAGGACTCGTCTGGCAAGGCTAGCCACAACTCGACATGATCTGAAAAATCAGCTCTCGTGTCCAGATATAACTCAGCATCTCTGATGTGAAGGTAAAGGAAGAGGTAATCCCCATCGCAAAACCACTTGAGGTCCGCACTTAAATCAGCATTTTGGCCAAGCGAGCGGACCCGATGATCCTTGTCCACGGGATACAAGGAACTGAGCTCCATATCTGGAGATGACATTGGGCCTTGACTCATCACAGGGATGAGTGAGAGGCCTAAGCCAATACCGGTAAGCCATCTTTTCAAGAGCATGGGATCAGGTGGGTTCGGTTTGGACTAGTCCTTCTAGGAAATTTACGGCAAAGGTTCTACAAAAAATGCTGCATTAATGTCGATTTACTTACATCGCTACTCCAAAATAGCTAGATCAATGACAATCCCTTTTACCTTTTCTTTTGCCAATTTCTTGCGCACCTTATCTGCGGCGCTTCGGCTCTCAAAGGGCCCTACGAGTACCCTAAAGACAGGCTTCCCATCCTTGAGGCTGCTTTGAACCAAGGTGTTTTGATATCCTCGGGCTGCCATCTGGTCCATGGCTTCCAGTAAACGATAAAAACTAAAATAGGCTCCTACCTGTACCCCAAATCCTTGCTGATCTGCCTTGAAAGCCACCATCCGAAAGAGAGCGGGGGTGTATTTCTCTGCTTCCGTCATGGCCCCATCCGTCGGATTGCTGGTATTACCTTGGGTGGCTGGTTGGTTATCGGGGCTTTGGGGATCTCTGCCTAGTGCATCTACCACAGGTAAGTCGGAGTAGTCTACATTTGGAGGAGGAGGTGTAGCTATATTGGGAGCGTCTCCATTAGAAATAACTTCGCGAATAATTTTCACTTCTACTTGGGCTACGCCAGCTCGAATCAACCCGATTTGTTCTGCTGCTGCATAAGAAAGATCGATGATCCTACCAGGAACAAATGGACCACGGTCGTTGATGCGTACTTTGACGACGCGGTCATTGGCCAAGTTTTCTACCTCTACAATGGTACCAAATGGCAAGGTGCGATGGGCGGCAGTAAACTTATATTTATCATAGAGTTCACCGCTGGCAGTCTTGCCTTTCAAGTGATATTTGTCCGCATAATAGGAGGCATTGCCTTTTTCTTGTGCTGCCATGAGGGTAGGCAGTAGGCATAGAAGTAAGGTCAAAGAAAGTGTGAGAAAGTGTATACTGTGGCGATGAAGGGTCATAAAGTTGTAGGTCTGTAATAAACGTAATGTTGAAATTACGCAAAAAATGAGCAATTAGTTGAGTTGGTCCTTCATGTCCGCCAAGAGATCGGTCATGACTTTCACTTGATGGAGACTCTGTTTGCTGCTAATGAGAAAGGGGAGTAAGGCTGTGAGCTCTTCATCTTGTAAAAATATGAGCCCCGAATCCAAGGGCTGGAAGACTTCGAACAAGCTGATTTTAATGTCGTCCGATACAATCAAGCCAGAAAACATGGCGTCATTGGTGCTGAGTTCCAACCAAGGGGCTATTTCTGGGTTGATGCGAAGTGGCCGATCGATGATGCGATAGCTATCTAAAGGACCAGACTCGCTTCCTGATTTAACAATTCGTAAGCTTTTCAAATTGGGGTTGACCATGGGCAGCGAAATCCGAATATAGAAGTTCTGGTTTTTCGCTTTGGCTTTTTCTGGTAAGGCAAGGGGCTCAATTTGCAATGGATAACCTCGATATTCTCCAAATAAATCAAAATCTCTCTCATTCATATAGGCCACTTTGAGCCCTAGCTCCGCGGCTAGTTCTTGGTGCAGGCGCTCCTTTCGTCGAAATCGCCGATTGCGACTTACACCTATAATGATGGCCGTAGAAAAAAGAAGGGAAACGAGGATCAAGGTAAGGATAGGAGGCATGTCGCAAAGGTATGTAATATTATCCATCTAGCTTATTTCCAAGGACGCAAGTCCCTCTCAGGTATTCGCGGTAAAGTTCAGACTCGCTCAACTTTTTGGCCCCTCGATGGTTTAACCTAAACGTAGAGCTCATACTTCCAATTAAGCCGTCCATGAAACCTGCGGATTCTTCTACTCCATTTTTTGCCATACCCGGTCTGGGAACGGATGAGCGGATTTTTGGACCTTTAAGCAAAAAACTTCCGCTAATTCCCTTGCCTTGGTTAAAGCCGGACGCTCAAGAATCCCTTCGCAGCTATGCCGCTCGCATGGCCATTGCCATCGACCATCCTCAACCCTGGTTGCTGGGGGTTAGCTTTGGTGGCATGCTTGCTCAAGAGATAGCTCGACTAAGGCCAATAAAAGGGGTGATTTTGATTTCATCGCTCAAACCTCAGGATCCCAAAGCCCGATGGATGCGCTGGGCACAAAAGGTTCCATTTTATCGCTTGTCTAGGGGCTCTTGGCGTTACCGGACCCTGAGTTGGTGGAGTCCGATTTTTGGCGTAAAGACTAGGCAAGAGCAAGCCCTGTTGAAAAGCATGTTCGCCAACTTCAGAGACGACTACCGCATGTGGGCGATTGAGCAGTTCGTAAATTGGGAAGGGAAAACAATAGAGCTGCCTTATCTTCATTTACATGGGCAGCAAGACCGGGCGATTCCCGCCAGAAACCTCCAACAAGTTACGCTGGTAAAAAACGGAAATCACTTTATGGTTTATCAAAGAGCTGAAGAAATAGCCCAGCACATATCAGCTTGGCAGGAAAGGAAAGCTCTCAAGGTAGCTAAGTAAAATGGATGAGATGAGGCCCGGTGTCAACTATTTAGGAGGCATCAAATAACCCCAATTGCCCCTGCGAGGAATCTTTAGCTCTCCCATGTATGCTTCTTCCTCCATATTTGTGGGATTGAGATCGCTCTTCCTCTAAGAGGGTGTTTAGCTTAGGTAGTGGCGCGTCACTTGCTTCCCATCGCGCTGCGAGTTTGCTCAACTTCTGAATGGCCTTCATTTTGTCTTGATCCCCCAACTTAGCACGCGATATGGATTCCTCCATGGCTTGGATACTCTCGTCGTAGACTCGGGTAGGGACCGGAAAAGGGGTTCCACTCTTGCCTCCATGGGCAAAAGCAAATCGAGCTGGATCCTCAAAACGAGAAGGCGTGCCATGCAATACCTCGCTGATGAAGGTAAGAGACTGCAAAGTCCTAGGCCCCATTCCTTTTAGGAGAAGTAATTCATCAAACGTACGAGTAGATTGTTCCTGGGCTAATCTCAAAACTCCACCTAGACGTTGTAAGTTGATGTCACTCGCTCGTAAATCGCAGTAATCGGGCAGCTTCATGCGAGGCACTTCGCTGAGGATCTTTTCAGGAGACTCACTCGAAATCGCTAATAATGCAGCTTGGGTTGGAAGGGCAGCTTTTGCGGTAAGATTGAGGATGGGTCCTCGGTTTTTCCCACAAACTGCTGCATGTGGCTCCTCGGTGAAGGATTCCAATCCGACGGAGTGCCAATGGTAACGTCGAGCCAGGCCTTGACGACCTTGCATCCCTTGTTGAATGACTGTCCAGTCTCCCTTTTCACTGACCACAAAGCTGTGCAGGTAAAGCTGAAATCCATCTTGTAAGGCGGTATTGTCTACTTTGGCGGTCAACTTGCTCTCTCTGGCTAATTGGTCTCCGTTTAGGCCTGTAGCATCACCGATGCGCAGCAACTCTCGAGGCGTTTCTCTAGACTCCTTGCCTTTTCCTCCACATACGTATAAGCCCAAACTCGGTGCATGTGGATTGATGGCTTCTTTGAGGGCTCTCATTACCGCGGTGGTAATCCCCGAAGAATTCCAGTCCATGCCAATGACTGCGCCAAAGCTTTGGAACCAAAATGGATTGGAGAGGCGCCGGAGAAATTCCTGATGGCCATGCTCGATGAGCAAGGTTTCTACCATTGGCAAAGCCAACTTTTTCATGCGTTGGAATAGCCAGGCAGGGATTCCTCCATCCCAAAGAGCCATGTCAGCGCTGCCACTTCGCTTCATGAGGTAGATGATTTGAGTTGTTGATAGGCCCATAAATACCTGACGGCAAGTGAACGGTACGGAGCCCAGGAGGCAGAAATACTTAACCTTTCTCGATGCGGATCCGGTTTAATCGGCAAGTCGTAAACCTCAGCCATGATCTTTTTCAAGCGGAAATCTCCTACCGGAAATATGTCTGGACGATGAAGGGTAAACAGCAAGACTAAGTGAACCGTTTGTGGGCCGATTCCTTTGACCTGCAGAAGTCTTTCGCTTATTTCCTCGTCGCTCATTTCTAGCCAAGAAAGCCCTTCCCATTTTTCCTTGAGCCATGTTTTTGACAAATGAATCAGACTTTGAAATTTAGGGAAAGCAAGTTTTTGTTGCTGCCAATCATCAGGTTGTATTTTAAGGACAAATTCCGGGCGTAGAGGTCTACCATCTAGTAGGTCTAGGACTTTATTGAGCCAAATCCCTTTAGCCCTATAGGTGATCTGCTGCTCAATAATACAGCACGCCAGATCCGCGAACATATCCTCTGTACTTTCCCAAGCAAGTGGGGCTACCCATTCCGTAATGGCAGCCAATCGTGAATCGCTGAGTCTAAGGTGAGAAATGGCAGGATCCAAGCGCGTAAATTAAGATTTTGATATATAACCAAACTCGGATCAGAATGTTAGTTATTTCAAATTGATAATTGAATGAATTAAGACATCATAATTTTTTAATTTTAGGCATCGCAGTCAGTGAAAAAACCGTATGCTGCGATGAGACATTAGATTTTGTTAATCAATCATGAGCAACTACTGGGATATTTTCCTACAAGGCTATCGGGGTTACGCCAACTATCTTTGGAAAGAAATTAGCTTTCAGGTTCCCTTTCTTCATAACTACTTCTGGATGCTGCTTACGGTGTCAGGGTTCTTTTTTTTCTTAGAAGTCCTGAGGCCTTGGCGGAAAGAACAAAAGAAGTTTCGCCGAGATTTTTGGCTGGATTTCTTCTACATGTTTTTTAATTTTTTCCTTTTCTCTTTGATCATCTACCAAGCTGCCTCAGGGGTAGTGGTCAACCTCTTTAACGATGGCATCAAAGCCCTTGCGGGAGTTGACCTACAGGCCAACAATCCCATGCGAGAATGGCCAAAGTGGGGGATTTTGCTGACGGGATTCTTGGTTCGTGATTTTGTCCAATGGTGGATCCATCGCCTGCTGCACGCTTCTCCACGTCTATGGGAGTTCCACAAGGTTCATCATTCTGTGGCAGAGATGGGTTTTGCAGCACATTTGCGCTATCACTGGATGGAAAATGTGGTCTATCGCAGCCTGGAGTATATTCCTTTGGCTCTCTTGGGGGTAGGCCTACACGATTTTTTCCTGATTCATATTTTTACCCTGGCCTGGGGGCATTACAACCACGCCAATCTATCGGTGAGTGGACGAATCACCGGGGGCTTAGCTTTTGGTTTATTAGCAGCCTTGGTCGCATTTACAGATCCAAGGCTTGTCGACCTGAGCCTTACATGGCAGCTAGGTATCGTTATGCTAGGGGCAGTGGTGGGAGCGCTATTGATGGGACCTTTTATGCGCGTTTTGTTCAATAGCCCAGAAATGCACATTTGGCACCATGCGCATGAACTGCCAGCTGAGCATCCTCGAGGAGTGAATTTTGGCCTGACCTTGGCCATATGGGATTTTCTATTCCGGACCAACTATATTCCTCACAATGGAAAGGACATTAAACTTGGCTTTCCCGGGGTTGAGGAATTTCCAGAAGATTTTATTGGGCAGAATCTGCATGGATTTGGGGAGCAGAAATGAGAAGCAGCTGAATAGAAGAACATCGGGGTACTCTTAGGATCGTGAGAGTCAATAAATCTACCTCGCCACTTCGATTTCCATGGATACATTCTGGCCCCCTCCATCCACATTTGGGGCTAGATAGGCGAGCTGTGGCCTATGGCATGAAAAACCATAGATGAACCTCTTTACTGCTTAGCTGTCCCATTCAATCAAACAATGCCGCATATGGAAAGTTAGCCATATATTTGACTGGGTTTTCCTCTCCTGTGCCTGATCAAACGATCTGAGTCTAAGGACTGGAAATCATCCACCCAACTCGCTCGGCATTATTTTGATTTGTTGCCGATCTTCACCTCTCACCTTCTCAATGTCTGTCATATATGGCCAAAGTCCTCATTCTCTTTGCCCATCCCCGTTTTGAACAATCTCGAGCCCAGGCCGCCCTATTGCGGTTTATCCCGAAAGATGATCGCATTACCCTGTGTGACCTTTACGAATGGTATCCCGATTTTCAAATAGATGTGGAGGAGCAACAGGCCTTGTTATTGGAGCATGATGTAATCATATTCCAGCATCCATTGTACTGGTATAGTTGCCCGCCTCTGATGAAGCAGTGGATTGATTTAGTCCTTGAATACGGTTGGGCCTATGGCCCTGGTGGGGATTCTCTACGCGGTAAGTGGATGTTTCACTGTTTTAGCTCGGGAGGAGGCCGGGACCGCTACGGCCCTGAAGGTCGAAATCGCTACACCATAGCAGAATTTCTGCGGCCATTTGAGCAGACAGCTTGGTTGTGCCACATGAAGTATCTGCCTCCTTTTGCCCTACAGGGTACCCATCGGTTTACCTCTGATGAGTGCAATACCTTTGGGATTGAATATGGCTGGTTTTTGGGACTCTTGCTTGATGAGCAACTAGATCCTGAAGTGTGGAGCCAACATGAATTTGTAAACGATTACCTAGCCGCTGAAAATACCCCGCAAGCATGACAGGAGAACTACTCTTTGACGGTGTGATCTATTTGGCCGCCGCTATTTTATGTGTGCCTTTCGCCAAAAAGCTAGGCATGGGCTCTGTGCTCGGATACCTGATTGCAGGCATCCTGATTGGACCCTTTGTCCTAGGATTTGTGGGGCAAGAAGGAGAAGACATTATGCACTTCGCAGAATTTGGCGTGGTAATGATGCTCTTTTTGGTAGGGTTGGAACTAGAGCCAAAGGCTTTTTGGCGCATGCGGCGTGCCGTACTAGGCATGGGAATGGGACAAGTGTTGATCACTGCCACCTTGCTTTGTATCGCGGGCTTGTTGCTCGGGTTCGATTGGCGTACCTCCCTGGCAGGAGGTTTGGCTTTGGCCATGTCTTCTACTGCCATTGTGTTACAGACCCTCAAGGAAAAAGGCCTGATGAATACCTCGGCGGGGCAGAGTTCCTTTGCTGTGCTGCTGTTCCAAGATATTGCCGTGATCCCTATGTTGGCCTTGATCCCCTTACTCGCTACAGGGGCAGCTCATGCTCCGGCAGAAGATGGGCACGGGGGAACCAACCTAATTGAGCACCTCCCAGCCTGGGCCCAGGCCATAGCCGTCTTGGCGGCGATTGGAGGCATCATTGCAGCGGGTAGATATTTGATTGGCCCCCTGCTTCGGATAGTGGCGAGGACTCGCCTGCGAGAGTTGTTCACGGCTTCTGCCCTTTTCATCGTAGTAGGGATCTCCTTCTTGATGGAACTGGTAGGCTTGAGCCACGCTTTGGGAGCATTTTTGGCTGGAGTCGTATTGGCCAATAGTGAGTTTCGTCACGAGTTAGAAAGTGACCTTGAGCCATTCAAGGGGCTTTTGTTGGGCTTGTTTTTCATGGCGGTAGGCGCTTCTATCAACTTTACCCTCATTGCGGAAAATCCAGGTCAAATCACCGGAATGGTCCTCGCCATCATGCTGCTCAAAGGAGTGATATTGTTTGGCATTGGGAAGGTTTTTCGCTTGAACTTAGACCAAAACTTGCTCTTTGCGGTAGGTCTTTCTCAAGTCGGGGAGTTTGCTTTCGTCCTGCTGTCTTACATTGGGCAACTCGGCATCATCGAAGGCGAAACCAATTCCCTGCTAATGGGGGTAGTGGCCCTAAGTATGACCATTACACCCCTGCTTCTTTTGGTCAACGACCGCTTCATTCGACCGCGATTTGGAACCCGAGAAGTGGAAAGTAAAAAGGATGATGAAGAGGAGATGGATGAACACAATCCCGTGATCATTGCCGGATTTGCGCATTTTGGTAGCACGGTAGGACGCTTGCTGCGTGCTTATGGGATTGAAGCGACCATTCTGGATAGCGACTCAGACCGGGTAGACTTGCTTCGAAAAATGGGCTTCAAGGTCTTTTATGGGGATGCGACCCGTCCAGGCTTGTTGGAGGCGGCGGGAGCTGCGGAGGCCAAAATTCTGATTTCTGCCATTGATAGCACCGATACCAATCTAGAATTGGTTGAAGCGGTTAAAAAGAATTTTCCTCACTTAAAGTTGATGATGCGGGCAGAAAACCGCAACGCGGCCTATGAATTGATGGACCTAGAAGTAGAAGGTATTTATCGCGAGAGTTTTGATACGGCCATTCGCCTGGGGGTGGACGTTTTGAAAGAGATGGGATTTCGTGCCTATACCGCCAATCGAGCTGGATACTTATTTGCGCAGCAGGATGAAAAAGCCATGCAAAGGTTGGTCAAGGAGCGCGACAACACCAAAGAATACATTTTGCAGGTGCGAAAAACCATCGCCGGTCAGGAAGCCATGCTGCAAGAAGACAGAGTGAGAGATCTGGGTGCCAACGACCATGCCTGGGACAGTGAACCCATGCGAGAGGTTCGTGACCATAAAAAGGAAGAAAAACAGGAAGAACGCAGTTAATCAGCGATCTACTTCGCCCAGCACAATGTCAATGCTGCCAATGATGGCCACAAGGTCAGCTAATAGGACCCCTTTACTGATGGCTGGTAGCACACTAAGGTTACAGAAGCTCGGGGCTCGGACTTTGCAGCGGAAAGGGCGATCGCTCTTTCCGTCCGCAATGAAGTAATAACCCAATTCCCCGCGTGGGTTCTCTGCTCTGACGTAGAGTTCTTGGGCTTGGGGACGGGCTTTAGGAGGGCAAAATTCCTGGGGGTCAAAACTTGGGGTGCGTTTGAGATCTCCTTGCAAGCGGTCCAGGCATTGCTCGATGATTTTTACCGATTCTTCCACTTCATCTACCCGGACCTTGAAGCGATCCCAGCAATCTCCTACCTGCCCCATAACTCCTTCGCCAATGGGAATATCAAATTCCAATTCAGGGTAAACCGAATAACCATCTACACGACGCAGGTCCCATTTCAGGCCAGAACCTCGCAAGGTGGATCCACTGCAACCGAAGCTGATGGCGGTATCCAAAGGTAGGATGCCCACATTGGCGGTTCGTTTGATGAAGATTTGGTTGCCAGTCACCAGGCGATTGAGTTCGTCCATTTTGGGGCGAAAATAGTCCACGAATTCACGGCAACGTTCTTCGAATCCAACCGGCAAATCATAAAACAGTCCTCCGACCCAGATGTAGTTGTAAAGCATGCGTGAGCCCGAGGCCCACTCCAGCATATTCATGATGTGCTCGCGGTCCCGAAAGGTCCATAAGAAGGGCGTAACGGCCCCAATGTCTAGGGCATAGGTGCCAAGGGCGATCATGTGGCTGGCAATGCGATTCAATTCACTGACCAGCACCCGGATGTATTCGATGCGCTCGGGCAATTGTCCTTCTAGCCCCATCATGCGCTCCACCCCCATCACAAATGCCCATTCGTTGTTCATGGCTGCCAAGTAATCCATGCGATCGGTGTAGGGGATGATCTGGGGATAGCTGAGGGCCTCGGCGTGCTTTTCAAAACAGCGATGCAGATAACCAATGTGGGGCACTACGTCTACCACAACCTCTCCGTCAGAGATGATTTCCAGCCTTAGGACGCCATGGGTAGAGGGGTGCTGCGGCCCTAGGTTGAGGATCATCTCCTCGGTTTTGAGGTCTTCGGGCCGAAATTTATTAGGCTCGGAGGCTTTAAGATAGGCGTCGAAGCGGCTGGATTGGGACATAGCAAGTGATTTCCATCCAAAGATAGGGATTCTAGAAGGAAATAAGGGGAGGGAGGATAGGAGAGTGGGATTATCAGCTATGCGAAAAGATTTATTGAGCTTAACGAACTTAGTTTTCTAGCTCCTTCACTAGCTGTTGATTTAGAACGGAAAATAAAACCTTGATCTTTTGCCTCCGCCATCCTAAGGCATAATTCAGGTCTCTGTCTCCCTGGGAAATGACATTTGCAGTAATAGAATCCAAGAACAAATTACTGACCATGTGATTGTTGGGTGTCTACTGCTCGGCGTCTAAGACAAGTTTAGGCCGTAAACTCAACATCCAAACAACCTCTAAGGATGCCTCGAGTCTGGAAAAGGAGAGCGTAGAAAGCAGTCTAAAACCAGATCCAGGTGGGGCTGGGTTGCCTTTTGTGTGTTTGGTCGGCTTGTCTAGGGGTCTAAAATGCGTTTTGTTTTTGCCGGTTTTTGGGGCTCAATAGGCTGGTCCAGGGAAGGCGACTCTTCACGGGGAAAAGAAGCCCATGTTAACACGCTGTGGCGGCGATTGGAATAGTGTGCATAAGTACGCACCAAAGTACTCATCCTCACCAACATAAATCATCCCCTTCCCGGTATATCGGAAATAATTTTAGGCATTAATCCGATGCCTTATGCTATCTTCATTTCTAAGCCGGGAGCGCACTGTTGCCAAGCCTGGATTTAACCGATGGCTGGTCCCGCCAGCAGCGCTTTCCATCCACCTTTGTATTGGGCAGATATACGCCTACAGCGTATTCAACAAACCGATGACGCGCATCATTGGGGTCGAAGCTCCTGCGATGGGAGACTGGGAGCTGACGACGCTGGGGTGGATATTTTCCATTGCCCTCTTTACCCTGGGCGCTTCTGCTGCCTTGTTTGGCAAGTGGCTGGAGCGGGTTGGACCCCGCAAGGCCATGTTTATTTCTGCCCTCTGTCTGTCGGGTGGGTTTATCGTAGCGTCTATCGGGGTAAGTCTACATAACATCTGGCTGGTATACCT
>CAZFPQ010000082.1:0-25211 GCA_964521065.1 uncultured Bacteroidia bacterium | reverse complement strand
TCCGAGGGCAAGCCCCGCTCTTGCATTTTCTTTTGTAGGTATCGTGCCGAGCCATTTTTCGCCTGTTGGATGGTTGCAGCGGATTCAATGATGACCGATTGGTCATAATCTTTCAACTTAGCCAATAAGGTCTTTTGAAGGCTTTCAAAGTGTTTTGTGTAGCGTGGATTATCGGCTAAGTTTTGAAACTCTTCGGGGTCTTTTTTCAGGTCATAGAGTTCAAACTCAGGCCGAGTTGGCGCCATAAGCTGGTCATAAGGCGGAGGCAATTCTCCCTTGGCGTGGAGGATTCGATATAGGGTGAAGGCCGGATATTCGCTTCGCTTGTAGCTTGAAAGTTGCATCCAGGGGCGCTGGGGTTCCTGGTTCCAGATGAGTTTGTATCGGCCATCAGTGATGCTGCGAATGGCATCGGGAGCATCCCCGGCGCGCTGGCGAAAGCCGAAGACGAACTCTCTTTTTTCTTGCTCCGGCCCTAAAAATATCTTTCCATGGAGAGGCGAGTCCGGTTCCAGATCGGCTATTCGCATTGTCGTAGCAGCTACGTCCACCAGGCTGACCAGTCTTGGATCAGTTTTTCCAGGCTTCAATTGCCCTGGCCACCGCACGATCAAGGGAATCTGTAAACCTCCCTCATACAAAAACTGCTTGTCTCTCAGGTGAGGGCGACCATGGTCTCCAAAGAAGAAAACGACGGTATTGTCAGCTAGGCCTTCCCCTTCCAATCGATTTAAAATACGCCCTACAATGCTATCACAGGCCTGTACCGACTCCAGATAGCGCGCCCAATCAGCCTTTAATAAAGGATGATCTAGGTAACAACCCGGTAGGACTACTTCCTCCGGGTCAATGGGATGAGAGGTGCTGGTTACAAAGCTTCGATGCGGATATTTGATCTGTACTTGGGCAAAAAAGGGCTGTCCTTTTGCTCGTTGACTCCAATCTGAACCATCGTAGTGGATGTCCGGCACAAAGTTGTAATCCCGCTTACCCGGTTTCTTCATATCCAATCCACTGCCATTGCTAATGAAATAACCGGCATTTTTGAAATACTCGGTGATAGGCTTGATGCCATCAGGTAATTCAGTCATTTTTAGGGTTCGATGGTCCTGGCAATTGATGCTGGTAGGGTAAAACCCCGTGATCAAGGAAGATCGACTGGGAGAACAAACCGGAGTATTTGCGTAGGCTTTGGTATAGCGAACTCCTTGCTCGGCAAGGCGATCTATATTGGGCGTCTGAACCAAGGGATGACCATAGCAGGAGAGCTCGCGGCCTAGGTCATCGGCATTGATCCAGAGGATATTGAGCTTGGCTTGCCCAGCAAGGAATGGTGGGAAAGCGACTCCGCTAAATAAAAAAGCTATCCATCCCCACAGCAAAAGTGTCCGTGAATTTTTATGGCTAAAAAAAGTCCAGTTGAGAGGCATAACGTAAGGAGTTGAAAAAGCAGATGAGGGGATAGCAGTGGATGTAATAGCAGGTTAGAGTGCTTGATGGCAGACTGAGAATATCCTCATTTTTGACTCAGAGCTTCATTTTTCTGCTTAATTCGCTCTCTCTGTGCTGGGCTGAGTCCCTGTCGGAAGTACACCTCCAGGTCATGCCTAATGCCAGTTGCTTTCATAACCGGATCGTCCACATCAAGGCTCAGATCACAATCAAAACGGGCCAATATCGAGTGTGGATTCACGCCATATGTTCCTGCGTTGACAAAATGGGAAAGTCCCCAGGTAATGCCCCGGCCATCCCTGGTATCCGTAAAGGCATCAGGCACAAATGGTCCAGGGGCAATGGGCACCAATTCACAGATTGAAGCAATCTCAAAGTTGACCCAGTCTTCCGCGTACTGGATGGTAAAATGCTCGGTACCGTCCTTGACCGTGATGGCGGCCACGCCTTCTTGGAAGGGAAAAAGGCTCACCTCATGCCCTGAACTGGTCAGGGGGTTGAGCGGATGTTTTTCAAAGGGTCCCAAGGGATCATCCGCTATGGCTAAGCCCCCGCCTACCCAAACGGGATTGGGGCGATTGAAGGCAGACTTATAGTAGATGTAAATCTGGCCGTTGTGGACCAAGGGATAGGGATCATGGATGGCGTATTGGTCCCAAGAACCTTCTGGCCCATTTTCAATGACGATCTTGCCCGCGGGCGTCCAAGGGCCATCGGGTGAATCCGCATAGGAAGCGGTGACGGGGCAATAGTCCCCTCGTTTGCCACTGGCTTCCATGAAGCCCTGGTAATAGAGATAGTATTTCCCTTTCCATTTAAGAATATCGGTAGTCGTCACTGAGCGCCAACCCACCTCAGGCTTCGGAGGACGGGGAATGGCTACACCTTGCTCTTCCCAAGTAAATCCATCCTCACTGGTGGCGTACCAGATTTCAGCCAGATCCCAGTCGGTCGAAGGAATGGTCTCGGTGCTTTGATCGGCGTTCTTGAGCCCCACGGGGATGGCCTCTGTTTCCCTCTTGGTATACCAGACGTAGTATTTGCCATCCTCAAAGATGATTTTGGAGGGGTCGCGCCGGGATACGGTCCCATCATGTCCGTGGTAATCAAATCCCTTCAACTCCGTGTATTTGAACTGGGAGTAGAGCTCATTGTTGCGTGGGTGGATGGCGCTGTAGTGATGAAAACTTCGATCCATGGCAGCACTGAGCTGACGATTACCGGTCTCTTCGGTGATGGTATAGGGAAATGGATCTTGAGGGTCAAGAGAGGGGGATTCTTGACTTTCTGAGGAAGGCACTTGACAGGCAGCAAAGCCGATGACCAATAGGAGTGGCCAGCCGCTGAGCGAGTTCATATGAGGCATGATTATCGGGTATAGGTTTCGTTTTGTTGAGCAATTCTTTCACGCTGCTTAGCATTCAAGCCATGTTTGAAATAGTAGTCTGGATCAATGGGGTATTGATTTCTTTTCATTTGAGGATCGTGCAGGTCTAGGCTAAGGTCGCAATCAAATCGAGCCAGGTAACAGGCCCGATTGGGCGCTCGAAAAAAGCAAAGCCCCCAGTTGACCCCACGGCCATTTCCATTATCCTCAAATGCATCCGGGGCAAACACATTCCCCCCCAAAGGCATCATCTCGGTGATAGAAGCGATCTTAAAATTGACCCAATCCTCTGCGTATTGGATGGTGAAGTGTTCGTTGCCATCTGTGATCACAAAACCGGCCACTCCTTTTTTGAAGGGAAAAAGGCAAACTTCGTGACCGGAGTTGATGACCGGATTCTGGGCATGCTTTTCGAATGGCCCTAAGGGATCAGCACAAGTGGCTAGCCCCAAAGCCACCCAAACGGTATGGGGGCGATTGAAAGCCCCTTTATAATAGATGTAAACCTTGCCATCGTGTACGAGTGGAGTAGGATCTTGCACGGCATATTGATCCCAAGCCCCCCTAGCCCCAGTGTCCACAGCCACCTCGCTGTGGGTGGTCCAAGGGCCATTGGGCGAGTCTGCATATGACACGCCGATGGGGCAGTAGTCTCCGCGCGTACCTGGAGCCTCCACAAAGGCTTGATAATAGAGATAATATTTCCCTTTGAATTTGAGGATATCAGGCGTAGCAACGGAACGCCAGCCTGGGATAGGCTTGGCTGGCCTTTTGACCGCTACGCCCTGCTCCTCCCAATGAAAACCATCTTCGCTGGTCGCATACCAAATTTCCGCCAAATCCCAATCCACCGAGGGGATGGTATCATTCCAGGGAATCTCCTCAGGAGGGGTGTTCTGATATTCAGCAGAGAATACGTTTCCGATAGGTTTTTGAGAAGTGTGCCGCTTGGTATACCAAATGTAGTACTTCCCATCTTCCACAATGATTTTCGACGGATCTCGGCGGGTGATGGTCCCGTCTAACTCATGGTAATCAAACCCCGTGATTTTAGAGTATCGAAACTGGGTGTACAGCTCGTTTTCGCTCAAGAAGGGAGATGGGTATTCTTCGAAACTGCGTTGCATGGCTGCGCTTAGGTCTCGATTACGTGCATCCTTTGTAATGGAATAAGGAAAGGCCTCTATTTGGTCATTTGACCTTGACTGCCCAGTCTCTTTATCAGGGACTGTTCTGCATGAAGCGACCATGATCAACAAGACCAGTAAGGATAATTTATTCATTTTTATTGGGACTTAATTGCTGGGTTTCAGATTTGATCCGCTGGACTTGTTGTCGGCTGAGGCCCCATCGGTAATAGTCCTCAGGGTTCCACAAATTGTTATGATGTTTCATTTCGGGATCATGGACATCTAAACTCAGGTCACAATCAAAGCGAGCCAGTTCGGAGTACATCTTCCCATTTTTTCCGCGTACGTTGCGAAAGTGGCAGATACCCCAAGTTATGCCTCTGCCATCGCCATTGTCGGCGAAGGCATCCGGGATGTAAGCATTGGGGCCGATCGGCATCATCTCTGTAATAGACATGACCTGGAAGTTCACCCAGTCGGCGGCGTATTGAATGGTAAAATGCTCGCTGCCATCCCGAATGGTCAGTGATGCCAATCCTTCTTTAAAAGGGAAAAAGCAAATTTCGTGGCCGGAGTTTTGGACAGGGTTGAGGGGATGCTTTTCAAAGGGTCCCAAAGGATCCTCGGCGATGGCTAGCCCGATCCCACTCCATACCGTCCCCGGACGGTTAAAGGCCGCTTTGTAGTACACGTAGATTTTCCCATCGTGGACCAGCGGAGTGGGTGCTTGTACCGCAAACTGATCCCACTCACCTTTTGCTCCGGTCGGAATGACCACCTTGTCTACATGGGTCCAGGGGCCATTAGGCGAATCTGAATAGGCCACTCCCACGGGACAATAGTCTCCTCGCACGCCACTCGGCTCAGTGAAGGCCTGGTAATAGAGGTAATACTTCTCCTTGAATTTCAGGATATCTGGCGTTGCTACGGCCCGCCAACCAGGAATGGGATATTCTGGACGGGTCACCGCCACTCCCTGCTCCTCCCAATGGAAACCGTCTTTGCTGGTTGCGTACCATATCTCCGCTAGGTCCCAATCGGTGGTGGGAATGGTATCATTCCAGATCACCGTGTCCCCATCCGTTTCCATGATGCTATAGTTGCTAGAAAATCGCCCAACTGGCGGGATGGGAGTATGCCGCTTGGTATACCAGACGTAGTACTGACCATTTTCAAAGAGCACTTTGGAGGGATCTCGCCGGGTAATGGTAGCGTCTCCATCGTTGTAATCAAAGCCTGTCAATTTGGTGTATTTGAACTGGCTATACAGCTCATTTTCTGCATTTACATGCGAGGGATACTGATGAAAGCTTCGCTCTAAAGCTGCACTTAACTTTCGCTGACTCGAATACTCGCTTACTTGATAGGGAAAAGCTTGGGTTCCTGGCGGGGGTGTCTGCAAAGGAATGACTACCGAATAAGAAACCTCGCTTCCTGCCGGAAGTACAGCCACAATCAGGGCTTTGGGAATCCCATTCTCCATGTAAAACTTGGGCATATCTGCCGTACGCTGGGTTTGAGTCACGGACCCATCTGCCCATTGGATCTCCCCCGCTCGAATGGCCAAGAAGTGCTTGGCTGGCTTCCAATCTAGTCCCATGTCCGTAGACTCAAACAACATGGTAGAGCCCTTGGGTTCTTCACTCCAAGCCCCACGTGAGTCTTTGGCCAAACAATAGTAATGGCCATTGTAAACCCATTCTAAGTGGTCATCTAGCGCGAAGCGCGCCGTAGGATGAGTGATAAATGGGATCTCGGTATCCACAAAGGGCCCCTTAGGGTGGCGAGCCACCGCAGTGACGTGGATTACCCGGCCACCTTTTTCCTTGCCATTGTCCTCCACGTATTTGTAGGCCATCAGGTACTTCCCATCTACCCGCCTTGATACTGTGGGGGTAGAGGTCATCAGCCTGCCCGGTCCCACATCGATCAAGGGCTCATCCAATCGCTGCCATTCTCCATTTAAGTCATCGGTCGTGGCCAAGCCTATTCGCTGGTTGTTGCGGTTCACCCACCACTCTTTGTCATCCTGGATGGAAGGCATGCGGTCCTTTGGAGTTTGGTCCCAGTAGCCACTGCCTCGGTTCCCCATGTGGTAGAGGTAGTAGGTACCCTGGTATTCGATCACGTGTGGATTGTGGGTGCAGTCGCCATCCCAATATTTTTTTCCACGAGCTGGCAAGACCACGTTTTTGAACTTATAAGGCCCAGTCAACTCCTCTGCAACGGCATGGGCAATTTCCGAATGAGTAACCCATCCATGGTGCCCTCGGCTCTTGGGCCATCGGGAATAGATGGCGTGGTACTTCCCATCTTTTCCTTTTAGGATGTTGGTCCCCCAAACATTGTAATCCTTTTCCTCTATGATATGAGATTTGTCCCATTTGGCAGGAAGTAAATCCTGAAAGTTTAGATCAGATCCAGTAGCTGACGAGCCCTCTTGGCCAAATGCATGGCAGGCTCCAATTAAGAAGAAAGTAAAGAGAAGATTATTGAATGTATTCATGTCAATTTGGGTGTAGCTAGGCCTTGGATAGTTTTGTAGATCAATAATTTCGGCTCAGTCACGTACCCCCAGTCGGGCGGTTTGAGCAAATCCCAGGTAGCCGTATGAAACGTCGACTTCGGTGCTATGAGCAGGGATCTGGTACGAAGTGGTAAAGACCCCCGTATTTTCCCCTGTCTCAAGCACACTTACTTTTTCTCCATTTATTTCAAGCCAAGCTTGATCTCTTTCGTACCAGTTCTGATTTAGGGCAGCGGAGAGCTCGATTACCAGCGTCTCACCTACCATGCCCTCAGCGACTTGATGCTGATACGTCTCATCGAAAATCTTCACCTGATGGGAACCAAGGGTGGAGAAGGTCAGCGTTGACAGCCAGCCTCGGTTAGATATGTTCCAACCTTCGGTGGCGTAAGCATTTTTTCCGAAGGCCTTTCCTTCATTTTTTCCTTCTACAGACTCTAGTTCCTTTGCAATAGGAAATTGTCCATCCAAGGGGGAGCCATCTAGGGTTCCGCGTACCTTTCCAAGTTTCCCATAGCCATTTGGGTGGGATTGGGGCCAACCCCTTTCAACTCCCGGCCAATAGCCATTGATCTCCACTCGCTCAGGGCTTTTGTGGCTGAGGTGGGTTCCCACTGGATTGACCCCAAAGACAAAGTCTACTTGAGCCCAGCCTATGCTCCTTAGTTGGGGATCATCTAGCAGATAGGCCACCGCAAACATTGAGCCCCCTAACGCAGGAGCTCCTCCTAGTTCTTTCGTTTTGGGGTGGGCCCATTCCTTCTCACTGTGCACCCGGTACTGCCAAAAGTTGTGGGTCTTTTGCTTCATGTGAATGGCCCAGGCAGCCAGTTTCTCCTTGGTCCCCTTCGGGGCATACTCAGGGGCAAGCATTAAAAAGTAGGCCAAGGCTTGGGGGGTGATGTGCTCGGCATTTCGGATCCACCACATGTGGCGAGGGTTGTCAAAATCCCAATTTTGGATGATGTCTTGGGCACTTGCTTGAGCCCACTTTAAGTACTTCTCAGGCTGCCCATCCGTTTCATGTCGTTCACACTCATACATCATCAAATTGCTAAATACGGATTGGCCAAAGGCATTGCCCATTTCATTGAATTCCTGAAACCCCTCGTCAACCCACTTTCGACTATAGGTCCAATAGCGTACAACTTTGTGTCGATCGTAAGCTTCCCACTTCTCATGACATAAAGCTCGGTAGGCTTGATAAGTGGTCTTGGGTAAATAAGGCTTGAGAAAGGAATGGTAAGCCGCACACACGGCAGCTAAGTGGTCGAGGGTGTTCCAATAGTCGTAGTTCATACGGGGACTCCCTCGGTAGCCGAGGGTACCATGGCGATTTTTCACGGGTCCATTGTATTCATGAAATCGGTAAGCAAAGGCTGCGTGCCATAGAATTAGGTCGATCAGGTCAGCGATTTTGTCATCACCTAGCTCCGTTTTCCAATGATCAAACAAAGCGGGATTGCTGGCGTATTGCATTACCTCAAACAAAGTTTCAAGGCCAAATGCACCTCCATCCCTCGAGGGTCCACCACTGTAAACCTGGCTCATCTCATAGGCATCCAAATCGGCAAAGCCGCGCACATCTACAAAGAAGTCGTAGCCAAGCTTGCAAGATTTATTCTCAAGTAGATGGTCGGCAATCCAGAAGGGATCAGAAGTTCCATGCCCCGCCACTTCTATGACATATTCATCGGTAGAAGTAGGATTGAATTCACTGAACCATCCTTCATAGTTTAGCATGTTGCCCTCAAACTCCACCTCCCCGCTGCGAACATTACGAATGGCAAAAGGCAGATTTTCTTTGGCGCCGTAACAAACAAATCGCTTGGATTCCCCCAAGTTGTACCCCATTTGATTGACATAGGGTCGGTAAACTGAGGGCTTATCTTCTTCCTGGGCAAATCCCGCCAGGGTGCTCAAACTAACCAGTAAATACGCGAGAGTGATCCTGTTCATGTGAGTGGGGAGGTAACGGAGTATCTAGAAGAAGTTATTGAGACAAAAAATCAATGGTCAACTGGGTTTTATGATTGTCCACAGGGCTTGATGGCTATCAGGGCCTTATTCTGACTAGCTCATTGCTCATCGAGAAAAGGGAAATCCCCTGTACCCATGTCGCTGTGCTCACCATTCCTGGTAGACCTTCTTTAACTGCTGATAGGCTACTTTCTTGTTCCGGTGTTCATCCACAATGCCCCACTCGCGGAAGCCTGATTCAGGAGTCCCTCTGTAATTGCTGCGGTAGTCGTTGTAGCTCCAAAGTGAAACTCCCGTGATCCAAGGAAACTCTTTGAGCTTACGTAGGTATTCCACCAAGTCCTCACTCAACCTGGAACTTGGTGCAGGACCAATTTGCCTCTTTCCGATTTCAGAGATAAAAATGGGTTTGCCGGGAAATTTATCGTGGGTCTGTTGAGCCTCCAGAACCGCATTACCGTAGGAATTCATAGAAATGAAATCTAGCTTTTCGTAAGGTTCGCTACCGATTTGCCCCTGCCGATAGGCCGTGATGGTAACGTAGGTTTTTAAGCGGGTGGTATCCAGGCTGTCGACGTAGTCCAACATGGAATTGACGTAGCCATACTGATCACCGGTCATCGCCTTTTCGGTCCACTCACCTTCAGGGTTACGTAGTTCATTCCCTACACTCCATGCTACTACGCAAGGGTGATTGAAGTCTCTTTCAATCATCATGCGCAGCCAATCTTTCGTCAGCGGATTGTGTGGAAAAGCTTGAGGGTCATCGTCTCCCCAGACAGGAATCTCCTCTACGATCATGAAGCCTACGCTGTCGCAGAAGTT
Organism: uncultured Bacteroidia bacterium; assembly: GCA_964521065.1. GTDB lineage: Bacteria > Bacteroidota > Bacteroidia > J057 > J057 > CAYVAP01. The sequence continues at coordinate 15,910 of CAZFPQ010000082.1, read as the reverse complement.
GAGCAAGTTCTTGGAAAGCGGGGCATGCATGAGTCTGGCAAAATTGCAGCCCAGTGATTTGATGTCTAGCATATCTGCTTGCACCAAGTGATCTGGCTCCGTGTTGCCATAGCGGGGATGATCATGGATACGATTGATCCCATTCATACGTACGGGCTCATCATTGAGGAAAAACTGCTCTCCCCGCACCTCAAACTTTCGTATTCCAAATTTATCTGAAGCGACGTCATGAATTTGCCCTTCTATCTTTAGTTCACTGATGAGTGGATAGAGCACAGGGGAATCAACATTCCAGAGCTTGAAACTAGAAAGCTGCTGCTGGAAAGTCATCTGTGTCTCAGCGACGGAGTTTCCATCTATCCTAAGGGTGATTGGCTCCAACTCTGCACCGGGAATTTTAGGATGAATCTTTGTGGTAAGCGCTTTACTACCCTTGTTTTCTACTTTATATGAAAGTGAAAAGTCAACTTTTCCGTGCTCAAAGTCAGGAATTGCGGATACATGCTGGTACACAATCCGAACCTCTTCATTTGCCTCTAGATACACCTCTCGGCTGATGCCTCCCCAAGCCCACCAAGCACCACGCCGATAGGTATTATCGGCCATCACCACGACCGAATTGGCCTGATCCCAATCAAGAACATCCGTGATGTTGTATTCAAAAGGTAGATAACCATCGATGTGCTGCCCGAGCAATTGGCCGTTAACCCAAACTTTAGAAGCTTGATAAACGGCCCCAAACTTGAGGTGAACCTGCTTACCTTTCCAACTCTTAGGTGGAGTAAAAGACCGCTGGTAGAATCCCTTACCCACATACTTTGCATATCGATCTCTTGTATCCCAATTGCCAGGCACTCTCAAGGTATCCCAGCTCTCGTAATTGGCCCCGAGAGTCGATTCGTCACCAATCTCATTGGAAGCCAGAAACTGCCACGTACCATTGAGGGAATACACAGTCCGCTTATGCTCCCCCCTAACACTTCTTGAGGGTTGACACGAGATAAGGAGAAGTCCGGCGACTATCAAAAAAATCGTTTTCATTGTTTTCCTGCTGGGTGTTGGGTGATCGATATGGGTATTTGTAGGTTGAAGGAGTGGCGAATGTTCTGCGCATCAATGCTGTCGGCCGCGCAGAGCAACGCGACGGGCTCTCCATTTTCGATGAATACCTGGGGGCGTTCTAGGTGGTCAAACTTTTCGATGGCCCCATCCTCCCAAGTCACCGTTCGGTCAGAGATTTCAAAAAACTTGGCCCTATCCCAATGAATCCCATCTTGTGAATCATAATGCACCAAGGAAAACAGGCGTTTCTTCCCCTCGAACTTGATGCGTTTGACGATGGCGCGGTAGCGGCCCGCTTGATACCAGATGTAGGGATCTTCAGCAGGAAAGCGTTCCCCCTCAAAGGTGAAGACTGGATCAGGGTATTTCTCAAAAGGACCCGTCGGGGAATCCGCGATGGCGACCATGTGGACCACCGGTCCCCCACTGGGAAGGGGAAACTGCTTGCCCACGGCTTTATAGACCATGAGGATACGTCCATCAGCCATCTGGCAGACAGAGGGGTTCGATGTCATCAAGGCATCATGAGCCGTGGAGTCTCCATGAGTGATGTCTAAGACGGGTTCATCAAAGCGGGTCCAGGGCCCATTGGGGTCATCGGCTACGGCAACTCCGATGCGTTGATTGTTGCGATGCTGCCAGTTGAGCTTTGGCTTACCGGGCTGGCTGACGATGGCTCGGTCACCGGTGTTTCCCATGTAGTACAGATAATACTTGCCGTTAAACTTATGCACGGTTGGGTTGTGGGTGGTCATGCCATCCCAATAGGTTTGATCGCGTACCGGCAAGGCCATGCCTTGGTAGGTAAAAGGCCCAAAAGGCGAGGAAGAGGTGGCATGAGCTATCTCCGAATAGGTTACCCATTCCCAACCAATGGCTTTGGGCCATTGGCTATAAAAGAGGTGATAGAGTCCATCCTCTCCCTTTACCAAAGAGCCTCCCCAAATGCTGAGGCTATCGTCTTCAAAAACCGCCGTCCGGGCCACCTGGCCCAAGTTGATTTCGAAATCAGGAGATGGCTCCGAGCTAGGGCTGGTCTGCTGCGTACAGGCTAGGGCAAACAGGGTTAGCGCCACCATCCATCCCGTCAGTTGCTCATTCATACGTGGTTTATTCATACATCCTAAAGGTTCCGGTTTTGGCTTGATACACGGGAGACCACTGGCTTTCTCCCTCATGAGTTTTGCGCTTAATCTGAAAAAATAAAGACGATTCTCCCCCTACCTCGATGCTCATCATGCCCCTAGCATTGGTGGATTGAACTTGGTTCAATGCCTGGGGCGATTTTCCATATTTCACGGTGTAATGCTCATCCTCCCATTCTCCTGAATAACCAAGCACCAGCCTATCATCAGCGATAAAAGCATCCCATACGATGGGGGCTAAGCTCGATCCCTCGGTTTTCACTTTTACTGGTGCAGATCTTTTACTTGCGCCTCGGTCGTTCCAAGCAATCAATTGTAGCCCCACCTCTAATCCAGAAGGAAGACTATCTAGCTCTACGAAGGGGGCAATGGTTTTGGGACTGAGTAATATTTGATCTCCGATTTGATAGCGAACCTGATATTCGAAGGCATCCGCTGACCGAGTAAGGTGCACCCTGATCTTACTTTTTGAAGATTCCACTTCGTCTATTTTAGGCCGAGCTGGCACATCAAAATAGACTTTCACTCGGTGACGGTCATAGCCATTGGGAGCTAAGAGGGAAACTTCAAGCGAATAAGGCTTCCCCTTAAAAGAGGGCCAAGCGAGCTCAGCAAGTTGGGGATCCATTCCAGGCAGAAGGTCTGGAAGTTTTGCCTCGCTTTCCCATAACACCGAGCCCATTCGATCGCGAAAGACGTACTTTAGCTCGTATCCTCGAAGGCTGTAGCTCGGAAACCCATCGGCAGCTCGGATGTGTAGGGAGACAACTGCTTCTCGCTTTCGGAGATCTAAATCAGTAAGCTCCATCTGTTGAAGCGGGCTGTTTTCCACTCGGTGGGTATAAAAGGACCTGCGCTTGCTGCGCCAAGCATTGACCATGCCCCAGGCCCGATTTTGGGAAGGGAGGCTTTGGGTATAACCACTCTTGTAATCATTGTAAGTCCAAATGGATGCCCCGGTGGTGTAAAGACGCTGCTGACGAAGAAAATTGTAGAAGGTAGCCAGTCCTGGTATGTCGTGGTCAAGACCTGGTGAAGTGAAACGCTGCACCCCAAATTCTGAAAAAAACATGGCCTGATCTGGCCAGCGGGCATGGATGGTATCCATTACCTGTCCTGGGTCTTTCTGGTAAATATTTTGAAAGATCATGTCTCCGTAAGCAAGAGGGTTATTTTGGGGAGATTCCCCCCTTTGATAGCCCCGATTGCTCACGTGAAGGGCCAAGCGATGAGGATCCAGTCGCTTGGTATATTCGTATAGGCTTTTGACGTAATGAAAATGATCTTCTAGTTCATTGCCTACGCTCCAGCCAACCACACTAGGGTGATTCATGTCCCGCTCGATCATCGCTTTCATCCAGGCTTTGACCAGCGGGTAGTCCGGCGAAGAAAATTCAGGATTCCGCAAGTCACGCACGTTCACTTCTTCGAAGAGTAGAATCCCCTTTTCATCGCAGCGCTCAATCAGTTTTTCATTTTGGGTGCCGTGCATGATGCGCATCATATTGGCCCCAGCCAACTTCATCATGTCCACATCGAAGTCGATTAACTCTTGCGGCTCAGAGGAGCCCCAGTAGCGGTGATCGCTCACGCGGTTGAACCCCACTAAGCGAACGGGTTCGCCATTAAGAAGCATCTGAGTAGCGGTCGCTTCAAATTTTCGGATACCAAAGCGGTCTGCTCGCTGGTGCAGCCGTTCCTCCCCTTCTTTGAGCGTGGTTTGGAGTCGGTATAGTTCTGGGTGGTCAAAATGCCATAGCTTGACTTGCTCGGCGCTTAGGTTTCCGCTTAGTTCAACGGTTTGGCTGCTATGAGAGGGAAGCTGAATAGTCTTTTGGACCCTGCTGAGTTCCTCCCCCTTGGTGATCACGGCTTCTAAAGTCACAGATCGCTGGGCCGCAGAGTTATTTTCTACCCGAACTTGGATCGCATAAGTAGCGGTTCCCGTCGAGAGATCAGGTTCGGCATGGATGTACTGATGCTGAATCCGCACATCTTTACTTCTGATCAGCTTTACATCTCGGATGATGCCGCCCCAATTCCAAGTCGCCCCAACGAAGTAATCGTTATCCGCTTCCACCGCGATTACATTTGCCCCCCTTGTACTAAGCTGCTCCGTCACATCGAATTCAAAAGGGGTGAACCCTCCTCGATTTTGTCCCACATATTGTCCATTGACATATACTTTGGCCAAGTGATAGACCCCCTCAAACCTTAATCGAATTCGGGCATCATCGGCTTGCTTCCAGCCTTTGGGCAGGTCGATCTGGGTCCTATACCAAGCCTTACCTGAGTAGTTGGCGTACTCATTGATCATGCCCCAATGACCTGGGACTTTGAGGGTCTGCCATGATTGATCGTCGAATCCTGGTAGATGAGCTTGGTTTAGGAGTGACCGTTCCTTGAGGAGTTCTGTTTGCTCGACTGGGCGAAGCATCACCGCATCTGCGGTGGCAGTTCCTTTGGAAGAGGAGCTGATTTCGATGTAGTTGTCAGCTCCTTTTTCTAGCTTATAAATGCCCAGGCTAGTCCAGACACTGGGGAGGTTGCGCTGGCTGTAATACTTTTCGTAGGTACCCTCTTCGTGTTTGACCTTGATTTTCGCCGCCGCATGATGCCCCCATGGGTAGTACACAAAATGCTCGTAGTAGCCAGATTGCGGAACCTGAGGCTTAAATCGAACATAGGCCCCGTCCCTGCCGCTTGAGAAATAATGACGGAGGTAGTCGCCTTTCCAGCATTCAGATGTTCGCTCCGCTTTGGTTTGCAGGTTCCAGGTTCCTGCTAGCTCCAGGAGTTCGGTCTGGCGGTTATCAATGACGATGTCCTCTGCTTCCGGTTGAATGTCCAGGTAGTTGGAACCCTCCCCGAGAAAGGAGTGGAATTTCCAATACCCATTTAGAGAAAGGGTATCTACCGTTTGAGCTGAAATATTGCCCACCCATATTCCAGTAAGCCAAATGGTCCATAGTCTTGTGAGTAATGATGCTGTATGAAGTGTCCCTTTGCCCATGATTCTGTTTTATCAATCGTTCCAATGCTCATCAATCACTGCTTGGATGTGGGGAAAATGAGTATCGTCTTCCCCTAATGACCTTCGCTTCCTCCTTAGTTCTGCCTTCATTTCCGCAATAATTTGCGCGTACCGAGGGTTGGCATACTCGTTTTGCATCTCTTCGGGATCGCGAGCTAAATCATAGAATTCCCAGGCAGCTGGGGTGTCAAAGTCATACCTACCCCAGCCATCTGGAACTATCTGGGCCTTAGGCTTCCAGTACTTTCCATAGAAAAAAATCAGCTTGTATTGCTTGCTTCTAAGGCCAAAATGAGCGGGATTCCCATGGCGACTACCCATGTGCATCCAATAGCGGTAATAGGTAGACTGTCTCCAGTCTTCTGGTTCTTCACCACTCAACAATAGTTTTTTGAAGCTCCTGCCTTGCATGTAAGCAGGTGCCAGACCTCCCGCTAGTTCAATCAGCGTGGGTGCAAAGTCGGTATTGTTGATAAGCACATCCGTTCGGACTCCTTGGGCGAATCCCTGGGGGTAGTGAACGATGAAGGGCATGCGCATGGCCTCCTCGTACATCCAACGCTTGTCGATATAATCATGCTCGCCAAGAAAAAAGCCCTGGTCGGAAGTGTAGATGATGAGGGTGCTCTCATAGAGACCCGTCTCCTTGAGACAGTCTAACAGCCGTCCTACATTGTCGTCTACCCCTTTTACACAGCGGAGATAGCGCTTGAGGTATTCTTGATAGGCTTTGTGCTGGTACTCTGGGTCGGCAGGATCAAGGTCCAATTTGAGGCTACGGCCCATGCCACGAATGGCATTCCGCATCCCTACCGAGGAACCAATATCGTGAATCAAGGCATCATCTTCACCCCTGGTCGCAATAGAGCCATGCTGACCAACTTGATAAAGACTGGCCGGTTCAGGGATATAGGCATCTTCCAGGTAATCAGCGTAACGCTCTGCGAATTCAAAGTGATCATGCGGCGCCTTGAATTGATGGAAGAGGAGAAAGGGCTTGGTGGTATCTCGCTGCTTGGTCAGCCACTGAATTGACAAATCGGTGATGATGTCAGAGGAATGGCCTTGGTAATGATTAACTGCTACCTTCCTCACTCCTAACTTGCCAAACTTGACTTCCTTGACTTCCTGCCCATCTCGGGCATAGAATATGGGATTGTGATATTTCCCTTGAAGGGGCAGCACTTCATAGTGGTCAAATGCTTCGGGAGCATCTTTGAGGTGCCATTTCCCAATCACCGCCGTTTCATAGCCCAACTTCTTCATTTCTAGAGGAAGGTATTGTTGCTCAAAGGGTAAGTGTCCATGTAGATCTAGCACTCCATTGGTCTGGGGATATTGGCCTGTCAGGATACTGGCTCGGCTGGGCGTACAGATGGCATTGTTGCAAAAAACTTGATCAAATATGATTCCTTCTCTGGCTAATTGATCTATGATTGGCGTAGGGTTGAGCGAGCTTAGTCGACTGCCATAAATCCCAAAAGCCTGAGAGGTATGATCATCTGACATGATGAAGAGAATGTTGGGCTTATTTTGTGCCAAACACACATGTAGTGTCCCCCTCAGTATGATCAACCCAACAATCAGGAACATAGCAATCGGGGATAGGGACCGCAAGAGGCAACTCTCACCCACCCTGTTTATACCCCGTAGGCTTCGGCTATTGCTTGCTTTATTCTTCATAGTACCACTGCTTCAAATAAGTTTTCGGGTACCTGCTCACCAGCAGCCCCTAAATTGAAGATCAAGCTCTGGGGTCTCATTTCTTGCTGTAATTGATGGGATGGAATCACAAGGCGGCTTCTCTGATGTGCGACAGGGAGATTTTTTACCTGATAAGCCTGACAATGGGAAACCTGGGAAGGCATCGCATCTCTGACAGCTTCCCACAGGAGAGGGGCATGATGAATGTGGAATCGGCGCCCAACAGGAATCCAGCCGTAATTAAGGGGCATCCATATATTGTGGCGTGAAATCGAATCCGGGACCCTACACGCCTCAGCTAAGCGCAAACGAACACAAATAGGGAGGCCACTTATCCACGAACGCGAATGTCCTCCTACCAGTAAGAAAGGCTTCAGGTCTTTTCCCGAATGGCAATAATTAATTCTGTAGATAAAAAGGAAGATGACGAGTATTGCAAAATCAATCAATTGCATAGATGAATGAAGCCAAGTAATTGTCCACTTTTGATTACAAACTAGGCAAGTTTTTGTGGAAGCTATTCATTAGATTATATTCATCTTTGCATCAATTCAATGAACAAGCTACTCCACTCATAACCAGTCGAATATAAAGGGGAACTAGCCGCGACCTAGCAGATATGAACAAGGAAATTCACGAGAGATTGCTCAGATTCATTGAGGAAAAAATGAATCAAGGGAGGCGTGAAGATTGGACCAATGGTGATTTTGATCGGCTAAGCAATCAGGTGAGAAAAGAGACCAAGGTGTACCTGAGCACGGCCACCCTGAAAAGAATTTTCGGCAAGGTCCAGGTCAAGAAAGGCTATACCCCTCACCGAAGCACCCTCGAGGCCTTGAAACAATTTGTAGACTACGAGAAGCGCAGTAGAATAGAAGAACTCAAGGATCAGCAGAGAAGGCGGCAAATCACTGGATGGGGGCTGGGAATGGCTGGTATCTTGATCGTCACATTGGCTATTTTCCTTTGGCCATCACCTGGTCATTCTGATTCAACCTCCGTTCGTGGCAGCATTGACTTAGACAGGCTTGAAGGAAGCTGTCCCTCTACCGCGTTTTTTAACCTAGAACTAGACAGCCTACCTGGGTTTCGGGTGAAATTTGGAGATGAGTCTCCCAAGCAACAAATCACCCCGAAGAGTTCACAGAAAATTTCTCACTTTTACGCTTACCCAGGATTATTTAGGCCTCAATTGTGGTTCAGGAAACAACTCCTTGCACACACCGAACCCGTTTTGGTGGAGACCCAGGGATGGCAGGCTTTCGCTCATCTGTATAAGGTCGAAGTCAATACAGAGCATCGTTATCATCCGATCAAGCTCTCAGAAAGCCTTGAAGACGGCGTTTTTCACCCCAGCAAAGCAGAACTCGCAAAGGCAGGCTTGGACACCACTGATATCTTGGTTGTAAGACTCGATAATTACGCTCCACTAGGGGTATCTGCTGATGAATTTGTGTATCAAGCTAGGCTCAAAAACGATGAGTTTTGGCCTGGGGTCAGATGCTACTCCATCATTGTGTTGATTCAGGGAACCGAAGCGAAGGTAGAGTTCAAACTGGTCGCCGAAGGATGTAGTGGCTATGCCCAGGCAACTTTGGGAGATTCCACCCTTAAGTTTCAGGTTGACCTACTACCTCTCGCTCTAGATGTAGGGAAGTGGAATACTTTCGAAGTTAGCAACAAAGAAAGTCAAGTGAGTCTTAAAGCAAATGGCGAAGAACTCTTTTCGGGTTCCTACGCGGGATCTTTGGGAGAGATTGTAGGTACTTCGGTCATTTTTCACGGGAGTGGCTCGGTAGATTACATCAAATTATCTGCTAGAGGCCAAGAGATTTTGAGTACCCCATTTTAAATGAATGGAATGAAACAGCGCCAACTACTCATTTCCCTAGGATTCATCCTCTTACCCCCTTGACTGGAAAGGGAACAGAAATAGGGTCTATGCGATTGGCCTCTGAACTATTGGACACGGTGTCGCCCAAGGTCAGGGATGAGCTTTATCGAGCATTCGATGACCCCAGCAGGACCACCTGGGATCGGATTCCCAAAACCAGAGAAGGGCTCAAACTTGACCGCTTGAACAAAGAAGAGAAAATCCTTCTCCATCGCTTGCTACAGTCCTGCCTAAGTCGAGAGGGATACCTAGTCGCCACCTCCATCATGTTCAATGAGGACATCCAACAGAAATTTGAGCCAGACTTAGGCAAAAACGAGTATTGGATAGAGATTTTTGGCCAGCCCCGAGTTGGAGAATACTGGTCCTGGCAATTAGAGGGTCACCATCTCTCGTTGAATTTCACGTTTTGGGGTGAAAAAATGGTAGCTCATACCCCGTTCCTTTTTGGCTCAAACCCCCAGATTGTGGATTCAGACCTAGATCGAAACGGCCTCAACCTCGTTTACCTCAAAAAGGAAATTACGGGTCGCCTGGTGAAATCGTTTAGCCATGAGCAGCGCGAACTAGGGTATTCTCAAGAAGAGCAGCCTAACAATGTCTATGGAGAAATATACCGAGACTCCTTATGGGCTCCGGAAGGGGGAATAGCCATCAGTAAGCTGTCTCCTAACCAGCTTGATCTATTTCAGGCACTGCGCGATTCCTATCACCGATATTTTCCTGCAAGCTACATTCAGTCTCTCTCCCCTTCTGAGCCTCCCCCCTCGACTACCTTTTTGTTTTTAGGTGAGACAGGCTATGCCGGGAAGCATTACTATCGGATAAAAAATGAAGTGGAAATGATTGAGTGCGAAAACTACGGAGGACATCCCCATCATCTTTGGAGAACCCAAAATGATTTTGGCCAATCACGGATCGGCACCAAGAAGCCATAAGCAACTGGACGGAAGAAATCGGGCTGTGGGGTTTGGGTAGCCTAAAGTGAGCTTGAGGCGGCGTTGGGTCGAAACCGCCGGTCGGGGCGGCCTGTGTTCGGCCTGGGATTTCGAGCGTTTTTGCTTAATTTTTTCAAAAAAAGTAAGGCCCGCGGCTCGAAGATTCCGGTTTATCGGAAAGGCGTCACCGCTAAGGGTTATGACCAGCATTTTGGCCAAAGTCCAGCTTAGAAGAGCTTGGTCTTACCAACCCAAGCCCATACTCAAGCGTGCTACCGGATATACCTGCCAGCCTTCATTTACAGCAAAGCGATAAATAAAGCGTCCCCCACGGGCCTCCCCGTAGGAAACCCTCACACCTAGGCTAAATTCTGAATAGGCCCACTGATACACTTGTCGCTGCTTACCCACCCAAATGCTCATGGCGACGTGATCGCTATACCACTCGCTTCCATTCCACTCACTTTGAGTTCCGAGTTGCATGCCTACGTAACCGCCGTTGAAATTTTGCACCGTGGGATTGGGATTCCTCCTTCTGCTTTGCTGAGGATAATAACGAATGCCAGCATCCAAACGGGCAGGACCGCCCAGCAATCCCTCCCCACCTTGAACCCATCGCAAGCGGTAACTTTGCCGATATAAGAAAATAATGGACCAGGCTGGTTTGATTTTCTGCTCAAAAGCCAGAGAAAAATCGCCGATAAGGCGCTGATTACGCACTTCCTGCGCCATGGCCAACACATCCCACTTCAACCAGGATTGCTTGGTCGTCTGAGTAGGAAATAGCTTCTCTAAAGGATCTTCCTTTTCCTCAGCTTGGCCCAACACGCTAGGCACGCCTACCATACTTATAAGGAGCCACAGAAAACACAACCGAGTCAAATGAATAGGCCTCATAGAGTTTACTCAATGAAATGGGTATATCAGGCGTTGCCTTAATATACATTTGAGCTCCGAAATTTCCAGGTTTATTGCTTTTGAACCCAATAAGCTTCAACAAGACCCTATGCTTTTCTCAGGCTACCACCTAGGTTTATTGCTGGTATGAGGGGAAGAGATCGGACGCTTTTGTAACTGTTGCAAAAATTGAACCGGTTGTTGATCGAGTTTGTTCAACAGCTTCAATGCTTCGGCCAAGGAAAGGGTATCTCCTAAGCGAATCCCCTGGTCGGATAGGTGGTTTCGGCCCTGGTTATTGAATTGTTGGATCAGTTCCTGCAAAGTTTCATCATCAATCTCTGGGGGTGGATCGGATTCTGGCGAATCAGAGGGCGGATCTTCCTCTGAGCTTGGGGGCAACATGCGCTTACTTAGCAGTTCATAATTGTAGCGAGCCTGCTCATTGTTGGCATCCAATATCAAAGCCCGGCGAAAATACTCTAGGGCAGGTGCGTACTGTCCTTTACGCACAAGGATTACCCCGAGGTGATTGGAAGCTTGAGAAGCGAGTTCAGGATGATTAGGCGCGGTAAATGCCTGTTCAAAAAAGGTTTGAGCCTGATTCAAGGAGTCTAAGCGCAGGTAAGCTTGGGCAATGTTGTAGCGCAGGGCCTGCTGCAATTCAGGATGCTGACTGATGCCATAGGTAAAGGTCTCGGCACTGGACTGAAACTGCCCAGCGTCAAACTGGTCAATTCCTTCCTGCAACAAGCTGGTGGTACCCGGCAGGGTACTGAGCAACATGGCTACTACCCAAACTCTCATCCCTTATTCTTTTCTTACTGGCATCAAAAACATACTCAGGAACAACAACATCACCGACAATAGCAAAAAAGCTTGATACTTATTGTTTTCAACTTCTGCAATCCTTACTTCTAGTTGCGAGGAAGCCAATGCATTGATCTGGGCGGCAACTTCTTCCACATTGTCCGTTGCACTGCTAATGGAGTGATAATCCGTCCCAAAGGCGGAAGCCAGATCTTTTAGGGGTTGTGGCTGTAGACGGGAGATAACTGGACTCCCATCCTCAAATCTATATATTCCTCGATTCCGACCGCCCTCAACAATGGGTACCGTAGCCCCATCTTCAGTCCCTACGCCTACCACAAACACCTGAATATTGCGCTGTTTGAGGCGCTCAATCAAGGACGCGTATAAATCCCCATAATCTTCTCCATCTGAAAACAACACGATGGCCTGGCTGATATCAGGCTGTTTGACCCTTGTTTCCCCTAGCCGTTCTACGGCCCGCGCCAAGGCAGAGCGAAACTGGGTTCCTGTTTGCTTAAACTGCTCCGTACGCGCCATGCGTAGAAATAGCTTCAAAGCGTCATAATCCTGAGTCAGCGGGCATTGTACGTAGGGATTTTCGGTGAATACGATCAGCCCCATCCGATCTCCCTCCAACGCATCCATCAAGCGCTCAATCTCTTGCTTCGACCGCTCCAAGCGAGAAGGCTTGATGTCAGCCGCATTCATGCTAGAAGAAACGTCCAATAGGATATACACCTCACGCCCCAAGCTTTTAATTTGCTGCTTCCGGACTCCCCAATAAGGACCAATCAAGCCAATGAAAAGCAATACAAAAGCGAAAGCCCGCAGGGCAAATTTGAGGGAGGGGCGGCTACGGGCGTATTGATCTGGACTAAACCAGAGGTCTGTGATGTGGCTTACCCGTTTAAACACTAGGAACATGATCCCTAGGCTTACCGGTATTCCCAGCATCCAAATCCAATATTCGCCAAAAGAAAAACTCACCTAATTGACCTAGCTTAAATGCAATCTAAGTTCAGCAATAAATAGACCTAAGCCCCAGAAAGTCCCCCAATCTGCAATATTCCTGCTCCATCTGAAAATTTAGCTGCCCGATTGGTTGATCATCGGCGAAATTTATCCCCCTTATTCATGCCCCCAATAGCCACTTTTTCTTTTTTGGATTCTGAGTTCTCCCATCTTCCCCCCGGTTGATCTTGTCCTGATACCATTCAGCCAAAAAGTTCAGGGCCAATACCGTAGCAAAGATCATCAGCCCAGGGGAAAGAGACAGCCACCAGTAGGTCGTATCGCCTGCGGCAGCGCCTAACATACCTCCCCAACTAGGTGGACTGCCATCGGCCAGAGCCAGGAAGGACAAAGTACTTTCTACCAATAGCATATTGCCCACCAAAATGACCCATAAGACCAAAAGAGTCGGCCAAATGTTTGGCAACAGGTGATGCCAAAATATTCTTACTCGTGTATACCCCAAAGCTTGGGCCGACTCAATAAAAGGTGCCTTGACCAAAGCCAATATTTCACCGCGGGCAAGCCTAGCCACCCCCGTCCAACCAATTAGGCTCAAAAAAAGCATGAGTCCCATACGGGATTGATTGCGGTCAAGAAAAGCCAAGAGAATGAACAACAACAACAAACTTGGTAAAGCATCCAACACTTCAATCAATCGATCCAACCAAGTACCTATCGAGCCTTTTAGGGGTTTATCCCTAGGGGTCCAAGTAAGCCCAAGCTGGGCAAACTTGGGTCTAATCAGACGTAAAACCGCCATACTACCAACAAGAAGTCCCAGCAACCAAAAGCTCCTTAGCATAAATCCTCGGGTGGCTAACCATGGCTGCCATACTTTCCACCCCCAGAACCACACCATCCCCGCCAAAGTCAACAAGAGTAGCAGTTCTCTCCTCGAAAGGCGGGAAGGCTGAGTTTGCAAATAGCCCGCTAAGCCTCCAATGACTATGCCTAAGCACCAAGTCAAGCTAGCAGCAATCAAGGCTATCCCCAGAGAGCTACGGATGCCATGAATGAGTAGGGCCAACACATCTCGACCTTGTTTATCCGTGCCTAACCAATGTCTATATTGAATCGGATAAGCCTGTGCCAAACCCACATTGGTTCTCTGGTAAGGAGTGCCCGGAGCTAATTTGGGAGCATCCTCTGCCCTGCCATTTACTCCATATGGAACCCAAGCCAACCATGCCGCCTCCACTCCCTGACTTGGCCACATAGCCTGAATGGGGTAGATTGGCAACGGCGATGTTTGATCTGGATTTTCACGCAAAAGAATCTGCTCTGAAGGATTCAGAAGGGGCCAATAGGACTTTCCATCAACCTTTACCCACCAAGGGACCGAAGAAGCTACCCAAGGAGCAAAAAACCCTAGCATAGCGAGTAAGCCTAACCAGCCGATGGCCCATTTGGCCGCCCCATCCCGCCGGCGTATTTGCCGTTGTCGGATTAGAGTCAATCGGTCGGTTGTGCGTAGGCCCATGGGGAAGAGAGATAGTGAGAGTCTGAGAGAATAGACGTTAAGACAAGAGGCGGATTAGGTTAGATCTATTATGTAGTTAGGGGATTCACAGAAAACGGATGATGGAGCCCAGGGAATACGGGGGTGGAACGGTATTTATTCATTAGTTTATCCTCCGTTTTCTTATCATACAGGACTTAGGTAGAATCAAAAGTCACCTGGGGATTCAGCCACAGGTACAACGCATCTGATATCAGGTAACCCATGAGGGTTAGCAGGGCGGTCACGTTGAAAATGGCTAGCATCACGGGGAGGTCTTGCTTGCGCATGGCGTTCAACATGGCTTCTCCTATGCCATGGATACCAAAAACTTGTTCGATGACCACCGAACCCGCCACCAAACTAGGCAAACTACTTCCCAATAGTGTAGCAGCCAGCAAAAGAGCGTGTGGTAATCCATGCTTCAATAAAGCCTGGCGGCGGTTCAACCCCTTAGCCAAAGCCGTCTTCATGAAATCTCTGGCCTGAATTTCCAGTAGGCGAGCCCGCATCAATCGCGCCATCAAGGCAGTTCCCACATAGGTGTACATCAGCAGAGGCAAAATAAAATTGATGGGAGCATTTCCGTCCATTTGATACCAGCCTACTCCTACGTCTTGATCCCCAAAAAACTGTCGCAGCAAAAGCGCTACCCAAAACACCGGCAGAGCCTCTACCCCGAAACTGAGGGTAGCAAATAGGCGGTCTCCTTTGGAAAAGGGATGAAGGGCGGCCCAAATCCCTAAAGCGATACCCACCAGAAAGATCAAGAACAAGGCACTGAGGGTATGCGGCAGGGTTTTCCATATGCGGGGTCCCAGGTACTCTCCTACCGTCTCATCAGGTTTTACGTAGCGCCGTCCACCCCCATCTAACCAGAGATCCTGCCACCAACGATGGTATTGATTGTTAGCACCATGCCAGCGCAAACTTGGTAGCCAAGAGCGCCAAGGCTGAGCATTGGCTTCCAACTTTTGAAAACGCTCTAAGCATATTTCCGCTTGATCTTGTAAGAAACCTTGAGGCAGTTTCTCCTTCACCTTCGACAGTTTCCACTCAAACTGGTCCAGTTGCTCATCCAATGCGAGTTGAATAAGGGCCTCATGCAGTTCGGGAGACACCTCGGCCTCCTGCATGGCTTCCTGCATTTCCATTAGGGCGAGATGAAGCTTAAGGGCCTCATTCCAATTGCCATAGCGATGGGTCCAGGCTAGTAAGGGATTGTAGGCCTGGGTTTCCCGCCAAAAGCCCAGGGTATCAGGAGTAGACAAAGGACACAGTGATACATAGAAATAAGGCAGGCCCCAGCCCCACTCGTGGTTTTTCTCCAAAATACAAGGCTCCAATGTTTGAGGCTCCGCCTTGGGGTTTTCCCACAGACAGAGGCTCAGGGCACGAGGGAAACCCACCTGAGCCAAGTAGAATATAAGGAAACTCAGAAAAAAGGTGACCAAAAGAGCCAGCCCAATACGTCTGAGTAAGTATTGAATCCTCACCTCTTAATTTTGTCTTAAAATACAAAAAACCTGAGTGAGGGAACAAGGGAGAAGGCTTATCGTAGATTCTAAAAAAAACTCATCTTAAGTTTTTGCAGTTTGCTCTGATTTCCTACCTTTGTAGGCCCAAACGGTGAGGTGGGTGAGTGGCTTAAACCAGTAGTTTGCTAAACTGCCGTACCCCTACCGGGTACCGAGGGTTCGAATCCCTCCCTCACCGCAAAAATTTGCGACCTCGTAGGCTCGCCTACGGGGTCTTGAAATCTGGAGGACGAGGTATGTCGCAGCCCGGTAGCGTATCCCGATAGGATCGGGAAAGTCGCAGGTCCAGGAGGCGAGTGAAGAGGGAAGTTACCATACGTTCGAGGTGTAGCGCAGCCCGGTTAGCGCACCTGCTTTGGGAGCAGGGGGTCGC
>CAZFPQ010000081.1:0-25572 GCA_964521065.1 uncultured Bacteroidia bacterium | reverse complement strand
TGAGTCGTCACCGGATCGCCATGATCAAAATGATCATTCTCGAAGATGAAGAAGGAGAAGGGTAAGCGAGAGGCGAGAGGCGAAATGTAATTTGAAGCCATTTTTATAGGTCCAAAACTTATGATGAAATTTTCCTTGGTTTTCACGTTGCTGACCATTGTTCTCTTAGGATTGGGCTGTGACGAATATGTTCCTACTCCTCGTCCCTACGCCTATCCCCGCATTGATTTACCCAAAGCTGAACAGCGTCAACATAAACAGTTTGATAGTCCCACCTGTCCTCTACGCTTTGAGTATCCAGCTTTGGGAAAAGTCACCCGTGACTTAACGGACTCTTGCTGGGTAGATATTCAATTCCAGGATTATGGTCTCACCTGGCACCTTACCGTTCGGGATATTAAACCTGGCCCCTTGGGCGTGAGTCCTTACTTTGAAGATCACCGAAAACTGGTCTATAAACACAGCAAAAAAGCCAGCCGCATTGAAACTGAACCGTTTCAAGCAGGAGGAAGCGAAGGGGTTTGGTTTGACCTCTATGGGGAAGTCGGCACTCCATCACAGGTTTTCCTCACTGATCCGGAAGATCGTTACAGCCTGGTTTTATCCTTTTATTATCAAACCGCCACTGCCCGCGACTCTCTTCGTCCCATTACCAATTATATGAAAGAAGAAATGCGGCATACCTTGAATACCTTGCGCTGGGAATAGCCCAAGAACCACCGAGACATTTTCATTATGCCTCTGCACACTTCCTCCACCCTGCTCTCTTATTTCGATCAAAGCAATGGTGTTAGTACGGACACCAGAAAGTTGCCCCCAGGTTGTATGTTCTTTGCGCTAAAGGGGCCAAACTTCAATGGAAACGTCTACGCGGCCAAAGCCCTAGAACTAGGAGCCAGTTTTGTGGTGGTTGATGAAGAGGCTCATTGCGATTCTAGAGATCCTAGATATTTACTCGTCGCCAACGTACTCGAAGCCCTACAAGGCTTGGCCACCCTTCATCGTCGTCGCTTTGAAATCCCCATCTTTGGGCTTACTGGGAGCAATGGCAAGACCACTACCA
This sequence comes from uncultured Bacteroidia bacterium, assembly GCA_964521065.1. Classification (GTDB taxonomy): domain Bacteria; phylum Bacteroidota; class Bacteroidia; order J057; family J057; genus CAYVAP01. Next base: position 24,509 of record CAZFPQ010000081.1, on the reverse strand, counting down.
AAGAGCTCTTGTATGCTGTGATGCAACAAGAGAAAAAGGTTCACGCTACCCATGGTAATTTCAACAACCACATTGGCGTACCCTTGACCTTGCTGGCAATGCCCAGAGACACGGAGTTTGCCATCGTTGAGATGGGGGCCAATCAGCCTGGGGACATTGCTGAGCTCGCAAAGATCGCTGAACCCACTCATGGACTGATTACCAACGTCGGCGCTGCCCACTTAGAACGGCTCGGAAACTTAGAAGGGGTCCAAAGGACCAAAGGGGCCCTGTTTGACTTCCTCAAATCGCATGAAGGCTTGCTTTTCGTCAATACCGCTGACCACCGAGTGGTAGCGGCTGCAGGAAAGCCCGCCCATAAAGTAACCTATGGATCAAGGGAATCAGCCTACTGGGGTGAGACCTTAGAAAATCAATTAGAGGGAATGCGCCTCCGCCTACACCATGAGGGCGAATCCGTGGAAGTTCATAGCCCGCTCAGTGGTGAGCACAACGCCAAAAACATTGTCGCCTCGTGGGCAGTAGGACATCACTTCGGCCTTTCACTTGCTTCGATCCAGAGGGGAATTGCTCAGTATCGAGCAGAGAATAACCGAAGCCAAGTGCTACACAGGGGGGCTTTCACGGTTTGGCTAGATGCTTATAATGCCAACCCTTCTTCGATGCAGGCCGCCATCGATCACCTCACCAGCGTAGATTCAGGAAAAGTAGCCCTGATTTTGGGAGACATGTACGAAGTAGGAGCAAACAGTCCTCAAGTACACCAGGAACTAGGTCAGCACATCCTCACTCGCGGACCACAGGTCGTCATTGGGATTGGGCCTCAGATGAAATACTTAATAGAAGCCTTAGGAGGCCTAGGCCATTGGTTTGAAAACGTGAGCGAATCTGAGTTGCAACTTCCCCAGTTGCTTGCCCAAGTAGATACGGTACTCATTAAAGGCTCCAGAGCCATGGCTCTGGAAAAAGTCTTGGACTACTTGCCATCAAAATGAGCGAAAACGGACTCTGTTCTGTGATCCGAGCTAGTTTTTGCTATTTTTCGAAGTAGCTGGCCAGCTATTCCCTTAACTGAGATCTGATCTCTGCTCTAAGGTACTGCCCGCTTACCTTCATCAACCCCTAGTTCATGTCACCCCGTTCGATCAAACCTGTCATTTTCCTAGGCTTTGCCAATGACAAAGAAGGAAAAGGATTCTTACGTGGCCTCACCAAAGAAAGAAATGGTATTCGGCAAGCCTTGAGAAAACTGCAAGAAGCCGGAATCTGCGAAGTCGTCACCGAGCCAGACCTTTCCATTAACCGGCTATTTGAGGTTTTTCAACAATACCCCGATCGAATCGCAGCGTTTCATTATGGCGGACATGCGGACAGCTTTGAACTGCTGCTCGAGTCTCAATCTGGAGAAAAAGAACGAGCGAATAGCGAAGGCTTGATCTCTTTTTTAGGCAAGCAAAAAGGGTTAGAGTTGGTTTTCTTGAATGGTTGCTCATCTGGAAAACAAGCAGATTCCTTGGTAGAAGAAGGGGTACCTGCCGTCATCGGTACTTCCGAAAAGATCAATGATCAAATCGCAACAGGGCTGGCCATCAACTTTTATCAAGGGCTCGCCAAAGGGAGAGAACTCCAACAAGCCTGGGAAGAGGCTATTGATCAGGCTAATACAAGAGCTATCCCGGGAGCCACGCGCTCTTTAAATTGGGACGATGAGGAGGACGAGGAGGATCAAGAAGTTATCAATGATGATTTTGCCTGGCACCTAAAAACCTCCTCTCAGCATGCTGACGCCGTAAATTGGAGTTTACCAAAGGCAGCCAACAATCCTCTTTTCGGCTTAGGTCTCGGAGAGTCGTACCTAAAAACTTTTCCAAAGTCCCCTTATCCTGGGCTCAGGCCATTTAAATCGGAAGAAGCTCGGATATTTTTTGGCAGGGGGGCAGAAATTCGTGAGCTATATAACCTATGCCAACAAGACAAGCCTGTCATACTTCTACATGGGCAGGCCGGAGTAGGAAAAACTTCATTGGTACAAGCGGGACTCATTCCACGTAGCGAACACAGTTTTTCGTTTGTCCCTGCCGCCGAAGCTGCCACCCTTCCCCTCAGTATTCGTCAAGCCCTAGAAAATCACGGAAAGGCCTTGGGACTTGGTCCGATTGCCCCTGATCGAGTAGAAACCGATCGCAGCAAAGAATCAGCCCTTCAAAAAGCTATTGATGAAGCTGAAGGTTATGTTAAAACCTTCTTGTCGGCAGAGCTTGAGCGCATTCAGGCACAAAGTTCCCGTGATGGCAGTTTGGTAAGCTATTGGCTTGAAATAGAAAAAACTACCCAAAAGCCCTTGATCGTTTGGGTAGATCACTTGGAAAATTTTGAGGGCTGGTCAACCAGTCATGTCCCTCAGGCCGACATACAAGAAGGCCTGCGCCTAATCAAAGAAGTTTTTACGGAAAGTGGGGTCAAGGGGAAACTATTGCTGAGTTATCGGGAGCCATTTCATGGCCAGATACAAGCCGCCCTCCAGCTTAGTGAGACTCCCTTCCATGCAATAGATCTAGCTCCACTCGATTACGATGGAATCGTGGAAGCGGTCGAAGGGGTGGTTGACCGTCCAGCCCTTCAAACTCATTTCCGTTTGCAAATTGAGCGCAGTGAGGGGAACTATCTTCCTCAAATCATCGCGGATGACCTCCGAGAAGATTCAGATTCTCCACTTACACCAATTTTACAAGTAGTTCTTTCTGGTTTGTGGAAAAGCGCAAAAAAACAAGATCAGAGCCAGCCTTATTTCACCGTAGCCCAATACCAAAACTTTAAACAATCGGGAAAGCTAATTAGCAGCTTTGTTCAAAATAGGATACCCAAGATAAATGCTTGGCGCCCCGACATCCTAGAATCAGGTCTAATGCTTGATTTTTTGTTCTTCCACACGGAAGTCATGGGGCATTCTAAAAAAATACCTTGGGAACAGGTAGAGGCCCATTATCAGGATCGAAAAGATCTGATGGGTGAATTGTGGGAGCGCTGCCAAGACCTTTACATCCTGGCCGTGGATGAGCAGAATCAAAGCCGCCTATTTCATGACTACCTTGCTCCAGTAGTAATCAGCGAATACACCGTTTCTCTCCGTCCAGGTCAGCAAGCCAGTCGCATCTTGTCGGCCAAGATGGAGGATTATAAAAATCCCGAAAAAGAAGTCTGGCTAGATGGACCTGACCTCAGCATCGTTGAGCAAGGTCTACTGGGAATGCAAGCCTTAGATGAAGACCAAAGGGGTCTTATTGAGCTTAGTAGGAAGAAAAAAGCCATAAGAGATGCAGAGAAAAAGCGCAATCGCCAGATTAGGCTAGGGCTAGCTGCCTTTATCTTACTTTTCGCGGTTTTGGCAGTCTGGGAATGGAGAGAAGCCGAAAAAAACTTCAAAGCATCCCGATCTAGTGAGCTGGCCTATATCGCCTTGGAGGAATATGACAATGACCCTACCCGGGCCATGCGGGTAGCGGCGGAGGCCTACGCCATCCTCAAAGATCGTTCTGGCCCAGTGGTCACCCAGGCTCTCACTGAGTTGTTTCACGAGCAAGATTCCGTCCCATTTTACCGGAGTAAATTTCCCCATCTACGCAACGTGGCCTCAGTGGATTTTTCACCTGACCACCAATATGTCCTCACGGCTTCTGGTGACAAAACCGCTAAGCTCTGGAAATTAGATGGCAAACTCGTGTTGGAACTCCACCACCCTAAAGCCTTGCTAAATGCCCATTTCTCGGCCAACGGAAATCAGATCCTGACCTTGAGCGCCGATAGCATCCGTTTATTTGATCGAACGGGAAGGTTATTGGACCGTAGGCCTGCCCCAGCTATACCTATGGCAGAGCAATTAGAGGAATATTCAACCGATGGCATCCACTTGATTCCTCAATACATTCCCCGGGAAAAACCATTCTACCAATGGCTTGATAGCTTAGAGCGCCCTCCCTCTCGGATATTGGTTTCCCCCAATCTTCAATCTGTACTCGTACTTTCTAGGGATTACCACCAACCAATATGGTGGTGTCCTGCCTTTACCGATAGCTTACCAGATAGTTTACTCAGCAACGTATCGGCAGCAGCCTATTCTCCCGAAGGAAATTATTTTGCTACGGCCCGATTGAACTCCACCCAAGAAAGCAGCTTCATCCAAATTTGGCAACAAGGAAAAGAGGTCCAGAAATTTTCCGTTCAGGGAGAGGTAAGGGACTTGGCCTTGGGACCCAATGCGAGTCAAATCTTGGTGGCCAGCGCACTCTACCAAGCCAAGTTGTGGGACTTCTCCGCCCTGCCTTACCGTCAAATTTTACACCAAGGGCTGTCGATCAATGGAGTCGGTTTTGACCCAAAAGGAAATTTCCTGGTCACAGGCGACTATGGTGGTTCACTTTATCTCTGGGACAGAGATGGTCAGCTGCGAGATTCTCTCATCAATCGCTCTCCCATCAGCAATTTGCTGGTTTCTCCCGATGGGAGTAAAATTGTGACCAGATCTCCTGATGGCAACGCCAGAATTTGGGAGCCAGGATTACCCACCGCCAAAACATTGGCTCATGAAAGCGAGGTGACCCAAATTCTATTTTCCCCTTCTGGCAGTTTGATCCTCACCCGAGACCTACGTCCCAAGGCTTATTTATGGGATGTGGAAGGCCACCCTCTGGATACTTTCGAAATGGAGCAAAGCATTTTAGATATGGCCTTTTCCCCTGACGAAAAGCAGGTCGCCCTGGCTTCGGCAGATAGCAGTCTGGGATTATTCTCGATAGGCAGTCAAACTCCTCCCACGCGAATATTACACCCAAATGAAGTGAGTACGGTCGCTTTTTCACCTGATGGAAAAAAGCTATTCACTACCATTCAGGGCATTAATATGGCCCCCGATACCATTCCCTCTCAAGCCTTGCTATGGGACCTTAAGGGAAAACTACTCGCCCGAATTCCCCATGAAGAGCCCATCAATGGAGCTTGCTTTGATCCCACCTACAAACGAATGTACACCTGGGGTAAGCAGGTCTGGGTCTGGAATGAAAAAGGAGAGGCACTAGACAGTTTATACCATGGAACATCGGTATATAAACTGGCCTTTGATCCCTCCGACCGTCATCTGATGAGCATTTCTTACGATAATCACATCAGCTTATGGCACCGCAATGATTATGATCTAAAAGCCGAATACGTCTCAAAAAAATACATCTCCGCGGCGGCTTTTGCCCCTGACGGGTTACATATCCTGGTGGGTCTTTCTGATGGCCGAAGTGTGCTCTGGTGGACACCTGAATCCATTCATGAATGGATTCAAAACACCCCGGTCTACCAACTTTCCGAGGAAGACCGGGGGTATTTTGGACTAAATGACTGAGGAGAGTTTGAGATGATGAGAGCCTGAGATAATGAGAGTTTAAGTTGAAGCAATGGATAGGCTTTCTACGACTCTTTAAGTTTCCGTCTAGCTACTTCACTTCTCGAAATCAGTTTAGAGGCTGTTTGGATGTTGAGTTTACGGCCAAAACTTGTTTTGTCACGAGTGCTTGGGATTAAGGGGCCCAAGTAGGAGTCTGACCGCGCCGATTTTTCTCGCAATAGCCCGCTATTCCTCAAAAAATCTGCTTGTCAGAACCAAAAAATCCAGCGTTTGGGCTCGAAACCCCAAAACCTAAACAGATAAAATGAATGAATGAGAAACCTCCCGTTGACTATGCTCACTTTTGATTCAGGATCGCAACTCCTAGCGTCCGTACCTGCAGTACTGTTCAGCCTATAGGAGATGACCAAAGAGGACCTTATCTGTTTAACAGTATCGATCTAGCGTACTTTGCCTCCAATAGGTTTACCTCTTTGGACTCATTCGACATGACAAGAGTCTTAATACCATACACTTTTGCAAACATATGAGCCTCTTAGCTAAGCTCTGAATCTCCTACTGGAATGCACAAGCGGGATTAGGCTGAGGAGTCCCGTTAAAATTCAGTAGGTACTCACTACAATCGCTTAGACGTCCGAAGGAAAAGGCGGTTTCATACGAGCCCAAAATTCCTAGGGTAATGCTGCCTTCAGGGCCGCTTACGTTGGTGTATTCTGGCCTTACGGTGTTGACATTGCCTACTTGAGGCCCATTTGCTTGACGGTAAAGAAATAAATGCCGGTCCATGGAGGTCAACTCAAAGCGAAGTACGCGGGGAAGGTCCGCAACATCTTCAGCACAGCGCTGGGCATCATCGGCGTCATAACGCAGTGAATTACTAGGCTCATCCTCAACTTGTCTCCGGAAACTCCGCAGAATCTCTTGGGTACCAAATCGGTAGCAAAAATTACTCTGCTGGCTGCAGCGTACATCATCTACAAACATCGAAGTGGGGCCAAAAACGGCTTGTTTGGCCTGCCCATCTGCTATATAATCCAGGAAAACCCGCAATTCGAATGCCGCAGCTTGGTCATTCGAAAACGCCAAGGTAAAGTCACTTTCTAAAGGTACTGGCTGAAGACAACGCTCCCTTCCTTGGCTAGGAACTGTGCCGGGATTGGTCAGGCGAGGGCTCGCTGGTATGAGTGTACTTGCGGTTAGCTCAAAGGTATCGTTGCCAGCTTGGGTCACACTTAACTCATAGCGTGTGTCAGGCTGGAGGCGGTCCGCCGCCAAGGTGCGAAACTTATACAGCGTTTGATAGGGGAAAAACAGTCCATCTTCGGGCTCTTTTAAGACGCTGTCTATCTGCGTCGCTTCCCAGACTCGGTTTCCATCCGTCAGGGTAACGGTGAGCCCCGCAAGGCTAAAAGAACTATCTCGGGCTACCTCTCTTGCATCTGACTCTGGCAAAAATCCACGTGAAACCCGAATGTACTGGACCGTATCATCTGGAGACAGGACTCCATAGACCACCCAAATATCCTTTTCTGGAGCTGTGAGATCAAACTCGGTGCTACAGGCGTGCAAAAAAACTAAGATAGGAAGGATGAGGATCCCTAAGTGGCGAAATTGCATAGACAGAACACTGGAAAGGTCAATAATCGGGGCGCAAGTTACAGTTTATCTTTCTAATCTGCGATGGCAAAAATTCCGGCCTATTTCTCACTATCGTCAACCTAACTCTCTGGCTTAAGGGTCTTTGTTTCAGCAGGAAAATCATAACTTTAAATTACATCTCTAAACAAAAGGCATGTCTACTGCAAAATCAGACTTTAAAAAAGTAACTACTCATGTGCTCCGTGCCATGAAAGAGCGAGGCGAAAAAATAGCCATGCTCACGGGGTATGACTATTCCATGGCCCGAATTTTTGATGAAGCGGGGATTGATGTAGTCTTGGTGGGGGACTCCGCATCCAATGTAATCCATGGTCACGAAACCACTTTGCCCATCACCTTAGAACAGATGATCGACCACGCCAGCGCGGTAGTCAGGGCAATCAAACGGGCCCTCATAGTGGTTGACATGCCTTTTGGCTACTACCAAGGAGACAGCAAGAATGCCCTCAAAAGTGCCATCAGGATCATGAAGGAATCCGGTGGACACGCAGTGAAGATGGAGGGAGGAGATTTCATCGTCAACTCTGTTAAGCGCATCGTCAGCGCAGGTATCCCTGTCATGGGGCACTTAGGCCTGATGCCGCAGTCGATTTACAACTACGGTACCTACGCCGTACGAGCAAAAAAATCAGATGAAGCTGATCTTTTGATCAGCGATGCGCTAAAGCTTCAAAAGGCAGGAGTTTTTGCCCTGGTCTTAGAGAAGATTCCCGCTGAACTTGCCCAGAGGGTGAGCGAAGAACTGGATATCCCTACCATAGGCATAGGTGCTGGACCGGGCTGTGATGGCCAAGTACTGGTCTCCCATGATATGCTGGGCATCAATAAGGACTTTAGCCCTCGTTTTTTGCGCCGCTACGCAGACTTGTATGCCATCATCCATGAGGCTACTCAAAATTATATCAAGGATGTGAAGGCCAAGGATTTTCCCAATGAAAAAGAGGCTTACTAAGCCTCCCATTCATGGTAAAACAACCCCTAGGATCCCTCCAGTGCACCATGGTCGATTTGTATGCCGTCTAAACATGTGCCATTTTGAAGATGGCGCTTCCTACCAATATATCTGACTACTATCTTACTGTTATGCTTACAATCGGTCAAAAATCCACCTTATTCTTGTTTATTCTCCTTATTGGGGGGCTTTCCTTTGCTCACGCACAGAGCCCCATTGGGCGCTGGAAAACCATAGATGATGCGACGAATGAAGCCATGTCCCACGTCCAGATCTATGAAAAGAACGGAAAGCTGTATGGCAAGATCGTAAAGCTCTACCGCAGCGATGGAGATACCCTTACGTGTTATAACTGTGACCCAGATGATTATCGCTTCAAGAAGTCCATCATTGGCATGGTTATCTTAAAAGACCTGAAAAAGGACTCTGACCAGCGTTGGGAGGATGGGGAGATCATGGACCCAGATAATGGAGAAACCTACGACTGCTATGTCGAACTAGAGACCAATGATAAAATGAAAGTTCGGGGTTTTCTCGGAACCTGGCTGACTGGATCAGCCCTGGGACGCACTCAATATTGGTATCGAGTAGAATAGGTTAAAAACATAAGCATCTCGTGCTTACCAAAATTTCCACCAGTGCTTGCGGGGGTTCACTTTTACCCACAAGCGCTGGTTTTCTACTTTTACGGTATACGTATTGACATAGTAGCCTCCACTATCAGACTGCCCCGTCTTGAGGTCAAAGCCAAATCGATGCCAGGGGCAAAGGACTTGCCCATTCTCTACGTGCCCATGACCCAAAGGCCCATTTGCATGTGGGCACCTAGCATCTAGGGCGTGCCATTTCCCTTGATAAAAAGCCAGACAGACTTTCTTTTTTCCGGCTTGTCGCTCATAGGCAGAGCGTTGGGGATCACTCAGAGAAATTCCCTGAGTATTCACCAGGTGCCATTGTTCCTCTTCCATGGGGCGGTTTAAACGGGAATTTTGTAGGTTTGTTACAAACATAAGGGGTGAAGCCAACCATCACAAGAGGAATACTCATCGCCATTGCCATCATTTTATGGTTGGTTTTGGTTGTGTACCATCTGGTACAAGGTGTCACTGACACCCACCCGGTAATGATTCTCCCCATTGCCATGGGTGACCTGGGCTATCGCCTTGTTTTTGTAGGATTTCTAGCGGCTACCGGATTCTTTTTTGAGCGTCTTTTCCTCAACATTGAAAAGCTGAACGTAACTACCTTACTATGGCGCCAATTCATCACCGGCATGGGTGGCATTGCGGTAGTGATGATGGTGACCTTTGCCAACCGAGCCAGTTCTACCCTCTTGGCACCTGGCATTCATCGTTATCTTCAGGCCATATACTTTAGCTTGGTCCTACTGGCTTTGTCGGTATTTTTCTTGTCTGCCCTCTTTATCTATCGACGGTTTATTCTTTACCCTCGTACCAAAAGAAAAATCCTTCTTTGGAGGGTTTTTATGGGCTTTCTTGCACTTGGTTTTGTCTTCCAAGTTTACCCTATGGGTATCGTAGTGCCCATTAGCTACATTCCTTTTTTGATCTTGAGTCTGATTTTGGCGGCCAATGTTCGTTGGATCGCCTATCTAAACTTCAATCAAAAACTGAGAGCCCTGGGCTTACTAGCCTTGATAGCCCTGGTAATCACCACCTTTCTTATTGCGGGCATTAGGCTACCAGTCCAGCTGGGCTTCATCATAGACAACTTCATTCGGCTAGATTTTCTCCTCTATACCATCCTGTTCACGATCATCTATACCCTGGTCGCCATTCTGGTTTTATTTTTCAATCTTCCTACCTCTTCTCTGTTCGAAAAGGAGAGTGTAGAAATTGTTTCTTTTACCAAGATAAATCAGGCCGTTCAGTCCAACCTTGACTTCACCGACCTCACCAATACCTTATTGGATGCCAGCCTGATGGCTAGTAATGCCCGTGCAGGATGGGTAGAAATGATCCCTGAGGGAGGCTCTGAACCAGAAATCACCCTTACCAAGCGGATTCCTCAATCTGAGGTATCTCGCATTAGTGAAGGCCAGGATTTTACGCATAAGCTGCTCAAGGACCAGAAACCATTGCTGGTACGGAACCTAAAAAAGCTGAAAAACTTTCAGGGAGGTCAGCTACGGTATCGGAGTTTGCTAGGCATACCCATCATCTCGAGCAGCAAAAGCTATGGTGCTGTGTTTGTCGTATCCGAGCTATCCAACGCCTTTGAAGATGAAGCCATTAAGTCCATCCGTTCCTTTGCAGAGCAGACGGGCATTGCCTTAGAAAACGCCAAGCTGATCAATGACTCCATTGAGGTAGAGCGCTATCAAGAGCAGCTAAAGATCGCACGGCGGGTACAAAAGGAGCTACTGCCCCAGTCGCTTCCCAAATCTGACCAAGTTCATTTTGCGGCCCGAAGCGAAAATGCCCAAGAAGTTGGGGGCGACTACTTTGACGTAGTTACCTACAGTCCAGGAAAATACCGGGTGGCAATTGGAGACGTGTCTGGCAAAGGGACCACCGCAGCCTTCTACATGGCAGAAACCAAAGGTATTTTCCATGCCTTGGCCCGCTTAGATCTGCACCCCTGCGAATTCATGGCCATTGCCAATCAGGCCCTTTCTGAATGCATGCAGCCAGGATTTTTTATGACCCTGACTTATCTGCACATTGACGAGAGCCTTCAACAAGTTGAACTCTTGCGGGCAGGTCACTGCCCCGCCTTTTTTTACCAATCAGAGACGGGGCAAATCCAAGAATTACGCAATGGAAGCCTGGGATTGGGCATTGTCCGCTCCTCAAAATTCGCTGATTTTCTAAAATCACCCGATGTTATCCAATATAAAGCAGGTGATATCCTTTTATTATATACCGATGGCATCAATGAAGCTAGAGATCAAGCCGGTGAAGAATTTGGCTATGAGCGCATTAAACAAATCCTAGCGAACAATCAATCCGGTTCTCCTGAGAACCTAGCTGAAACATTGGTCCAGTCTGCTCAAAACTTTGCCCAACATGAATTGAGTGATGACTACACAGTCTTAGCTATTAAGTTTAGCTAATGACAATACTTGTCAGGTAAGAACATTGTGACGACATTCTCGTAAGGACAACTGTAGATGCAAATAATAGAGAAGCAAACTAACAACTATATTTCTCTCTTTCCGCAAGGAGATTTGGACGCCAACTCGTCTGTTTTTTTGGATGAAAAGATTCGCTCGTTGCTCGAATCTGAGAACTATAAGATCCACATCAGCGGAAAGGAAGTTCCTTATATATCTAGTGCTGGATTAGGCGTGCTGATTTCTCACATGGATGAAGTCGCCTCCCACCAAGGCAAATTCGTTATCTCAGATTTAAATGAATCGGTCAGTGACGTATTTGAGATTTTAGGACTAGATCAACTAGAACATTTGATAGTTGTGGGGTCAGAAAACGAGGTCGAAGGGCAATTTTAGCGATCACATGAAGGCATACATAAGAGTACGGTGTAATAAACGATACCTCTCTACCATCAGAGATTTTATGCATTCCAAACTTGAGGAACTGCAGGTGGATAGAGTCGTGTCCAATCGAATTATCCTTGCTGTAGATGAAGCCTGTGCCAATTGCATGATACACCAGCATCACTGCGATAATTACTCTACCATAGAAATCGCGATATACCGCCAAAAAGAAACCCTTTATACCGAGATTAAAGATACAGGCAAGGCCTTCCCAATCCATGAATACAAACCACGCCCGCTCCAAGAAATTGTGTCCAAACGCATCAAGGGTGGCTTAGGAATCAACTTGATCCACCGCATCATGGACGAAGTAAAAGTAGAAGAGCGGCAAGACTATTTTATATATAGATTCGGCAAATATTTAGATCAAGAAGTAGCTGGCCAAGCATAGATAGCAGCCTTTTTCCCCATACTCTCCCTGGTATGTTTAGTCCAGAAATTGCCTCAGCACATTTTTTACTAAGCGGAGAAAATACTCAAAGTTTTCAGGTTTATCCATCACCCAGTCGGCACCTAAGGAATAGCAAAGCGAGTGCTGATCTGGCTTAAGGTAGTTACTCATCACTACGAGCGGGATAGACTTCCCCATAGGATGCTCCTTGATTTTTCTCACATTCTCTTCTTGGGTGTGATGGCCAATTAGGTTCCAGTCAGTGAATATGAGGTACTTTTCCGAAACAGAACTCTCTTTGATCCCATCAATAAATGAGAGCAGGGCAGTTGATTCTTGAAAAAACTCCGTATGAATGGCAGGATCTATTTCCTTGATGATTTCTCCCAGCAACTTCAGTTCGGCCATGCTGTCATCTAATACCAAAACGGTTATTTTAGGTGTTTGATCCCTCATTTACATTACAATACAGGTGTGATCACTCATAATAGGGGGCTAAATTTCTGTGGGTAGGGCAAGGCACAAATTTGGTAAGTCATCTTGGATTTTCCATATCCCTTTTCCGCTATTATTTCATAATTAGATCGGATTCCTTGCCTTGAATTCGCTATTTTGCATAGGAGGGATCTCAAAAGTTAGACGAGGCATTGCTGGTAGAATACTATTTTCCTCAATCACTTTCCGCTGCTAGGCTAGATCGATACTTAGCTGGCGGCTGGTTTCGTAGTGGCCCATCTTTATTTCGGGCTAGGCTGCTTTGCCTAGAGGGATCCCTGTATTCTGTAATCAACATCCGAGTGGGCTTAGATGGGCTCAAGTTGAGTCGCAGTCTTCGGAAAATCTCTAACCGAGGAAAGCGTGCTTTCCGTATCGAGATCGGCAGAGCTAAGATTGATCCTGCAAGGGAAAGGCTATATAGTCAGCATAAGAACCGATTTAAAGGATTTATTTTTCAAAGTTTAGAAGAATTCCTTTTTGATGGAGTGTCCCGCTACCTTTTTGACACCCAAGAGATTGCTATTTATCAAGAGGATGATTTGGTAGCAGTTAGTTATTTTGACACCGGAGAAATGGGAGTAGCTAGCTTGATTGGACTTTATGAGGAACATCTAGATCGGTACAGCCTAGGCCTTTTCACCATGTTGCAGGAGATGGAATACGCCCAAAGCATTGGGGCTCGGTATTATTACCCGGGATATGTACTTAAAGGCTACGAAGGATTTGATTACAAACTGCGACTAGGAAACATACAGTACTATAATTGGCGGGGGCGATGGCGTCCCTTAGATCGAGTAGGGGAGGAAGAGTTTGTCGCCGAAAGAATTAAACACGCCATCAGTCGGGCCGACTATCTCCTAAGAGTCGATCAAATTCAGGCCCGAAAAGTCATTTATCCGTTCTTCTCCGTGGGTTATTTAGGGATGGTGGAAGAAGATTTTGTTCGGAGCGCTACTTTTCTCGAAATAGATGCCCAAAGGGAAGACGTTGAGGTATACTTGTTAGAATACATCATTGAAGACGAGGTTTATCAGCTAAGCAGCGCCAATACCAATCAGCAGTATTACGTAGATTTTTTGGATGCTGAGTTCTCTGAAAACTTTTTCTCACAAGACAACCAAGCTCCAGTTGTATATGTCCGAGAGGAACTCATCTATCGTAGCCCCCATTTGGAACGAGTCATTGCCCAGCTTCGTCGTATCCTAAACACTAGCTCCGTCCAACCAAAATCTTCTATATGACCAAAGCAGAAAAGGTGGCATTCGTCATCGAAGAGTTGGAAAAACGCTATCCAGAAACGCCCGTTCCTTTGGACCACAAAGATGAATACACCTTGCTGGTAGCGGTACTTTTATCTGCTCAATGTACCGACCTGCGCGTCAACCAAATTACCCCCAGCTTGTTTGAGCGCGCAGACAATCCCTTTGACATGGCCGAAGTGCCTGTTGACGAAATCAGAGAAATCATCAAACCCTGTGGCCTATCTCCACGCAAGTCAAAGGCCATTTCCGAACTTTCGCATATTTTACTCAATAAGCATGGAGGCCAGGTCCCGGCCTCTTTCGAGGCTCTTGAAGCCTTACCAGGAGTCGGTCATAAGACCGCTTCGGTGGTCATGAGTCAAGCTTTTGGCGTCCCGGCCTTCCCGGTAGACACCCATATCCATCGCTTGATGTACCGCTGGACCTTGAGTCAAGGAAAAAATGTGGAACAAACAGAAAAAGATGCCAAGCGCCTCTTTCCAAAAGCTCTTTGGAACAAGCTTCACCTCCAGATCATTTTCTTTGGCCGAGAATTTTGCCCTGCCCGGGGCCATAATCCCTATGAATGCCCTATCTGCAGCCAGATAGGCAGGAAAACTATGTTTCAAGAGTGGGAGCAGGCCGCAGCCAAAAAGAAACTACGGAAATAGGAAGTCATCCTAGTCACTACGTAATATGACTGGGTCCAATAATCTAATGATTAATGGCCCACATAACGATGTTGGTGCCCATCTTGAGGGCCTGTTGACGCAATTCTTCGGGGTCATTGTGTACTACCTGATCTTCCCAGCCGTCACCTAAGTCACATTCCGAGGTGTAGAAACAAAGCACCCGGTTCTCATAAATAAGGGCATATCCCTTGGGAGGCTTGCCATCATGCTCATGAATCTTGGGTAAGCCCTTAGGGAATTCAAAATGCTCATGATAAATATCGTGCGAATAAGGTAGTTCCACGAATTCCAACTCAGGGAAAACCTTCTTCATTTCCCTACGGATGTAGGGATCCATCCCGTAGTTATCATCAATGTGTAAAAAACCGCCCGACACCAGATAGGTTCGGAGATTCCGTGCCTCTTGGTCAGAAAAGTTGACATTTCCATGGCCTGTCATGTAGACATAGGGAAACTGAAAGATCTGAGAACCCCCAGGTTCTACTACTTCGTCTGAGATATAGACTTGGCTATTGGTTTGCTGATTAATGTAGCTGATTAAATTGGGCAAAGCTGTAGGGTTGGAATACCAATCTCCTCCTCCTTCGTACTTTAGCTTGCCTATTTTGAAATGAGCTTGCCCATTTTGGGCTGTTGCCACCCCCATAAAAACCAAACTTGCAACCGCCACTAAAATTGCTTTCCTCATATGTTCTTTACATCAATTAATTTCTTCAAAATAGCCACTGAGCCAGCAGCCAAATAACTGCACCTACTCCCAATGCATACCACCAGTACTGCCCTTTCTTTTTCTTTCCACTGGATCCACCCGTAAGGGTCTCCATAAAAGTCTCAAGTGGAGCAAGTTTCTGAAGCTGATCAAGTACATATTGTAAACGGCGCTCAGTATCTGGGCTGGTTCGCAGTTTTAAGCCTTGCTTGATGATAAAGATGCTAAGCTGTACCCTTTGATGACTGTTTTGGACTTGTAAAGCCAAGCTTTCTAGCGCCAGGCCATATCGATCTCTTACTCCGTCAAAATAAGCTGGCAGCAGATTCAGCAAATCAATCAACATTTCATCACATACTTCCTGAATTTTGCCACTTGGAGCCTCGCCTTCCTCCATTCTCTGGCTCAATGCATCAATCTCATTGATCTGTTCATGCAGATAGCGATAGCTGTTTTGAAAGCATGCCGCTTGGTAAGCCACGGGAATCGGCAAAGGAACCTGACAGAGTACCCGAGTCTCGTCTAGGTCTTTTTGCCGGATGGCATTCAGCAGGCGCTGGTTAAAGGGCTTTGCGAAATGTGGGGCCAAAAACTGGAGAAAATCAGCGGTTTGCCCTTGCAGGGCATGGATCTGTTGATCGTAAAAGAGATCTAAGTTGGCCTCTGCTAGGAAGCGATGTAGGCTTTGGTGCTGATATATTTTTAAATGAAAAGCTCTGAGCTCCTCATTCTCTAACTCTTCAAATAGCTGGATCAGGCGTGCTTTGTCGAGAGATTGATTCCCTACCTCAATTTCTACCGCATCATTCAACTCAAACTCAGCCAACAAGCGCTTCTTCTCCCTTTTGATTAGGGTAGGAGAAAGGTCCTGAGTTTCCCCTAAATCCAGGAGCTCAATGGGATTTATGTATGCCATGTTCCAAGATACGGAAATTGGAACGGGGAGTTAAAAAAGATCAGTGGGAATAAAAAGAGTAGCGAAGATAGACGCGACTTGCGACTGGGTGGCCATTCTTTAAAGCAGGTAAACATTGGATCTGCTTGAGGTAGACTCGACAGATTCCGATCATAGAGTCATGGCTCACCTGAATGATCCGGTGGTTCATGTAATTGCCATTTTTATCTAAATGAACCTCGGCCCGCAGGCTCCCCTGAAAATTGGGACTGAGCTTGTGCAGCTCGGCTAACATATGTTGGCGCAAATATTCATGGTTGAGAACTACTGCAGGGAGGTCCGCAGATACGGGAGGGGCATATACCTCCTCTGCAAAGTCTTCTGAATAGTCTGCGGACTGTTGATTGTATACCCAAAGCATCAAACCAAACAGCACCATCCAAGCTATTCCAAGCAACATCAGACTAAGGGCAGTTCCAGGATAATTGGGTCCTTCTCCCATCCTCCTCATGTGGCCCGGAGAGACATGCTGTTTTCCACTTAGCGGTGGAAGAGGGCCACCATTTAGAGCGGAAAGCCCTTCTGAAAAAACCTTGAGCAAGAGTTTGATTAGAGTTAGTACTTTCAAGGCTTTATTTCGAATTTTGAATAAATCTCATCAAAAATCCCTCAGGGTCCAATGCTTTAGCGGGAATCTTCCTACCCAGGTGCCAGGGTTGAAAGAAAATCTCCATATTTATCCACCAAATATGGGGATCTCTTCATCTAGCTTATGATCTGGAATGATCTCTGCGGAATTGAAATTGGGAATCAAACACAAAATTGATGAAAGACCTCGTTTTGCTAGTCGCCTTTTTGCTATTGAACATGAACTTTTTCTTGAGTTCCTACGCGCAAGGCCCAACCCCCAAACTATCGGCAGAGCTTGAGCGTATGGCCGCCGACCCAGATTTGCGTTCGGCGAGCTGGGGGGTCGTGGTTCTTGATGCAAAAACCGGGCAAATTATTGCCCAACATGATCCACACCGGGGACTCACCACCGCCTCTACCATGAAGGCCATGACTACCGCTTCGGCCCTGGCCGTCCTAGGTCCAGACTTCCAATTCCAAACCCTCCTTTCATTTGATGGAAGCATAGAAGATAGCGTCTTGCGAGGCAACCTTTACCTGCAAGGAGATGGAGATCCTACCCTAGGTAGTGACCGCCTTAGGGAGCAGGATGAGGCCAAAGTCTTGTTGGCCCAATGGGTAAAAGCGGTCCGGGAGGCCGGCATAAGTCGCATCGAAGGAGCTGTGATAGGAGATGACCGAATTTTCAGCTCCCAAATTACCCCAGCAAAATGGCCCTGGGAAGACATGGGAAACTACTATGGAGCAGGGGCCTCTGGCCTTAACATCTATGAGAACCAGTACCGCCTTGACTTCCAGTCGGGACGAAGTGGCACTTTAACCCGAGTACTGCGTACTGAGCCAAGCATGGATGACCTTCGTTTTGTCAATGAAGTAGTTGCAGGACCAGCTGGCTCGGGAGACAATGCCTATATCTATGGGGCACCTTTTACCTATGTTCGCTATTTAAGAGGCAGCATTCCTCCCAATCGTTCAAGCTTTTCTATCAAGGGTTCTATGGCAGATCCGGCCATGACTTCTGCCCGCTGGTTGCATGAAGAATTGGTCAGTTGTGGGATACCCATAAGCGGAAGCTATACTACGACGCGGGTTTTGTGGGCTGAGGATGAGTTGGGCCACTCCAATCGAACCCACATCCACCGCCATAGGTCTGCTCCATTATCGGAAATTGTCAAGGCCACCAACGAAAAATCCATCAACCTCTACGCGGAAGCACTCGCCAAGCGATTGGCTGTAGCCAAAGGCAAACCTGGTAGTACCGACGCAGCAATGGAGTACATGGAAAAATACTGGCAAAGTCAGGGAGTAGACACCCGTGGAATGTATCTAAGGGATGGAAGTGGTCTTTCTCCACATAATTCTGTTTCCGCTATGCAGATGGCTCGTATGCTCAAGCAGGTCTACCAGAGCAGCTATCGTGGTGCTTTCGTCAACTCTTTGCCCGTCGCGGGTCGCAGTGGCACCCTCAAAAGCATGCTCAGAGGCACGGCTGCAGAAGGAAGGATCCAAGCCAAAAGTGGATACATCTCGGGCGTGAGGTGCTACGTTGGCTACCTAGATGCCAATGGCTCCAAGCCGCTTATCTTTGCCATGTTGGCTAACAACTACGATTGTGGTGCCGGAGAAATGCGTCGTAAGTGGGAGCGTTTGATGCTTGCTATGCTTTGAGATTAGCCATCGCCTATTTTATTCTTTCCAAGTACCCGAATAGGTAGCCATCAGAAAACGCGTGATTTTATTGAAAATAGTCTGCCTTCATAGACATCTTATCCCAGCATCTCATCTCCCAATATCTCCCCCTTCACTAATTGCCCATCATCCCCTCATCCGCCATAGAGAAATAGCCTTGGGGAGAAATAATTAGGTGATCTAGCACATTGATATCAAAAAGCTTCCCTGCGCCTACCAATTTACGGGTAATAGCGATGTCGGCTTGACTGGGTTTGAGGTTACCCGAGGGATGGTTGTGGGCTATGATTAAGGCACTAGCCAATTGATTGATTGCCTCACGGAAAACAATTTTAGGGTCAATAATGGTCGCCGATACTCCTCCTTTGAAGATACTCTTCTCGGCTTGAATCTCATTGTTCCGGTTGAGAAAGACCACATAAAAAACCTCTTGGTTGAGGTCCCCAATTTTGTTAATGAGGTAACTGGCAACAACTTCGGAGTTGGTAATGCGGATTTTTTCTTCCCAACTACTGCCTTTTCTGCGCCCCAATTCAAAAGCCGCTAACAAAGCTATGGCTTTTGCAGGGCCAATCCCCTTAATGCGACAATAGTCTTGTTGGGTCCAGCGGGCCAACTTCCCCAATGTACCCGCTTCCTCACACAATTGCCTCCCTAGGTCAATGGCCGACTGCTCACGGGTACCACTGCCCAACAAAATCGCAATCAGTTCGGCATCGGTCAAAGCATCAATTCCTCTTTTCATCAGTTTTTCCCGCGGTCTATCCTCCACTGCCCACTGTGTAATGGGTACTTTGTAGTAATTGATCATACTTTCATGCTTAGGTACTATCAATGAATGAGCTGGGAAGCAGGCCCCAAAAATCCCAAATCAAAAGGCCTGAGTAATTAAGTTATTCCCTCCTCATGACTACCTCAAGAAAGCTACAGGCACCTTCAAGCCCATGGAAAAATCGCAAGGCGGTGTCTATCTACACCAGAGTTCCTTCTTAGTTAAGGCCTACCTCTTTTCCTGGAGAATGAGCTACGGGATTCCTGGGGATATTCAAAGCCTCTTGCCCAATTCGGCAGGTCAGACACTTCCTTGGTTGGCAATATTCTTTGTGCAGGTGAAGGAGACCTTGAGAGTGAAGGGCGTTTTGGAGAGGAAAATTCAGCTCAAGATACCTTCGAACGATTCGATTTTTCTCCGCCGGAATAGACACCAGACAACGATCAAGCCACTCATGCACATCCAAATCATGATGGCTGCGGGCGTAGAGATAGCCCAATGGGATCAGCAGGTTTATGATCAGAATGTGCTTCTGGCTAACCCCCAGATGCTTTTTCCGAAATTTGCGGACTTGTCCTAGTTTGGTATGCAACTCCCAATAAGGACTACATAGAACTTCTTGTTCCAAAAAATATGGCCAGCTTTCAGGGGCTAGCAAAGCCAGCCAATCTGGGTATGACCTCAGCAGCTGCAATCCCTGGCTCATTCGCACCTCCGGAAACGCAGCTGGCCTCATTCGTAAGTAGTGAAGGGGCAAGTTTAGCACCTTCAGGTCATGCTTTTGTCTTAAGAACTCCCAATGCATTTTTAACTGCCCTTGATAGTCATCCATGACCGGTTTATCAAGCAGGCCTGCCACTCCCAATAACATGGCTTCGGCCAGCATGGGCCTATCTAGGTATGAATGAATTATTTTAGACCTTACCTCCTGAGCCAGTCTCTCTAAATATTCGCCATTAATCGGTCCCCCTAAACTGCGAAACAGCATTTCCCAGAATACTTGGGCCCAATCCCCATGCGATGCTGCCACCCTCTTTGCTAGGCCTTCAATTTTTCTCAGCATTCTGTCATGGCCCAATGCCTCGACCCATTCTAGCTTTATTTCATGGCAAAGGCTTTCTGCAAATGGGGCACAAGGCAAGGGAGCAAACTGGCTCTGATTAACTTGCAAATTAGAAAGCTCTATCCGGCCTTCCAGCGAAATCTCAGGGATCATGGTTCCGTCATGACGCTTGATAGGGACCCCTTCGCTCTGGTAAACCACATGTAGGATCACCCCATCGTAGCCAGGATCACAATGGTGACGATGTCGATACCAATCGCGGCTACACAAATGAATCTCGACTTTCCCGTGCCAAACAATGGATCCTATCTGAAGATGAGCTTGATCAAAATCGGGCCCTTGGCCTCGGTTTAGCTTCCCTGGGGCAAAAATTTTTAAGGACTCACCTTCGGTGGTATAAAGCTCATGCCAGTCAAAGGCCATTCGTTGCCAAATAGCCTGTAAGGCATCTTCATTAAAAGAAAGCATGTACGTGCTGATTTATGCACACAAGGTAAGCATAAATATTCAAAAAGAAACAAATTGGTCACAAAAGTTGCACCTGTGACAAAATGACTAGCTTAATTCCATGCCATCTGTTTGCGAAAGGTCCAATAATCTTCAGGTGACTGAACCAGTGAGGCCAGCATTTCTTCATATTTCTCCTTCCAGGTCACTTTTAAGGCAGCTATATTACTTTGGAGGTGCGTAAGGCTAGCCACCCCACTTAATACCACGTCGCACCAAGGTTGAGCCAGAACAGCCGCCAGGGCTAAGGCATCTATTCCTACTTCCCATTCCTGAGAGATCTCTTGAAGCAGGGCTTTTTGAGTAAGAAAGTCAGCTTCTTGGTTCCGATCCGTCAGGCGCCCGTTAGCCAGGGCCTCTTTGACAATGACTCCCCAACCTTCTGACTTAGCCTCTGCTAAAGCTGGCCCTACAGATGGTTCCATCAGGTTCCAACTAGCCTGTACCGCTTGAAAAAGAAACTCTCCGTCAATTCTAATTTCTAATGCTTTGCGTAAGGTATCCTTCTGACGTGGTCCACTCAATGACAGACCGATTATCACGCCTTCTCGCTTGAGATGAGCCAAATAGTTCAAGATTTCGGTATCTTCTAATACGCCTGTCTCCAAGGTGGCCGAATGAATCTGGTAGAGTCCTACATGCTGTCCCAGCAAAGTTCGGCTTTCCGTCCATTGACGAATCAGTTGGGGAAGGCTGTGATCTTTGACCTCATGCACAGATGTCTCTACCTTCCAATCTGCGGTGTAGGTGTATCCCCACTTCGAACCCAGGCTGATTTTCCCAGGTCTTAGACCTTTTTTGCTCAGCCAAGTGGAAATAAATGATTCAGCTCGTCCATAGGATCGGGCAGTATCAAAATAACGGATACCAGCGGCGTAAGCTGCATCTAGGACTGCATGGCTATGTCTCTCCATTGCTACCACGGAGTGTCCATGGGGCAAGTCCTCTTGATGGCCTAGGTTAATATAACCCGGTCGGCCTAGTGCAGCTAAGCCCAGGCCTATTTTAGTAACTGGCAGGGTTGTTTTTCCTAACGGTAAAAGCTCCATGATAAGATGATCACATTTTTGTACGTTCCTTGGTAAAGACCCTCGCGTTTTTTTATTTTTCCTTTATAACTTTTCACTAATCAATCTTTGCCCAGATGAAAAAAGCACTTTTATCCTTACTTCTTCCCATTTTCTTGCTGGGATCAATGCCATCTCTCACCGCGGCATCTTCCAGCCAAGCCCCTGCTCCACACATCAACCAGGAAACGGCAGCTCCTGCCCCAAAAATGAACAAGCGCAGCGAGCGCAAGTTCAACCGAGCCCTTAGGATTCTCAAGAAAATTGATGAGAAGGTAGACCGCTTTCTTGCCAAGCGTCCCAATCGTGAGAAAGACCTAGACGAAGGTTTGAAAAAAGCTCTGCTCTGGGGAGCCATCGCCATTGGTCTTTCTATTTTGAGCACCGTCGTAAGTATCTTAGGCCTAGGTTTGGTTTCTTACCTTTTCTGGATCCTCAGTGTAGGAGCCTGGGTGTATGCCGTAGTCCTTTTAATCAAATATTTGGTCAACGAGGTATAAAAAAGGCCAAAAAATTCATTTAGTGGGAATGAATAATTAGTTTCCCACTGCAATCAATTACATTATTTCCCTTTTTGTTATGAAGAACCTAATTACTCTAGTTGTTTTTCTAAGCTTTGTGGCTACAAGTTTTGCCTCCTCTCGTGTAGTGAGCTGGTCTGAAGCTATGGCCAGCCAGCCAGAAGTAAATGCCCTACCTGCTGAGCTTACTACGCTTTCAGCAGAGGAGTTTATCGCTTTGACTCCTAAGCAAGTTCGCGACCTTACAGGCAAGCGGATGAGCATCAAGGAAACGCTACAACTCAAGGCTGCTCAGCGTCTAGTCAAGAAAGCTACCAAGCCGAATGCTGACATTGACAAAACTGTCTACATCATTTTGGCCATTGTAGGTCTTGGATGGTTGGCCATGGGACTGCTCAGCGATTGGAGTGGAAATGACTGGATTATTAATCTGGTACTTACTCTCCTATGCTGGCTACCTGGTGTGATCCACGCTTTCATCAAAATGAAAGATTACTACTAGGCCATACTAGCTGGTTAGCAGTACAAAATTTTATCGGTGGTGGGCAGATCAATCCTGTCCACCACTTATTTTTTTGGTATTTTTACTCGTCTAGTCGTTAGCAGTAAATAAGTGATGTCATCGAGAAAATCATTTACCCGTTAGGGCGACTCATTGGAAACTCACTAGGAGATGTGTCTCGAATTCTCACCTCTTGCCATCTATTCAATACTTCCTCAATAAAAAGACATGTGGCTAAAAAATAGACCTGTACAATGGGCATGGCTGAGCCTTCTGCTGATAGTACCCATCGTGTTATGGATCCTACCTGCTCATTTTTTTGATGAAGGAGAGCTAATCGTATGCCCTTCAAGAGCGTGGTTTGGTTTAGAGTGCTTTGGCTGTGGCATGACCCGAGCGGTCATGCACTTTCATCATCTAGAAATCGCCGATGCGCTATACTTCAACATGGGAAGTGTGGTCATATACCCGGCCTTGGTGGTAGTCTGGTTTATCTGGGTGTATAAAGCCATGCTAAGGTTGGACTTGGTCAAGCCCAGGAAAAAAAGCGAGGAATCTTCAGCACCTTAACTACGCAGATTTCCGTATATCTAGCGTCATCTCCTTCAACTTCCTATCATCCTTACCTATGCGGACGTACCTGCTTGCCTTTACTTTCTGTTTTTCCATCCTTCAGGTCTCTGCTGCTGGCATTGAATTTAGTCAGGGATCCTGGTTTGAAATGATGGCCCTCGCCAAAACCCAGCAAAAACTGGTATTTGTAGAGGCATATGCCGAATGGTGCAACATCTGTAAAACCCTTGAGCGAAATACTTTCAGAGATAAGCAGGTGGGCGAGCTGTTCAATGAGCAGTTTATCAATTACCGCTTTGACATGGAAAAAGGAGAAGGACCTGATTTTTCTGAGAAATTTGGCATAGAAGGCTATCCGACCTTGTTATTCATCAATTATCGAGGCGAAGTGGTACATAGAGCAGAAGGCTATATGGCCCCCCCTCGACTGATGGCAGAGGCAAGAGCAGCCTTGGACCCGGGAAAAAATCAGACCTTGCTCTCACTACAGGTTGAGGCAGGATCACAAGATCCCGAGGTCTTGTACAACTATGCCCTCAACCTCAAAGAAAACCAACAGGATTACCGGGAAGCAGCGGAAAAATATTTCGCGACCCAAGCCGAGAAGGATTTACTCAGTCTGGAAAATTGGAAGGCGATCCAAACGTTCACCACCAATTTGAACAGCCGAGAGTTTCAATACTTACTGAATAAGCAAAAAAAGTATATCCGGAAATATGGTCTCCAAGCGGTGGCGGATAAAATCTATGGCGTGCTCAAACAAAACACCCTAAAGGCCGCCTTGACGCGTGACCAAACCCTGTTTCAAGAAGTGCTGGCCATCGCCAAAAGGGAACTCAAAGACCGAGGTCTTTCAGCGAGCCGCCTACGTATGGTATATGCTGAAGGGCGCAAAGATTGGCGAGATTATGCCTACAAAACCACTCAGTATTTTGATGACTACGTCATCTCTAGCGCGGAAGAGCTACACAACGCAGCTCGAAACTTCTATGACCATGTAGATGGTTCAGAGCTACTTTCCCGGGCTTTGCCTTGGGCCCAACAAGCCGTGGCCATTGACAACAGCTATGAAAAAAATGAGACCTATGCTTTACTCCTCTACAAGCTGGGGCAAGAAAGTAAAGCCAAAACTCAGGCTTTCAAGGCTTGGCAAATGGGTCGATTAAATAACCAGATCGATACTTCTGAGATTGAAGATCTCCTGGAAAAGCTAGGGTCCCCCGTCAACTAAACGGGGTA
>CAZFPQ010000080.1:0-26062 GCA_964521065.1 uncultured Bacteroidia bacterium | reverse complement strand
CGTTGTGTGGCGATAGGTGCATCAGACGCTGGCGTCTATGTAGGCCAATCCCACAATATCTTGGTCAGCAATACCGTAGCTTACCACAATGTAGCCGGCATCGAAATTGAAAATTCTACCATGGCGGACGTGAGAAATTGTGAAGCCTATGAAAATACGGGAGGCATCCTCGTTTTCGACTTACCAGACTTGCCCAAAAAGGCTGGGGGCAACGTCAGGGTATATGACAATTACGTCCACGATAACAATTACAAGAACTTTGCCCCTGAAGGAAACTCAGTAGCCTTTGTTCCTCCTGGCACTGGGGTGATCATTTTGGCAACCAACCAAGTTGAGGTGTACCAAAATCGAATTGAAGATAATCAGTCTTTCAGTATGGCGATTGTGAGTTATTACTTGACTGAACGGCCCATCAACGATGATGCTTACTATCCATATCCCACTGGAATTTTTGTTCATGATAACCAGTTCAAGCGTGAGCGCACCCGGCCTACACTTAAGCACAAATTGGGTTTATTAGCCACTAAACTCTTTGGAAAAGACCTGCCCCATATTTGGTACGATGGCATTCCCGATGGCGATCGACTGGGAGAATCTGGTTTCTACGAAGGTGAAGATCGCATCTGCATCCAGGGCAATGAGAACGAGAGTTTTGTTAACCTAGATGCGGAAAATGATTTTAAAAATGTGAGTACAGAATTGGTCGGATTTAATTGTTCCCAACCAGCTTTGATGGTTCCAGCCATATTGAAAGGAAAAAAATAGGAGAGTAAACGAGGAGAAAGAAATGATGAAGATCCGATTGAAGTATACGCTGGTCTTGGTCCTAGCACTGGCAAGCCTAGGATTCGCAGATCGCGAATCGAGTGATTCCCAGGTCTACCCCTTGAAACTCAGTGAGTATGGATTTTTCCAAGGAAACTTGGCCGATCAACTTCCCACCGAAGGGGTAATTCCTTATGACTTGAACACCCCCCTCTTTTCTGATTACGCCTACAAGTTGCGATTCATTCGATTCCCAAAAGGGGCAGAAGTGGACTATCAGACTGATCGCGTATTGCAATTCCCAAAGGGTACCACGATCGTGAAAACCTTCTATTTTCCAGTAGATGAGCGCAAGCCAGAGAAAGGCCGTCGCTTAATGGAAACCCGATTATTGATTCATGAAGAAGAAGGTTGGAAGGCCTTGCCTTACCACTGGAATGAAGAGCAAACGGAGGCGACCTTAGAGGTAGCAGGGGATACCAAAGAAGTTGTTTGGCGGGACAAAGCTGGGAAAAAACGCAAAGTTAATTATCCCATGCCCAATTTAAATCAGTGCAAAAGCTGCCACAGTTGGGATGGGGAGATGACTCCCATTGGACCTAGTGTGCGCCAGTTAAATCACGAATTTTCCTATTCCACAGATCTTGAAAAAAACCAATTAGCCCACTGGCAAAACTTAGGTTTACTCAAAGATCTACCTAAAGAGCTAGATGAGATCCCATCGGTACCCAATTGGGACGATGCCCTGGATGGGAACTTAGGCGAGCGGGCCCGGGCCTATTTAGATATCAATTGTGCTCACTGCCATAATCCCCATGGACCAGCCTCTACATCGGGCTTCTTTTTAGATATTCACCAAGAAGATCCATCAGTATATGGAGTGTTCAAAACCCCCGTTGCGGCAGGACGTGGATCGGGTGATCTTGCCTATGACATCCATCCTGGGCAAGCGGACCAGTCCATCCTTGCCTATCGAATGGAGTCAACTGATCCTGGAATCATGATGCCTGAGGTTGGGCGAACCTTGGTCCACCAAGAGGGAGTAGCCCTCATTAAGGCTTGGATCAATGAAATGGACCTATAAAACAATCTATTTGCTATTCGCAAACTGCGAATTTATTAATAGAGAACCACTTATGAAAACACCCAAACACATGAATTAATCTAGATATTCTACTACTACTAACGCCTCTACTTCATGTTTCGCTACTTATTACTCGGCCTCATTCAGGCTGTCCTGTGCCTTGGCGCCTCAGCTTTATATGGTCAACAAGTCCAGTCTATTCGTGGCCAAGTGAGAGATCAAGATAGTCAAGTTCCTGTCCAAGGTGCTTCGGTATTCGTGGAATACGAATCAAAAAAGTACGGTGCGATATCCGACCCAGAAGGGCGTTTTGTCATCAAAGATATACCCATAGGTAGACACTCCGTGAGGTGCTCCTATCCAGGCTACCTCGGCTTTCGGTCTGAGCCATTGATCTTGAGTTCAGGCCGAGAAGCCTCCCTAGAAATAGCTTTGAAATCTGGGGTAGATGAATTAATGGCTGATGAGGTATTGATCACTTCTGGCAATTTTCCGAGTCAAGCAACAAATGACCTTTCGGTGGTTAGCACACGAAGTTTCAACGCTGAAGTGACGGGCAGGATTCCCGCCTCAGTCAATGACCCTAGTCGCATGGCTTTGGCGTTTCCAGGGGTACAGCAAGGAGAAGATGATTCGGAAAATGACATCATCATCCGCGGTAATTCTTCAATAGGCATGCTATGGCGCTTGGAAGGACTGGACATTCCTACCCCTAACCACTTTGCACGGCCAGGAACCTCGGGGGGAGGACTTACGGTGTTTAGTGCCCAGTTGATTGATCAGTCTGACTTTAGTACCGGAGCTTTTGCCGCAGAATATGGCAATGCCCTTTCTGGGATCATGGATGTACATTTCCGAAAAGGCAATATGAATAGCCGGGACCACCGCGTCAAGATTGGATTGCTAGGCTTAGACTTTGCCACAGAAGGCCCGATTCAAAGAGGTCGATCTTCTTATTTGGTTAATTACCGCTACTCTACCCTTTCCATTCTAAATCGTATGGGCTTCAACTTAGTAGGAGAGCGAGTAGATAATGACTTTACCGATCTGTCATTTAATCTGGCTTTTGATGGAAAAGATGGAAAGAGTTTCACGACCGTTTTTGGCATGGCCGGATGGAGCCTCGAACACTATCGCCCGGTGCCAGAAGTTATAGATCGAGGATTAGGTGATGACTTTCGCTCCAATGAATGGGAGGATCGCCGCCAAGGCAGCAACATGTTGACGGTAGGGATGACCCACAAACGCAACCTGGATGAGCGTTCATATCTCAAGATCTCTGCTGCCCTGACGGGCAGTTTTATTTTCCGGAACTATGACGTTTTAGATACCCTCAACCGAGCCAGCAAGTATCGAGAGGAAGAACATGTGGACAGAAGGGGAATCGTATCTTTGACTTACAACCGCCGCCTTTCTCCTCGTACCAAGTTGAAGACCGGCATATTCTTCCATCAAGTGTTCTATCGCTTTTATCGGGAATCGGTAGCTAGAGCCAATTTATTTGACCTTGATGAAAACAACCGCGACCTATCCGCTCAAGGTGAAGGGCAAACCCAGACCTTTCAGTACTTTGCTCAATTGAGTCACCGGCTGAGTGACAAAGCCACGCTGCATCTTGGAGGGCACTATTATTTGCTAGGACTGAATAGGCGCATGACGCTAGACCCACGGGCTGCATTAAAGTATGACTTTTCTTCCAAGACATCTTTGAGTGTGGCGTATGGCCTGCATAGCCAGACCCTTCCCATGATGCTTTACTTCTACTTTGACCAAGAAACGCAGACCCTCCCCAATTTTGATCTTCCGATGATGCGCTCTCATCATGGGGTGTTGTCGTTTAGTCAGGTCTTGGGACAAAGTTTTCGGGTCACAGCGGAATTATATGCCCAGCGCCTGTTTCAAATCCCTGTCCTAAGGGGGGAAAATGGGCAATGGAATGACAGTACCACATTCTGGTTACTTAATCGACGAGAATCCGCTTTTGATCCTTTCGTGAGTGAGGGAAAAGGTCTGAATTATGGATTGGACCTTTCGCTAGAAAAGACCTTCACCGAAGGCTGGTATTTTTTGCTAACAGGATCTGTCTTTGAGTCATTTTTTGAATTGCCAGATGGAAAGCGTTTTCATACCCGATTTTCTAGCCGGTGGACATCCAGTTATACCATTGGCAAGGAGTTTTACCTCAAAAAGAGCACTTTGCAAATAGGGGGACGGGTCTTGTATAACGGGGGCTTTCGTTACACCCCACCAGATCGACAGGCCTCTGAAGAGCGAGGAGTATATGTAGCTGATGAAAGCCTTTTTTATACCGAACAAGTCACTCCTTATTTCCGGATCGATGCTCGCTTTGCCTGGTTTTGGAACGCCAAGCGGAGTTCTGGTGCGATCACCTTGGATATACAGAACCTGACTGACCGACGCAACTTGCGCAGTGTAGGATGGAGCAACGATAACCAAGACATTGTTTTCACCCGCCATCCCGGCGGTTTGATTCCTGTCCTGAGTTTCCAGTTTGATTTTTAAGCATAAAAAAACAGGTAAGGAATTCCCTACCTGCTTTCTAAGCTTGATGTTTTATCTAGCGCATTTGCTTATAGGCATTGATGAGTCCATTGGTAGAAGCATCATGGCTACTGACGTTATCGTCTCCGCTTAGCTCAGGCAATATGGCCTTAGCTAGCTGCTTACCCAGCTCGACTCCCCACTGATCAAAGCTGAAAATGTTCCAAATGACGCCTTGGGTAAAAATTTTGTGCTCATACATGGCCACCAATTGCCCCAGGGTATAGGGCGTGATTTGCTTAACCAGGATGGAGTTGGTAGGACGATTGCCCTCGAAAACCTTGAAAGGAGTCAAGAACTCTATTTCTTCTGGGGATTTTCCAGCTAGTTCTGCCTTTACCTCTGCCTCACTTTTACCTTTCATCAAGGCCTCAGTTTGAGCAAAGAAATTGGCTAATAGTTTGGGATGATGGTCGCCTATGGGGTTATGAGTTTGGGCAGGAGCAATGAAATCGGCAGGGATAAGTTTGGTTCCTTGGTGAATCAACTGGTAAAAGGCATGTTGTCCATTGGTCCCAGGCTCTCCCCAGATTACCGGGCCTGTTTCCCAGCTAACTTTTTCCCCATTACGAGCTACATATTTACCATTGCTCTCCATGTTGCCTTGCTGGAAATAGGCTGCAAAGCGATGAAGGTATTGGTCATAGGGGAGAATTACTTCAGTTTCGGCTCCAAAGAAGTTATTGTACCAAACGCCAATCAAGGCTAGCAGGACGGGAAGATTGGTCTGAAAGGGAGTTGTACGGAAGTGCTGATCCATGCTGTGTCCCCCCGCAAGAAATTGTCGGAAATTCTCAAACCCAATGGTGGCTGCTACACTCAAGCCGATGGCTGACCATACAGAATAGCGACCGCCTACCCAATCCCAAAAGCCAAACATATTCTCGGGGTCAATGCCGAAATTAACCACCCCTTCATGGTTGGTAGACAAAGCCACAAAGTGTTTGGCAATGTGAGCTTCATCCTGGGCCTGTTCCAAGAACCAATTTCTAGCACTGTGGGCGTTGGTCATGGTCTCTTGGGTGGTAAAGGTTTTGGAAGCGATCATGAATAGAGTCGTTTCCGGATTGACCTTTTTGAGGGTTTCGGCGATATGGGTACCATCTACGTTGGAGACGTAAAAAACCTCCATTCCTTCTTGCCAGTAAGGCTTTAAGGCCTCTGTCACCATCACCGGGCCTAAGTCTGATCCTCCAATGCCGATGTTGACAATTTTGGTGATTTTTTTTCCCGTATACCCCAGATGCTCACCCGCATGTAGGCGGTTGACAAAGGCTTCCATGCGTTCTAGCACCGATTTGACCTCAGGCATCACATCCTGGCCATCTACCTCGATGGCATCCATGCTTAGGTTTCGTAACGCCACGTGTAGAACTGCGCGATCTTCGGTCTGGTTGATCTTACTCCCCGTAAACATTTGTTCGATGGCATCCTTGAGGTCAAGCTCTTCAGCCAGACTCAATAGCAAATTGAGGGTCTCTTGAGTAATGCGGTTTTTAGAGAAGTCAAGCAGAATATCTTCGAACTGAGTCGAAAAACGCTGGAAGCGGTCTGGATCTTGGGCAAAAAGGTCGCTCATTTTTACCGACTCCATGTTTGGATAATGGGCGGCTAAATTTTTCCAAGCTTGGGTATTAGTGGGGTGGCTAGTTTGCAACATGGGAAGCGGTTTTTGTGGGTAGGAATCTAGGGCAAAATTGGGCCCTTCAAGTCGGTATTGCTGTCATTTTCCTGACTGGAGCTCAAATTAAGTAAGCTATTTGAAGTGGGACTACTTTTTACTTTACCATTTCAGTTTTCTACGGGCAAATTCACTTAATTCATCGGCGTTCAGCTCATGTTGAGCCAAATTGGGATGCCAGTCACAGCCAAAGCCCAAGGGGCCTTGAGGAGTCAGATTGAAGGTATCGATAGGCCCTAGGCCTTCGCTTAAGGCTTGGCCCACAACTTCTTCAATATATTCCTTCAGTGTATCCAAAGGTTTTCTTGGAGCTTGATTGTTGAGCATAGGGCCCGTCAAGCAAAAAATATGGGCATTGGGATGTTGCGCCTTGATTTTCCGAATTAAGTTTAGGTATTGTCCTACAAAGCCTTCCCGAGAAGGGGTAGATGGGCTAAAATCATTGGTCCCTAAGTTGACAAAGACAGCGTCTGGAGAGGGACCTTCAAAATTATAAGGTTTGCCACCTGGGGCATAAAGTTGGTAGAGCTCAAGAAGGTTTTCATTTCGCGAGCGGTCATAATTCAGGTAGATGCCTTTTCCTGAGTAGCAAACAGCCTGAAATTCGGCAGAAAGGTGCTGGGCTGTTAGCCGGGCGTAGCTAAGAAAGCCATCTTCAGTTTGGTTAGAAAAGCGGCAGTATTGATTGTCTCCAAGGTTGCCGTATCCACAGGTAATCGAATTGCCAATGAATTCGATTCGGTGAGGCAACAAATCTGGGGGAGGCCCCATTTTTCCCTCAGGAGAAATCAGTAAACCCTTAATCTGTATGGCCCCAGTATTAGCTTCAGTATTTTTAAATAAACTCACCCGAGTTAAGCTATCTTTTGATTTGAGAGGTAATTGTAAGGTGTTATGACCTGGAGGGACGGCTAGGGTAAAGGTTCGGACTCCATCCACCACCACAGAAAGGTACAACGTATCAGGTCTAGAGAGGGAATCTCCTCGGAGGTTGAAAGACTCTAGGTCCACCCATATTGAGTCAGCATGAACTTGAAAAGTCATGCTAGCTCCAGTCCAAATCAACCTGGGGAATTCTTCTTCTGTCGCAACACGCCCCTGGTAGATAATTCCTGGATGCAGGGCCGAGATAGAAATCAAGGACTCAGATTTGACGGTATTGGCACTCATGCAGGCAGCAATGAATAAGACGAGTAGGCCGATAGTAAGGCCGAACCAAATAGTTTTCAATGAATTTTGATTTTAATAGATAAGAGAGAAATAAAAGGACAGAAATAATGCAAACTTCATAAGAAAGTTCGCGCGACAAGTCTTTATTTGCGCATGGATTATGAGCATCAGAAAATAGCACAGATGAGTACTCTGACCAAATACTTTGTCATCGACTTTGATAGCACCTTCTTACAGGTGGAGGCCTTAGAAGAATTGGCCGAAATTGTGATGAAAGATCACCCTGAGCAGCAGGCCTTAGTAGATCAAATCGCAGTTATTACCAATCGAGGAGTTAATGGTGAAATTTCCTTTACTGAATCTCTCAATTCTCGCCTAAATCTCCTAAAGGCTCACCGCAATCATTTACCCATTTTAATTGAGCGGCTTAAAAAGAAAGTAAGTACCTCCATCGTTCGCAACCGCAGCTTTTTCCAACAGTTTCAAGGTCAGGTCTACATCGTCTCTAATGGATTTCATGACTTCATTGAACCAGTAGTGGCTGATTACCACATTGATGCGGACCATGTCTTGGCCAATCGCTTTGTCTTTGATGAAGACGGCAACATTACCGGAGCGGATTCATCTAATCCTTTGGCCCATAGTAAGGGAAAATCTAAGGTTTTGTCTCAGCTAGGATTAGAGGGAGAAATCAATGTAATCGGAGATGCGTACACTGATTACGAAATCAAAGAATCTGGGGAAGCTCATAAGTTTTTTGCCTTCACTGAAAATGTTCTTCGGGAAAACATTTTGGATAAGGCAGATCACATTACCCCTAGCTTTGATGAATTTTTGTACGTAAATGACTTGCCCATGGCGCTGTCTTATCCTAAAAATCGCATCAAGGTTCTTTTGCTAGAAAACATCAACCCCAAAGCCCTGGAGATTTTTGAAAAAGAGGGATATCAGGTAGAAGTAATTGGTAGGGCATTAGGGGAAGATGAACTTTGTGAAAAAATCAAAGGAGTATCCATCATTGGGATTCGCTCAAAAACCAAAATAACTCGTAAGGTATTGGAGCATGCTAACCGGCTAATGGTGGTAGGGGCATTTTGCATCGGTACCAATCAGATTGACCTCAAGGCTTGTGCGGAAAAAGGGGTGATCGCCTTCAATGCCCCTTACAGCAATACCCGATCTGTAGTAGAATTGGCGATGGCCGAGATCATCATGTTGATGCGGCGTATTCCATTTTTCAATGAAGGGATGCATCAGCGTAAATGGAACAAGTCTGCAGCCAGTAGTTTCGAGGTCCGAGGCAAAAAGCTTGGAATCATTGGATATGGCAACATTGGAGCGCAATTATCGGTACTCGCAGAAGCCGCGGGTATGGATGTATACTATCACGATCTGGTAGAGAAGCTTCCCTTGGGCAACGTAACCAAGCTAGATAGTCTAGAAGAATTGCTGCAAACCATGGATGTGGTAACGCTGCATGTAGATGGTCGACCTGAAAACAACAATATTTTTGGGGAAGAAGAGTTTGCCCAGATGAAATCAGGGGCAATATTCATCAACTTAGCTCGGGGCAAGGTCGTCGATCTAGATGCATTGGCTCGTCACTTGAAAAGTGGGCATTTGCAAGGAGCTGCAGTTGACGTCTTCCCCAAAGAGCCTCGCTCTAATGATGACCCTTTCGAATCTCCTTTACAAGGCATCCCGAACGTAATCCTCACTCCGCATATTGGAGGGAGCACCCAAGAGGCCCAACGCAACATTGCGAACTATGTGCCCAAACAAGTGCTGGCTTACGTCAATTCTGGCAGCTCATTTGGAAGTGTTAATTTTCCAGAGATTCAGTTGCCTGTCCAGCGCGACGTCCATCGCTTGATCCACATTCACCGCAACGTCCCAGGCATTCTTTCTCACATCAATAATGTTTTGGCCAAGCACGACATCAACATCTCAGGTCAATACCTCAAAACAAACGAAGAGATTGGCTACGTAATCACCGACATCAATCGGAAGTACGATGAAGAAGTGATCAAAGACTTGAAAGAAATTGAGGATACAATCAAGTTCCGGGTACTCTTTTAATCGAGACTCCTCGTGGCAAAAGCTTGGCACACCTGTCGTCAGCTAAGCGACGGGGGGCTGTATTTTGTCCTTGTTCTCCTCTAGGCTTCCTGTTGTATATTTGTAACAATGGTAAAAGGGAAGAATTATTGGTGGACCTTGCTCCTGATTATTTGTAGCTGGGCTCCTGCTTGGGCCCAGACGGGAACCGTGAAGGGGAAAGTCATTGACGCCTTCAACGAGCCTGTGCGTGAGGTGCGGATTAAGGTACTGGACACTGAGATCGCTACTCAAAGTGATTCTGATGGGCGATATGAATTGACTATACCGGCGGGTAAGACTTATCGTATTCGCTTTAGCCACGCTGGATTTACCTCGTCTACCCTGGAATTGTACGTAGGGGAATCCAGAATTTATGATGAGACCATCAAGCTCCTGGCTAGGGAAATAGATGAAGTAGAGATTCTGGGACAAAAAGATCCTACCTCCATTTCTGATGAAACCATGCTAATTTCTCCCATTAGCATGAAGGAAATGCAACAAATGCCAGTCACTGCACCCAGTGTGGAGGCATTTGTAAAAGGGATGCCTGGAGTAGCTAGCAACAATGAGTTTTCATCGCAGTACCAAGTGCGGGGTGGCAATTTTGACGAGAATTTGGTGTATGTCAATGGGATCGAGATTTATCGACCTTTTTTGACTCGTTCAGGTCAGCAGGAAGGGCTAGGCTTTTCTAATCCAAGCATGGCTCAAAACCTCAAGTTCAGTACGGGAGGATTTGCCCCTCAGTACGGAGATAAACTTTCTTCCGTTTTAGATATCACATATCGGCAGCCTCGAGATTTTAGGGGAACGGCAGAAATTGGAATCCTGAGTACCAATCTTCATGCAGAGGGAGTCTCCAAGAACAAAAAGAATCCCGATCAGCCTGGTCGTTTTACTTGGCTGATGGGTGCCCGTCGCTTCCAGATGGCCTACTTGCTCAATAGTTTGAATACCCGTGGAGACTATCGACCTAGCTTTTTGGACTATCAGGGCATGTTTACGTACACACCCAAGAATCAATATCGGGAAGAACGTATCGTAGAACGTAAGAATGGACAGCTAGATACCATTTACTACGACAATACCCCTATCAAGTACACAGCTTTTTTTGCGGTGACCCGCAATCGATTTTTGTTCGAGCCCACGGGTCGCGTCTCAACCATTGGGACTTTGGTCGATCAAGTGATTCGTATTCGAACTGGCTTTGAAGGACGCGAGGTCAGTGATTACACCACGGGGCTAGGCGCGTTGATGATGGAGCATCAACCCTCTACCCGCTGGAAATTTGATTATATCCTCACCGCTTTTCGTACGAGTGAACAAGAATTGATAGATGTGGAGGGGGGATACTTGCTGGGTGAAGTGAACGCCAATCTTGGCGATGAAGAGTTCAATGAAACAGATTTTGAGTTAGACATTGGTAGTGAATACCGACATGCGAGAAACTACCTTACGGCAGATGTCTACGCAGCGCAGTGGCGAGGACGTTGGCTATCTAACAACCGTGCTACCCACCGCCTGGACTTTGGGGTCAAATACCAGCATACCCGTATTGATGATGACCTCAAAGAATATACCTTTCTAGATTCGGCGGGCTACTTGGTTGACGCAGAAAGTAACTTTGGCATTACTTCCTACGCAAGAGGCCAGGCCCAGCTCAATTCCAACCAATACAAAGCCTTCATCCAACATCAATGGAAGATGGGGAAGGGGGTAAGGCTGGTTTACGGAGTTAGGGCCTTGTACTATGACCTGATCGATGAGTGGATGGTCAGTCCGCGTGGACAGCTCATTTGGGATTTGCGTCGGAATGTAGAAGGAGAATTGCTCACTCGACTTCGTTTGTCTGGGGGATTGTACCACCAGCCCCCCTTCTATCGAGAGTTTAGACGCTTTGATGGGAGCTTAAACTTGGAGGTCAAACCTCAAAGCGCTGCCCACGCGATCTTAGGACTTGATCACCGATTTACCGCTTGGGGGCGCCCCTTTCGCTTATTTGCAGAAGCTTACTATAAGCGACTTTATAATTTGATCCCCTATGAGGTTCAAAATGTTCGGATCCGCTACTATCCTGATCAGGTGGGAGAAGGATTTGCCTACGGGCTTGACGCGAGGATCAACGGCGAGTTCATTAAAGGGGTGGATTCTTGGGTTTCGATTGGTTTGCTAAAAACCTCTGAAGACATTGCTGGCGATGAGCAAGGCTTTGTACCACGTCCAACGGACCAAAGGCTCACCTTTGCCATGTATTTTCAAGATGAATTGCCCATCAATCCCACTTATAAGGTTCATGTGAACTACGTATATGGAAGTGGGATGCGATTTGGCCCTCCTAATGATTTTTCCCAGCGCACTGCCTTGGGATTCCCGCCATATCACCGGGCCGATTTAGGATTCAGTAAACTGATTACCCTGCCCGTGCAGCAAGGCAGAAAGATTGGAATAGAGTCTATATGGGCAACTTTTGAGATCTTCAACCTTTTCCAACGGGAGAATACCGTTTCTTTTGTTTGGGTCAAGGACCTTCAAAACGACCAGTACGCCGTACCCAATCTACTCTCCGCCCGCCTGCTCAATTTACGTGTAATCTTTAGGTTTTATTGATGGTTATGTTCCTTAGAATGGGGAGGTATGAGCCATGATAAAATGTTTACAAAAGAAAAGGTGATATTTCCAAAGCTTTTTGGGAAGATGATATAACGATTAGACAACTTTTTGTTGATGTAAATAGTATCTATATTAAGCAATCTGCAGTGCACCCACTTCCATATTTAAAGCATTAGCCTAACTACATCACTCCCAATCATGAAACTGTTGTTGGTAGAAGATCTGCCGGCTGACATTCGCCTCATCGAAGAAGCCATTGTAGAACTGAACTATCCTTGTGAAGTAAGCATCATGAAGTCGGGGAGAGAGCTCTTCCGACACTTGAAATCTATTTCAAATCAAGAATTACCTGATTTAATCTTGTTAGATTATTCGCTACCCATGATGTCTGGCGATGATATCTTGTATCACCTCAAAGAATCGTTGCTTTGGCAGGGGATTCCAGTGGTAGTATTTTCTAGTTCGGTTACCATGCAGGACCAAGCCCGTTTTCAGGCTCTGGGAGCCGAAGGATTCTTGATCAAACCATATGCATATGATGACCTGCTGAAAGTATTGCAAGGAGTGCTAAGCTTTTGGGACCGTCGAGGCCTGAGTGCTTAAGCTTGATGATTGGCGTCGAATAAAAGCTCGACCTTGGCAGAAAGATAGATCTCTGCTGCATTTGTTCAGCTTGGACTTGAGGTTTTGAAAGGCTCCGTACCTTTAATCAAAACCCGGTCCAATGAGGAACATCTTAATTTTCATCCTTTTATGCCTAAGCGGTTTGACGATAGAGGCACAAGATGTCTATCGATACATCGCGGCTCCAAGTGGTCTGAATATCCGCCAAGGCCCAGGTTTAGGCCATGAGGTAGTCGCCAAGCTGCCTTATGGGCATCGTGTGGAGATTCTTGATTCTACTGGAGTGATGACGAAACTAAGAGATCAGGGGCGATGGATTGACGGAGAATGGCTAAAGGTTACTTTCACCCCGTTTACCAACACAGAAGCAGAGGGGTATGTCTATGGGCCTTTCTTAGATAAAGAAATTATCCAGATTCCACCTCATACCCTGTATTATGTGTGGTCAGTACAAAGATATTCTATGCGAGCGAGCCACCCGACTGATCAGAGTATGGCTGCATATCATTACGGAATCTCTTTGCCAAGTTACTCGGGTGACGTGGATGCTGGCAGTCGCTGGGGCGTACCTGCGATGTACGAACCCAATGAGGATGCCCCCATTTTGACTCAAAGCCCATATTTGAATCCGAGTGAGCAAAGCATTTCTGAACAAGCTTTA
Source organism: uncultured Bacteroidia bacterium (assembly GCA_964521065.1). Taxonomy (GTDB): domain Bacteria; phylum Bacteroidota; class Bacteroidia; order J057; family J057; genus CAYVAP01. The sequence continues at coordinate 12,805 of CAZFPQ010000080.1, read as the reverse complement.
AGAGATAGCATTCAAAATTATCTCAAACTCAGCATACTCGATCAATCAGAAGGGGAGAACATGAAAGCAAGAGCCATCGTCAATCCTTATCAGATTCTGCCGACCCCTCAACCAATAGATCTTTCGGAAGTCGATTGGAAAAATGATTTTCTGCTGCCCATTCGAGGAGGTAAAGATTCTATCCGAATTACAGATTACGATGGGGAAGGCTACATCAGCAAAAGATTTGTAGGGACTCTTGAGAAATTAGGTAAGTATGTGGTAAATGAAGCTTATGAAACTCCCTCGCACGTATTTTATGATCTAGAAACAGGTGAAGGGAATTTTTTTACCGAAGGTCTTCCTTTGATCTCTCCTGACGGTACCTGCGTGTTAGATCTGTATGATGCTTTCATGGATGGAGGCTGTGTAATGACCTTATCGAGCTTAGGGGCAAATTTTGAAAGGAAAGAAGTATTCCAAGCGTCCTTTATTACTTGGTCACCTAAATCAGGTCTAGATTCTTTCTTTTGGCTTTCAAATCGCGAGCTATGTGTAAAGGTTACCCCCGTTACCCAATCCTCGATGTATCGAAGTATGGCTGGGATAGATCCAATTAATATTTCCCCAGACGTATATCAGTGGCTACTGATTCGAATTAAGTAGATGACTAAAACAGGTATGTTATGGCTTTTTCTTACCGCTAGATTACGCATCTGCCCGTTAGATAGGTTCATGGAGCTATTTTGAATCCCAAGGCCCTCCAAGGCGTAATTACTAGTGTGCCAGCGCAAAAGAGTTTACAGAGAATTAGCAGGCAAATAGATTTCACTTCATCACCTAATTCTCTGAGCAATGAAAACCCCATTTTTTACTTTTGCCGTCGCTGCCTTGTTTGCCTTGACTTCTTGTTCACCAGAGCAAATCATTGAACCCACGGATAATGGTAACCTTACTGAAGGTGGTAAAAAGGCGATCTTCGTTGAGCCTGTACAGAAGGAATTCCCTGTTAACGAAAACGACCACGCTAGCCTAGGCATAGATCGTAGTGGGAATCATTTTGAACCCTCTGTCCAAGCTGAGCTGTTCCTATGGTCCGAAGGAATCCTTCATGAAGAGGCTATGATGGAACTTACTGAAGAGGCAGATTACTGGATTCAAACAGAGGAAGCTACCCAAGATCCCCATGTTGAGATGATCTATGAAGAGTTAAGTGCAAGTAACCACGCGGGTTCTTTCTTAGCCCATGGTATAGACAAGGTCGTAGCTATATACAACACCAAAACTGAGTTAGAAAAAGAAGAAGGGCTTAGCCTACAAGCAGAGGTTGTAACTGTTGCGGCAGAAATGGCTGCTACGGGTTACTTCGTGGACTACCACTTCGGTTCCTTTATTCTCAGAGGAGTTGAACAAGAAGTGGGCGCGAATGGATTCAGCCGGGTAGATGTTTCTGACAGAGAGACTGGCCAGACCGTGAGCCTCTACTTTAAATAAGAGATTGAATATTAGGCGTGATGAAGAATGGTCGGATTTTTATCCGGCCATTCTTCTTTTCTGTATGATCGAGACCAAACTAAGGTGAATCTTGTTTTAAGATGCCTGGATATCAGTAGAATTATAAACAGATGAATAGAAGAAAAACGGTAATCGGGTTAGAGAGCAAGTAGCTTTATTTCAAAAAAATCCTTTTCCCATACCGCCATACCCCGATTTCTTCTGTCCAAGTGCCTTAAGAGGCTACCTTCTTACTCTCCTCTTTGGATGCTTTGCCATTGGTACTAGGTGAGGCATTGACCATAGCTACCGGCTGCCCAGTGGTTTCCAATACATTAAGCCAGAGATCACCTTTGGGATTGATCTTTTTTCTCTTTTTGGTCACCATTTCCATGGGAAGGTAAACGAACTTGTTATTTCTTCGCCCGACTACAAAACTAGTTTTTCCAGCCATGGCGGCATGGACCCCGTGTAGTCCAAGCTTGTTACAGAAAATGGCATCGCTAGGAGTCGCTGGGGCAGATCTAATGATGTAGCTTGGATCGATGTACTTAAAGTTTGCGACAAAATCGATTGACTTGAAGTATTCGGAGAATGAGTCTTTGAGGAAGATGCCGATATCCCGGTGAATGACATTACCAGATGCATCGATGTTTTTCCCCTTCTGGGCAAAAAACTTCTGCCCAGCTCCTTCTGCGACCACGATTACACAGTGTTGTTTATCGACAAGTCGCTGACGAACGATCTCAAACAGGCCATTGGGCCCTTTTAAATCAAAGTCAATTTCAGGGACCAATACAAAGTTCACCTCTGGCATAGATAGAGCAGCGTTGGCAGCAATAAAGCCAGAATCACGGCCCATCAACTTGACAATAGCTACTCCATTATATGCACCTTTGGCCTCATTATGCGCATCTCGTATGATAGGACTGGCCACCGTAAAAGAGGTTTCAAAGCCAAAGCTTTTTTCTATGAAATTAATGTCATTGTCAATGGTCTTGGGAATACCTGCCACTGCAATCTTCAAACCTCTGCGTTTGATTTCCTGTTGGATCTTGAGTGCTCCTTTGAGGGTACCGTCTCCTCCAATGGTGAACAGGATATTGATGCCGTGTCTCTCTAGGCAGTCGACGATGACCTCTGGATCTTGGTCTCCACGAGAAGAGCCCAGCATGGATCCACCAAACTGGTGAATGGTAGACACTTTGTCAGGAGTGAGTTCTATAAAAGGATGTCCATGTTCAGGGATGAAACCCTGATAGCCATACTGTACCCCATAGATACGGCGTACACCATAGCGGTAGGTCATGGCCATGACCAAGCTCCGGATTACATTATTGATTCCTGGACATAAGCCCCCACAGGTGACAATGGCAACCGTGGTTTTGGAGGGGTCAAAATAAATATGCTCGCGGGGTCCCGCCCGCTGCATGGTGAGTTCTATATCATGTGGAGCTAAGCTCCCATCTTCTTGTTCGTCATAAATGACATCAAAAAGTACCCGGCGGTTCTCATTCACGAATACATTTTGCTGCGAATCCGTGTGGGTGTTGTAGCTCAGAGGAGACTTGATTTTGCAAGGCCCCAAGGTCTCAATGTGAAAATCTTGAGGAGTCATATCTGAATTTTCTTCAAAGGTTAGAGCTAGGAAGTTCCGTCCCCTCAAGGTAGCTAAATTTTCAGGTATCCCGTTCAAAAACCCCCGAAATGTTTCGGGTTTGGGGATTACCTGCCCATTCAAACTCCAGGTCTAAGTTGAATTCCCATTGGTTTTCATTGATCTTTTCCCCACTAATTTTTCCAGATCGGATTTCAACCACCTCTAGGATACACTCGCAGGATGGAGCAAAAGCAAGCTTGATTTCTGTCAACTCTCCATCTTCTAGAGCAATGTTGGTCAGATCAGGATTGAGTTCGAAGGAAATTCGTTCACTGTACTCATCGTCAGCAATGCGAGGATTGTCATCTGCTACATAATTGTACGTAAATACCAAGTTTGCGCCTGAGTCCCTACGCAGAAATACATTCCACTCATCCACTTCCTCAATGGATAGCTGGGCATCTTCAACAAAAGCATAGGTACACCTTCCGTCTCGACAAGGACTCGGTTTCAGTCCGTCGGATGATTTACAAGCAAATAGTGTAAGTAGGGCTAGAAGGAGCCAACTAGAAATGCTTCGATTCATGCTGGAAAGATTTAAAGGTATTGTTTTCGTTAAGAACAAAGCACCTTGACCAATTGCTACAGCCTTACTCACAGTTATTTATCAGATAGCCATAAAAAATCGAGTAATCAGAATATGGTTACGTAGCTCTGTTGGGCTTAAGCAGGTAGGGATAGAAGTTTGGGGTATGGACTATGATTTTTTTGGAATAAAGGCACTTATCTTACCTCAAAAGCCATAAAGCATATCCCAATGCCTACTTAAGCCTGTCCAAGTACCAATTTATCAGGAAACTCTAAGTCGCTCATTCTTCCTGCGCCGTATTAATCCTCTGAACAATCCAAATAAAACCACCGCTAAGATGGGAAGGCCTAAGTTGAGTACTCGAATCCAAGCCTGGTTATCCACAACTTTCTCTCTGTCCAAGCGCCTCACTACCACATCCTTAGATCGGATTTGACTCAGGGTAGGATCGCCAGCTAGGTAGTCGATGGCATTCATGAGGATGGTGAGGTTGTCATAGGGCAGGCGAGGACTTCGTTCCTCTCGAAAATTTTTACCAAGCATGAACTCTCCATCAGATATTACTGCCATCGTTCCAGGCGCTTCCGGATTGTTTTGAGGTCCAAACATGGCATTAGGCTGATTTGGCGCTAGGGAATCTACTGGAGCACGCCTTCCGACAAACAAGGACTTGAAAATTCCCTCGGCTAGTAAACCCGTGATAAATGGCCCACGATTAAAAAGACGATTGGGAGGAGGATTCTGAAGGTACTGATTGAGGTCAATAAAACGACTCCCCTCTACCGTCCGGCTGTATCGAGAACTGGTCATGAAGACACTCTTCCTTACACCAGATTGGGGAAAAGTATCAATGCTCGATGTATAGCGCATCAAGGCGGCATCTACATTTCTGGCAATGGGGTGTTCAGGAAACTGCAGGGCTAATGGGCTAAATATCCATTTTTTGGAGGCAAAGGATCGGCTTTCAGGTTGAAAAACCTCAGTAGCTTCACACTCTAAGTCTTGAATTAAATCGTAATTAAGCTTGAATCCATAGTTCATGAACATGTCATCGAGATTCAGTTCCCGTAACTGGGTCAGGGTACTTTGATTACGATACAAATTGAGGTTTACTTCCTGTAAATCAAGTACCCATAGAATGCTTCCTCCTCGCATGAGATATTGGTCAATCTCATACTTATCTCTTTCTGAAAAGGGGCGAGTAGGTTGAAGAACCACAAGTACATCGATACTTGGGCTGATCTCATAATTTGGAACCTGACTTAGGTTGAGTTGACCTACGGTATACTGGTTAGAAATGGCGGTGCCCAATCCTGATAAATCTTCTACGGGTACTTCCCCGTGGCCTTGGAGCAAAGCGACCAGACCGCCCCGTTCTCTCGAAATGCTGCGCATGGCAGATGTAATCTTATATTCTAGATCCGATTCTGCCTTGGCAAAGTTTACATTAGGACCCTGAGGGGTCATGACGGCAGTGCCTTTGAGTAGATCCACATATAAATCTCGGTCTCGGTAGCGGAGCACCAGGATGGGCCACATGTATTGTTCCTTGGTCTCCGTAGTAGATAGCCTCACCTTGACTGGGATAGGAGCAAAGCCGCGCTCTCGAAATACCTCTAGCAGTTCGGGACTTTTGCTAGGATCAACAAAATTGAAGGCGAAGTCCGATCCTGCGTATTGTTTGATTTCAAGCAAGGTCGTCCGTATAGCTTCCTGAAACTCACGAATATTTGGAGGAAAATCACCTTCTAGGTAGACGGTGATGGTCATGGGAACTTCCAACTCTTCGGCGGTTTGGAGTGTGATATCTGCTAGTGAGTAACGCTTTTCTTGGGTAAGGTCAATCCGAACAAAGAATGAAGACAAGATGAGATTCCCAGCAATGAGTAGGCCCGCGATCAAGAACAATTGGAGGTTTTTCTGTAAAAACTTCATCTTATCAAACTAAAGGATGATGTCAAGCGCCCAGATAAGGTGGATAAAGCTAGGACGCTTCAGGCTTTTATCCTCTTTTGCTTACGAATCTAATCAGAGCAAACTCAAAATAGCTAACTAAATAATACTTGGTCGAGGCGTCTATGGATTAATTGTGTTATCCTCAGGTATACCCGCCATCATTTCTTGCCATTTTAAATACTTCAGGCGCTGATGGGCAGCAGAGAGCTTGGCCACCGACCAACCCAGAGATCCATCTCGAAAGCCCCCTTTTAGCCAGAACATACGAAAGAATACCCAGCCAGGGCCCCAGGTGCGCTTAAACCAATTTGCGCGCCGTCCAGAGGACACCATTTCCTTAGCTGACAAGGTGCTATACTGGTCAATACGATGCCAATAGTCCGCCCAGGAATGATAGCTGTGATGAAATAGTTTTCCAGGTAAGGAATGAACGGCGATATCATCGTTTATATGTAAAGCCTCATGAACATATCTCCCTACCCAATAGCAGTGTTCTTTTGGAAATAATCGAATCTTCCAATCTGGATGCCACCCCCCATGCCTGATCCATCGCCCATTGATACCTGTGAGCCGGTTTAGTTGATAAGCTCCATTGAGTTCAGATTTAATTGCCAAGATGGACGCTCGAAGCTCTGGAGATAGTTCCTCATCAGCATCTATGGACAGGATATAAGGATGTGCAGCTTGTTGGTTGGCGGCATTTTTGGTAGCAGCATAGCCCAGCCATTCTCCTTCAATGACGGTAAGTTTTTTTTGTCTGGCCCATTCTATCGTGCCATCTGTACTACCTGAGTCATAGATAAGGCACTGGTCCACTATTTCCTCTAGGGATTCGATACAGCGAGGGAGATTCGCCGCTTCATTGAGGGTAATAATGACAGCTGAAATGGCAGGCATGGTGCAAAATCGAGGAGTAAACTTACAACATAAATACAAATGGATACTCCTACTGATCTTTTGCTAATCCTTTATATCTGTTTTCGATTAAGCCTGCCAAAAGTCATTGATATCGGACGTGAGAACTGTTTTCTTGAGTTTATTGGCTATTGGTTAAACAGAATTCATCTAGGTATGTACCTAACTTTAGGTATGCATCACTCCAAATTACCTAACGATGGGTATTGGTTACTTTGATCCTCGCGGTTACTTTTGCGTACATTTTACTTAGATCAATTCTAAATAAACTGTTCTTGCGGCGTCCAGCAGTCCTTTTCAACCCACCATCTTTATGAGTGCTACCCCATTTTCGCCTTCATATGCCCAGCAACAAGAGTCTATGCTTTCTACTTTGAAAAAAGGAGAGCAAGGCCAAATTGTGCGTATTGATTCTCCAGAATTGGAAATTGCCTTATTGAAAATGGGGGTATGTATCGGGGATCAAATTGCTTACCGGGGAAGTGCTCCTTTAGGGGGCCCGATTGCCATTCGGACCCAACAAACTAAGCTTTCACTGCGTCGCGAGGATGCATGCCATATATGGATCAATCCCAGGTAGAAAGGGGCGTGGAGAGGGTGGTAGCCCTAGTTGGAGCGCCTAATAGTGGAAAAACATCGCTTTTCAATGCCCTGAGTGGCCTCAATCAAAAAGTAGGCAATTTTCCAGGTGTTACCGTAGAGCGTAAATCAGCCAATCTCTCATTGGATGGAAAGAAGAGAATTAACTTGGTTGATTTACCTGGGCTGAATAGTCTTTACCCTTCATCTGAGGATGAACAGGTGACCTTTGATGTTCTGCGGCAAACCGATCATCCTGATTTTCCAGACCAAGTCATAGTGGTAGCTGATTCTACTCAGCTGCGCCGAGGTCTTATGCTAGCCACTCAAGTCATGGATTTGGGGCTTCCAGTTATTTTGGGGCTGACTATGACGGACCTGGCTGAACAGCGAGACCTCCACATTGATGCGTCCCGCCTAGAGAAGCTGCTGAAAATTCCAGTAGTAAAGTTGGCTTTGACCCGGAAGCAATCCGGATTGAGCGAGCTAAAGAAACGCTTGCAGGAAGTGCCAGTAGCCTCTGATCGCCCATTCATGAGTATTCCGGCTGGTTTCCGCTCAGTGATAACTGGTATCAAAGACCTTCTTGGGGTTAAAGAGGATTACCGCGCTTACCAAGCCCTGGTATCGCCTTCTTCATTTGGGCAAACTCACGCTGACAGCATTACAGAGCATTGGGCTGGCGCTCAGTTGGACGAAAAAAGGGCAGGACAATTGATCTCTAATGAGTTGCTGGTGCGACTTGATCGAGCAGATGAATTGGCACATGAAGTCATTTCTGATCCACCTAGTGCCAAAGAACAGTTCACAGAACGTTTAGATGCCTTGTTGACTCATCCCATTTTGGGTTACGTGATCTTTCTATTGGTATTGTTACTGGTCTTCCAAGCCATTTTTGCGTGGGCCACTATTCCGATGGACTGGATAGATGCAGGCTTTGGTTGGTTAGGCGACGGTATAAAAAGAGTCTTACCAGTCGCTTGGTACACCGATTTAATTAGTGATGGCCTGGTAGCAGGCTTAGGAGGAATAGTCATTTTTGTGCCTCAGATTGCCTTCCTATTTTTCTTTATTACCCTTCTCGAGGAATCGGGCTATATGGCAAGGGTCGTGTTTCTAATGGACCGCATTATGCGGCCATTTGGTTTCAGTGGGCGGTCTGTAATCCCCTTGATGGGAGGAATGGCCTGTGCCATTCCCTCAATTATGATGAGCCGGAGTATTCCCAACCGGCAAGAGCGATTGATCACCATTCTGGTAACTCCTTTGATGAGCTGCTCGGCAAGGATTCCAGTTTATACCTTGTTGATCGCCATGTTTATCCCTGAGGGATATATTCTTGGGATAGATCAGCGAGGTCTATTCATGACAGGCATCTATCTGGCCGGTTTTGTCCTATCCTTGGCCATGGCCTGGATGTTCAAGACCATTTTTAAATACCGTGCTGGGGGGATGTTCATGATGGAACTGCCCACCTATCGGATTCCTCGTTGGCGTAATGTCGGTCTAACCGTATACCAAAAGTCTAAGGCCTTTGTTGTAGAGGCGGGGAAAGTAATACTGGTTATCAGCTTGATATTGTGGTTTTTAGTTGCCTATGGCCCTAGCGAAAAACAACAGGCGATCGAAGAAAAATATGAAACTCAGCTGACCCTGACCGAGGACCCTGCCGAGAAAGAAGCACTTGAATTGGCTTTCAGTTCCGAGAAACTCAACCATTCATATGCAGCATATTTGGGCAAATTCATTGAACCGGTCATCCGGCCATTGGGGTACGATTGGAAGATTGGAATTGCGCTGATTACCAGTTTTGCTGCTCGGGAAGTATTCGTAGGCACCATGAGCATCATTTATCAGCAACAAGATCCTGAAGGAGCGGGAGATGAAGTCCGCCAGATCGAGCAAAGAGCTACTCTGATAGATCGCTTACGTAGAGAAGTTGATCCCCGAACAGGTAAACCTGTTTATACCCCGGCGGTGGTTTTGTCGCTAATAGTTTTCTATGCCATTGCTATGCAATGCATGAGTACGTTGGCGGTGACCCGCAAAGAAGTAGGCTGGTTTTGGGCAGCTATGATGTTGGTTTATTTAACCGCCTTGGCCTACGGCGCCTCTTTCCTTGCTTACCAGTTGATGGCATAGAAAGAAGTGAAGATGAATGCTAGACTCCTCTACATCGATATAAGTTTTCACAAATAGCTCTTCAGTAAGCCTACCATGTCATGGTATATGTAGGCCTCTGATTCTTGACTGGCTCGATAAGCCAAGTCAAAAGGACTATCTCCTTCACTGTCCTTGACGAGGGGACTCGCGTGATGTTGGAGCAAGTGCTCGGCAATGAGTAAATGGCGAAAGGAAACGGCATAATGTAGAGGTGTCCGTCGCTGATAAATGCCGTCAGCTCGTAAGTTGGGATTGGCTCCTTGACTGAGTAGATATTCTACTAGATCTTGATGTCCATTATACACCGCCCAATGTAAGGAACTAAGCCCGCCTCCATCTGGAACAAGGTTTACGTCTGCACCGCGATTTACCAGCATTTCTACCAAGCCCACTTCCCCATTGTATGAGGCCAGATGAATAGCAGATCGACCACGCAGATCTCCGCTGGTTACTTTGGCATCCAGGCTAGCTCCTCGCTCGATCAACTGAAGCGAAAAATCCCTGAGTCCCATATCACAGGCGACCAACAAGGGGGTCCAGCCTTCGGTATGCACCTCAAAGTTGGGATTGGCTCCTTGGCGCATGAGCCAGCGGGCGAGGTCTAGATTTTTTTCATTGAGGGCGATCATGAGCGGAGTCCAGCGACGGGATTCGGTGGTCGCATCAATCTCAGCTCCATGCTCAAGTAGTACTTCAACGATTTCGGCGTCTCCTAAAAGAGTAGCCAAATGAATAGGTGTGTTGCCAAAGTGATCTACCCGCTGTGGAGAAGCGCCATAATCAAGGAGCATCTTGACCATGGCTAGGCTAGACTCATGAATTGCCGCATGCAGAAGAGTATCTCCTGACGCATCCCTGAGGTCTGGTTGTTGGCTTTTTTCTAAGTATTGCCTCAACCCTTTCAGGTCTTGATTCCATATGACTTCAAATGCGTACATGATTGATCCATCTACGGGCTATTGAAATCCATCTCACACTTGGCAACTATACTCTGTTAACGGGAGATGCTTAGAACTGGTTTGCCATTTAAGTCTCTTTGGCGTTTTTGCCCTTTTCTTTCAATTTTTCCTGAAACTTTCGGACATTGTGATCAGAAATCCGTATGGGAATAAACCAGTGGCGGAAAGCATCTATTATCCAGTCGCTGTTTCAAACATAAGGATTTTTGCTTAGGGAAAAAGTAACTTTAGCTCCAATCTCTATTTTGCATGAAGATTCAAACCTTATTAGATAGAGCCCTTAACTTTGAGTTTTTGAACGAAGAGGAGGGAATGTTTTTGTTTCAGAAGGCGAGTACGGACGAATTGATGTACGTCGCCAATGAAATGCGTAAAGTCCTGAAAAAGGACACCTTAGGTATCGTTACCTGGCAAATTGACCGGAACGTAAACACCACCAATGTGTGCGTGGCCAACTGTAAATTCTGCAACTTCTTTGTACCCCCCGTGGCTAAATATGCCGATAAGGCTTACATCACAGATGATGAAACTTATCAGCGTAAGGCCCGAGAAACATTTGAGCAAGGTGGAGACCAATTCCTTTTACAAGGTGGTCATCACCCAGAACTAGGAATTGAATTTTATGAAGAAACCTTCAGCAAGCTCAAAAGCTGGTTTCCAGAATTGCGGCTTCATGCGTTGGGACCACCCGAAATTGTGCACATCGCTGAACTTTCTAAGCTGAGCTACCGTGAGACATTGCAACGCCTAATGGCGGCGGGAATGGACTCTATGCCTGGCGCAGGGGCCGAAATCTTAAATGATCGGGTGCGTCGCATCATTTCAAATGGTAAATGTAATGGGCAGGAGTGGCTCGATGTCATGCACGAAGCGCATAAACTTGACTTGACTACCTCTGCTACCATGATGTTTGGTCACATTGAAACCATTGAAGAACGAATGGAGCACTTGGTCAGGATCCGTGAGGTCCAAGCTATGCGCCCCGCGGGTACCAATGGTTTCAAGGCATTTATTCCTTGGCCCTATCAAGATGATGGGACCTTGCTCAATCGAGTGAAAGGAGTCAAGAATACGGTTGGAGCAGATGAATATGTCCGCATGATTGCTTTGAGCCGAATCATGCTACCAAATATTGAAAATATCCAGGCTTCCTGGTTGACGGTTGGACCAGAGGTAGCTCAGGTCTGCCTGCACGGAGGCGCCAATGATCTTGGCTCCATCATGATTGAGGAAAATGTGGTCTCAGCAGCAGGAGCTCCTTATAGATTAAGCGCCGAAGGAATTCAAAAGGTAATTCTAGATGCAGGATTTACCCCTAGACTCCGGAATCAACTCTATGAATACAGAGAAATTCCTCCAGCCTTGGAGGGGAAGATCCTTCAGCCTGCATAAGTAAAATTGAGCTTAAAAGAATTAAGGCTGGATGGTTTGCAAGCCTTCCAGCCTTATGTGTATATTTGCCGAAAAATTGAGACATGCCAATCAAATATTTTAGCGACCTATCCGAAGCAGAAGTGGCCCTGCTCCTCAAAGCGCCAGCTTTGATCACCCTTCTGATTGCAGGAGCTGACGATGATATAGACTCCAAGGAAAAGTCCCTGGGAGAAAAAATTGTTAATTACCGCACATTTACTTCTGATACTCGACTACATGAGTACTACGAAGAAGTTAATTCAGACTTTGCGACAAAATTAGAAGAAATGATCAGTGCCTGGAAACCAGGCAGCACAGAAGCCATCAGCGAAGAATTGTCTGGCTTGAATGCTATTACCCCTAAGCTTGAAGCTAGTTATGTAGATTTACTCAAGCAAAGTTGGAGAAGCCTTGCCAAAAAAGTTGCAGAAGCAGATGGTGGCTTCCTAGGCATGGGCAGTATCAATAAAGAGGAGGTTGCATTGATAGATTTGCCTATGATTGAATAGTCGTTTAATATAGAATTTAGCCAAAACATAAGAATAAGGCCACGGATACCAACCGTGGCCTTATTTATTTACGGTAAGGATCAAGTATTTTTAATAATGGAAATTTCGATCTTTAGTTTTATGTTTGGGCGTCATGAGTTTTAGAGCATCAAAACATCTTTATTTTTTCATACTCCTATTTTTAGGATTGCAATCTGGGGTATTTGGCTAACAAGTCATAATTACCGCCGACACATTATATATATCGGATAAACCCTACGCCCTTCTTGAGCTATTTTCCAGGGAAGGTGATAAAGGTGTATTACTTCCCAGCGTAAGTACCAGCAAAAGACTTGAAATGGATACAGACTCTAGCTCGGCGGGTCTGATTGTCTTCGATCAGGATTTTGGGAGTTTCTGGTATTGGGACGGGAATAGCTGGGGGGAAATCAGCAGAGAAGACGGAAGTGCTCTTCATATCAATAAGATTGAAGACCAGGATGGGGATACAGGGATTTATGTAGAAAAAAATGAAGATGAAGATAATATTCATGTATCTGTCAAAGGGCAAGAGCATATTCGCATAGACACTTCTGGCCTCATTGCCTTTTCAGGCTCGATCGAACTAAATGGAGGAGCACAAATCAAGGAAATCAGCTCAGATTCTATA
>CAZFPQ010000079.1:0-26327 GCA_964521065.1 uncultured Bacteroidia bacterium | reverse complement strand
TTTTTTGAGGAATAGCGAGCTATTTCGAGGAAAATCGGCGCGGTCAGGTTCAAAAAAGACAAGTTTTGGCCGTAAAGGAAAAATCCAAACAGCCTCTAAGGGGGCTAAAGGTCGCCAAAGTGCAAATCATAGATGCTTTCCTATCGAATCAACATGCCGTAAAGCGGTGTAGGACATGCGGCGCCGCTTTGGAAAAGGGTCAACCTGTTGACTTGCTAAGGCTCTGGTGTATGATCTTCAAGAGGGGCATGGGAGCCCATTTGTTGAAAGCACTGCCAAGCGAGCTGCTGAATGATAAGAATAGCAGCTTCTGGGTGAAACTACAGACTGAGTCGTCAATTGATCAACTGAAAGATGAAATTCAAGAATTTAACGGATGTTTCTATTGAGCAAATAGTGGCATGCCTGGTCAAAGCGTTTGAAGGCTATTTTGTCAAAATGCCCTCAGAGCCGGAGTTCTGGTCAAAGAGATTCGAATATGCCAGGGTAGAAAAATCGCTTTCTTGGGGAGTTTTCGATCAGGGGGAACTGGTGGGGTTTGTGATCAATGCCGTTGATTACCACGATCAAGTCCTCACCGCATTTAATACAGGAACAGGCGTCTTGCCTGCTTATCGAGGAAAGCAGCTCGTGGATAAGATGTACCGCGAGGGACTCATTCATTTACGGGAAAGAGGGATCGAAAAATGCTCGTTGGAGGTAATCGATAAAAATGAACGGGCCATTAGGGTATACCAGCGAATCGGGTTTAGGACCAAGCATAAGTTGCGAGGCTACCAAGGGGAAATATGGAGTACAGGAACCTCAAGGATTCAACTGGGAACGCTGGAAGACCTTATGCATGAGGCTGCGGATCGGAATTATTCTTGGGATAACAGAATGGAAACGATCAGAAGGGCAGGGGCAAGCTATCAGGTGTATGAGGTGTATAAAGGGAGTGGAAAGACCGCGATGGGTTATTTCATCATAAACCCCGATAATGGATATGTGGCGCAATTGGAGGCGCTGGACGGAGATTGGGAGGGAGTATTTGATGGAATCAGCCAAATCCAAACGCAGGTGAGGATCAATAATGTCAAAGAAGACCGAGCCCAGTTAATTTCATATCTGACCAAAATGAATGTTGAGAATACCTTCAACCAGTTTGAAATGGAAATGGAAATGGGGCTAAAGGACTGAGGAAAAAGATCTAGAGGGGTTTTGGCCCTTGAGACCCAGCGAATGGGAGCTTTTACATTCATTTTACATGTGCCCTAGGGCACTATGTCGGCCCATTCAATAAATTCAATCCTCAATTAAAACGGAGGAGAATGATTAAGAAACTGTTGAAATCAAGCGACACCTTGCCCATCGGCTTGGATGTGGTAAGGGCCATTAGCGGAGCCATTATATGTTCATTTGGCTTGGAAATGCTCGATGCCGAACAAATGAGCGGCTACACGGAGTGGCTCACCGATGTCGGAATGCCTTTCCCTCAGATCATGGGCTACATCGGAAAACTGGCGGAGCTCATTTGCGGGCTTTGCTTGGCCCTGGGACTGTTTACCCGCATTAGCGCGCTGCCGCTGATGATTACCATGGTGGTGATCAACTTTATCATGTTGGATGGCGACCTAAGGTCCCAACCTTTTTACTTATTGCTCATTTTTGCAGCGTTCTTATTCGTGGGAGGGGGGAGACTCAGCCTTGATTTCTGGATCGAAAATAGGAGATCGAAGGCAGCTTAATAAACAGTCATCTTTGGCCCAGTAAGTAGTCAAAAACAATGAGAATCTTTTTTATAGCCCTATGCATAGGGGTCGCCTGGGGATGCGGGCAAGTCCCACAAGAAGAAGTTGAGCATACCGGAGAGGAGAAAAGGTGGTTTTTTTGGTCGGTGGACTGGCATCCCCATAAAGACCAGATTGTGGTAGGAGGTTCCAACGATACCTTTTTGCGGCTATTTTCTTCTCGTGACTTTCAGCCCATCAAAGACTATCCTTATCAGGGAACCATCACCAAAAGTAAATGGCATCCGACCCAACATAAATTGGCCATTTCAGTTCAAGACGGAAAGTCAACTTCGGCCATTCTCAACCTGGACGATGATCAACTTACGCCGCTTGACAGCGTCAGCCCAGAAGGGGCAAGAGCCATAGGCTGGAACACCTCGGGCGATTTGTTGGCAGTCGGCGATTATCAGGGGTTCTTGACCCTGTTTGATGACGAAGGAAACTATTTGCAGCGAGTAAACACCCATCAAAAGTCGCTCATCGGTTTGGACTGGCACCCTGAAAAAAACCTCATCGTGGCCGTCGGGGAAGATATCAGCCTATATGACGTGGAATCAGATAGCCTCTGGCACATAGAGGATAGAACGGAAGAGATAGAAACGCTCATGCTTTGCGTAGCTTGGCATCCTAGTGGGACCTTCTTTGTCACGGGTGACTATGGGGACTTTGAATATGGCTATCCCCCACTATTGCAATACTGGACTGCTGAGGGAAGGCGAATCAGGGCGATTGAGGGGAGCAAGGCAGAATTGAGGAACCTTCAGTGGTCTCGTGATGGGGAACTACTGGCCACGGCTAGCGAAAAAATCAGACTTTGGGACAAAGGGGGGAAACTGCTAGCTGAAGATAGCGCTCAAGACCTGCTTTGGGGAATAGGTTGGAATGGAGACGCGACTAGGCTGGTTGCGACCGATGTGAATAAAAAAATCATCTTCTGGGACAGAGACCTCAACAGAATCAAGGAGTTGAATCACTGAGAGGTTCGCCTATGCATAAAAGTGGTTGGAACAGGGCCCCAACCACTTGCTAGATGATACCCATAACGGGATGCATGAACGGTTCCTAATTCCGCTGAATGTGAAAATTGAACTCTGCGGTCCCCAGCGCCCCCCATAACCTCAACCAAATAGGCAATAGCATCTCTGTTCCCCGTGCGTTGGAAATATCACCTAGGTCAATGATGAGCTCATCACGCCATCCAAAGGATTCGAGCATAGATTTTGTTTTGGCTTTCGCCTCTGCGTCATCTCCACATACAAAAACATGGTGGTCTCCCTTGAGCAAAGAAGGGTTGACCATCAAACGGGTATTCATGGTGTTCAGGGATTTTACCACTCTCAGGTTGGGAAACCTTCTTTGAATTTGCTCTCCCAATGAATCGGTATTTACCGGAGAAAGAGAAGGTGGCATGCCTTGGCTAAAGTCCAAAGGATTGGCTAGGTCTATCAGAACCTTGTCCTTGAGCACATCCTCCCCAATGGCTTCGAGAGCAGCCATAGATACCTGACCGCCTGTACAGTTAAAAAGTATGTCAGCCGCATCCGCGGCTTCCCTTAACGGCCGCAGCTTTATCTGTCCATGCTCTTGGTACCACTCCTTGAAAGGGGCATTTCCATAGCCATCCTTGTTTTCATTGGTCAGGGTAGTTTCAACATTTCTGGTACCCATGGTGGTCTCATGACCAAGTTCAACTAGTTTGGTGGCCAGTGTTCGGCCCACTATTCCGGTTCCTAAAATTGTTACTTTCATCTTTTAACTATATTTTCGTTATATACTTTCAAAAGTATAGTTGAGGTAGAACTCCAACAATAGACGGTTAAACTTGATAGCAGCTACCCTTTTTGATAGAAATGGACTGGTTATGATTATTGACGGAAAAAAATACAAATACCGGATGCTCAATCAAGACTTCCACTGTGCCTTAGATGTGACCATGCACTTCATCGGTGGCAAATGGAAGACCGTCGTCATCTGGTACCTCAGACATGGGAAAAAGAGGTTTGGTGAGTTGAAGACTCTGATCCCTGACATCACAGATAAAATGCTTTCTATCCAACTCAAAGCTTTGGAGCAGGATGGCTTGGTATCCCGAAAAGTGTATGCGGAAGTTCCTCCCAGGGTAGAATACGAGTTGACCGAAGAGGGTGAGACCCTCCTCCCCATGGTTGAGTCAATTGCAAAATGGGGAAGAGCGAAAGCTGAAAATGAAGGGCGCTTGGTATTGGATGAATAGAACTTTTGCTCATTAGAGGCTATCTGGGTTTTGGTATTTCGAGCAGTCAGGTTCAAAAAAGACAAGTTTTGGCCGTAAACTCAACATCTAAACAGCTTCTAAACGCTCCCCCAGAGAAGCCGTATATTTAGACTTGTACCACTATTATATATGAAAATGAAGATACGATATACAAAAAGGCGACTTAGAAGCTATTTGATTTTCGGGGTGATATGGTTGATATTAGGGATAAGCGCCATTGCCATCAATCCTGGAAATATTTATGGATATGGATATTGGGTGATTGGAGCACTGTGTTTTGGGGCCTACTTATTTGAAAGCAAGCAACAGTATCTGACCATTGAAAATGGAATCGTCTCGAAAAATCAGCTGCTACCTCAAAAAATAAACCTGAACGAAGTAAAGCAGGTGAAAAAATTTGCGGGGGATTATATTCTGAAAACTGATTCCGCTGAATTGCGAATCCATACGAAACGGATCGAAAAAGAATCTCTTGGGGAATTAGAGGCTGTACTGGAAAAAATCGGGTGAAAATGGACTCCGACGATCCAAAAACCTACAAGGAGCAACTAACAGATGCTTGAGAATCCTACAGGAGTGGGGCTTCCACATTAGCTACAATCAACTAAATGAAAACACTTAAATCGAACCAAGTCCTGTTAAACTTAGGTGGAGAGGAAGTCTTAGGAAAACCTCCTTTGATCGGCCTTAATGAGAGGGTTCTAAAAAAATTTGGGGAAGAGGTGATTTTTTCAAGGAGCTCGTCAGATCAATTTGTTCCTAGTCGATATCAGGGGTCAGACCCTAATCAGTTATTGGCCTGCTTGAATATTGGATATTCTTATCACGTTGGAGTCAGATTAAGCCCAGATATTTTGTGGATGCTCGTTATCCAAGGCATCGCAGATTGTATCCGATTTAACCCTGAGGGAAGTAGGGATAAGCTGGTTTTGCACCATGCGAAAGAGAAAATCCATGTGAGAGAGGATAGGTTGATTCGGGATTCTGCTGCTTGGGAAAACATACCGCAAAAACTGCTAGATGGTTTGACTATAAAGCTTGGCGATAAGTCCGAGTTGCTTCAATCTATGCTTCCTACATTCTCGACCACGAGTAAAAGCGACTTTGCTGCATTCCAAGTCGGATTACTAGACGTTTACTCTAGCTATTTTGAGTACAGTGTCTCTAGTAAATGTCATATTCCGAAAATTCTTTTAGAGGGCTCAACCGCAGACTGGGAAAACTTCAACGAGAGATTGAGAAAGATATCGAAGGAACTAAACTTAGGTTGGTGGATAAATCATCTTATTCCCATTGTAAAAGAGATCGCCCAAGCTGCTAGCGGAGCGCTGAATTTAGACTTTTGGCAATCCATGTATAAACTAGATGGAGAAAGTGGAGGGCCGTTCATTAATGGGTGGATTATCAATTTTTTCCCCTTCATTAAGGCTTCCTCTTATCCAGGATGGGATGAGAAAAAACTTTATCCAAACTGGGAGATTGTTCAGGAAATGATCATACCAGAGGGAAAAAGGAAAAGGGTATATGGCAAAAACCCCTTTTTAGGTAGAAATCAGGAAGCGAAAAAGCTGACTGAGAATTCATTTAATGAGGGTCTTTCCTCGGTCAGCTTCATATGGGAAGCCTCCAGAATAGAGTTAAAGATGGAAATGATTAGTGGTTTTATCGGTGCTTCATTTATGGAGAAAGAAAATTGTCTATATCCAAGTATTGGCTGGTTAGTGAGAAAAAGGAAAGAAAGCTAAACCGCTTCTTTCAACTCTTCTGGCAGCAAGTATCCTTTGGGTGAGCCCATACATCAGGTCAGAATTATACCTTCACATGCACAAAACCCTACTTTTTAACCTTCTGATCCTGCTTACTTGTTCATGCGATCCCAGTAGCAAAGAGCAGACCATACAGGCGCTTGGCACCCCAACTAGCTTCGACTACTCCAAGTTTGAATTGAAGCCTGGAGATATCCTGTTTCAAGACATCGATTGTGGCCCTTTTTGTGAATCCATCGAAAAAGTCACTTTCGGAGTTCAAGGGGCTAAGTTTTCCCATGTGGGCATGATCATCCCGAATGAGGAGGACGAACTGGTCATCATTGAGGCAGTCTCAAAGGGGGTAATCGAAACGCCCTTAGACAGCTTCTTTGTGCGCTCCTTTGATACAGATAACAACAGCAAAGTAGTAGTAGGGAGGATGAAGCAGGCACATGAGCATTTGATCCCCCGAGCCATTGAGTTTGCCAAAACCAGGCTAGGGTACGCTTACGATGAGGTATTTGACATCTACAATGACAAGTACTATTGCTCTGAATTGATCTATGACTCTTTCAAGTTCGCGAACGATGAACAGCCCATCTTCCAGCTTCAGAAGATGACTTATAAGGACCCGGAGACCAATGACATTTTTCCCATTTGGGCGGATTACTTCGAGAAGCTCCAGGTCGCTATTCCAGAAGGCGAGCCAGGATTAAACCCGGGAGGGATGTCATTGAGCAATTATATCGACATTGTTCACTTTTACGGCAAGCCAGAAGGATATATGAGAGGGGAATAGGCCCCAGAAGGATGCCATCAAAGAAAAGCCACCAAGCTGATTACTTCCTCACAATCTTACGCGTCAGCCCCCTGTAAACGGTTCCATTTTTGCGCATGAATTCTACATTTAATAGATAGGTGCCAGGACTCAAACCCTCCAGATCAATCACCAATTGATGAGCATCTGTTCGATATTCCTCTGATAAGAGGACCTTCCCGTCTAGATCAAGCAATTCTACCTGAACACGGGAGATGTCTATGGGGAGCTTACTAAGCCTTATCTTTCCATCAGTTGGGTTGGGAAACAGGCCAATGTTGTGGGCAGGCATTTCCTGAACATTGACTGTTTCTCCGGGATCCTGAAATACGCGAATCGACACCGTTTGGGTGTCCCCGGTAATGGTGAGGGTCCCTGATCGATTCATGTTCACATTGTTTGGATCAATCGTTACAGCGAGCTCTGAGTCGCCCGATCCAGATGAAAGGTCGGCCGATAGCCAACTGGAACTGCTTGTGACGGTCCAATTGACATTGCTGGAGATCATGACAGATCTGCTGTCGCCTTCTCCTCCTACATAAAGTTGTGAGGTATTGGCGGCGATATAGTTGATCACGCTATCAAATAGGTATAAGGGACCCGTGTTCAGCTCAGTCGCATGTGGTTGGACAGAGACGGTGGAGGAAAATTCAGAAGCCCCAATAGCTCGATTGGTGAGGGTGCTAGGTCTCGATTCTTTCATCAAATCGAGCATGATTTCATGGTCATAATCCATGCCCGGAAAAAGAGGAATCGCGGGATAGCCGGCACTAGCTGAGGCAATTACAGAACTATTGGAATCTGGCTGGAAAAAGCCTTCGATATTCATAGTTAGTTGAGGGTCTGTGGCAGAAAGTCCAGTTGATGGCGACCCAATGCCCAAGGTGCCAAATGCATAATTGCTGATCCATGTTTCATTTCCTGTGGCATCCTGGAATAATCTAGCAACGGGGTTGGCAAATACGTTATTCGCAAGGGTTACCTGGGTGGGAGGGTTATTGCCTGGACCTCCCAATCTCACTTCCTCTGAGTTGACGACGGTGTTATGATAAATATGAACATCACTCAGGGGATCAGCTCCGTCATTCATGAGGTAAATGACTCTTTTATCCAGGTCCTCGAAATAGTTGTTGAAAATAAAATGATGGGAGCCTTCCCGTATGCGAATTCCTCCCATGCCATTTAGAAAGAAGTTGCCGTAAACGATCCCTTCATCGCCATGCCTCAAGACCAGCTCAGATACCGGGTTATGCTCAAAGGTGTTGTATCGATATACGTTTTGCCGGGACTTGTGGGAGATGATTTCCCCATCCCCATTGCACCTTGTGAAATAGCAGTATTCTACGAGGGTGCGACTATCCAGATCGCCTTGTGAACTGACGCCAATTCTGATGGGTTCTATCCCCTCGTCAAGACCTATGCCTTCAAAATTCTTGAAAGAACAGTGTTGAATCTTGTGATAGCCTGGCTCATTATCCACTAAGATGGAGAGGATGTTCTGATCATCTAAGTTGAGGCGGTTTTCGAAGTTGCAATAGCTAATGGTTGTTCTCCTGGATGCTTCATACACCCTGAGGTATTTGAAGCTGGTGTAGTTCTGAATATTGACCTGGGTAATCAGTACATCACTTCCATACACCCTGATGACATCTAGATTCCCAATATATCCTCCGATGTACTGAAAACCAGAGAAGGTAATATCATCGGCATTGATGGTGACCCTAGAGACTCCGTTGAATAAAACGGTTCCGTATGGCTCAGCGGTCACAACTAATCCATCTTGATTGATGTCCATCCGGACATCGGTGTAAATCCCTGACTTCCAAACGATTGTATCGCCTGCAATTGCTTGTCCTTGAGCCGTATTGAACGCGAGCCCGGAGGATACCTCGTAGCGGGTTTGGGCAAACATCATCCCATGAAGGAGTAGCAAAGAAAACAGCAAAATGGGTCTCATAGTAGTCCGTAGGATTGGAGTGACAAATATGTTATGCTAAAATTAAAGGTGCATCTCTTTTGGCTAAAAGATGCACCCTCCATGTTTGTAACGGTTCTGTTATCAGTGTTTGATCAACTTCGTAACCTGTGGTTGATCATTGCCTTCAATTTTCACCAAATAAAGACCGGCTGGGAGTAGGCCTATATCCAGGGTTAATCGCTGGTTAATTTGTGCTTGGATAAGCGTTTTTCCGGATGGGTCAAAAATGGACACGGTATGATAGGCATCACCTGCTTCTATGGTCAGGTCAGATGTTGCAGGATTGGGAGAGAGGACAAATTTTGTAAGCTCTTCTTCTTCTATCCCTGTAAAGGTCCTTTCCCCTTCACCAAACACCCGCAATTCAGTCAGGCTTATCCATGCCCCGGTATAAACCTCTGCACCCGATACGGTAATCCTGATAAATCTGGCTTCAACGCTGTCTACAGAATTGATGATGGGGGCAACAACCTTCCCTGGAATTCTATTATCTGACCGGTCGACAAGAGTGGTGTAGGGCCCGGCTTCATCAAGAGCCCCTTCAATAATGAACTGATAGGCTCTGTCTTGGTAACTGGTAACTTCTGTTTGGGTTATCTTGATGTTTCCTTCTAAATCAACCGTAGCGGACTGGGGATACTGGTTTACTGACCAACGCGTATTGGTGTCATCATCTACCAGGTTGGCTTCCACATTGTTTCCATCAGGCACAGCGCTTCCGACAATTGGCTGACCTAATGCCCAGTTAAATTCGCTAGAAGGAGTGAGAACCTGAATCAATTGGGAATCAACAAATCCCCCATCATTGGTAGTCACTTTGAGGGTAAAGATACCCTCTGTAATCGCTGTCAATACCCCGTCCTGGGTTACCGTAGCAATGCTTGCATCATCCGTTTCAAAAACCAAATTTTGATTGGTTGCATTAGCCGGAGATATAACTGCCTCCAAGGGAACGCTGGCTCCAACTGCAATGGGGCCGGTTACATCCACCAGGTCTACTCCAGTCACGTCCACTGGAACTTGAACCGTGATGTTGGAACTCAAGGAGACCCTTGAACCTCCTTCATTGTCAATGGCCTTGGCGGTCAACGCATATGTTCCTTCAGCTACATTTGACCAAGTATAGGAATAGGGAGCAGTGGAATCCACCCCAATCTTATTGCTGCCATTTTCAAAAAACTCAACTACCGCTAATGTGCCATCCGAGTCTTGTGCGTCCACGCTAATGGTGATATCTGAGCCAGGTAAAAAATTGGCGCCATCGACAGGATCTGTAATCGCTACAGAGGGAGCATAGTTTTGCGGGGAGCCATCAGCCTCAAAAAGTTCATCGAAATGCGCAGTTGCCTCCCCATTGTCCTGAAGGTAAACCCCTGCCTTCCAGTAGCTAGGAAAGGTCCAAAAGGAAACATCCATGTTGACCTTTTCTACTCCTTCAAAATCAATGATCATGTCTCCATCAACCAATCGGATATCACAGCTGAAATATCCACCTGGGTCTTCTCCAAGATCTACATGAGTGGTGTTGGACCCTCCAGCATCTGTTTTGATTGCTGCCCAAATGTGATTGAGCGGTGACTTGGCCGTATGCTTATAGATTCTTAGCAAAGGTTTGTTGGGACCATTACCAGCATTTGCATCATCGTGGATTTGCATGAGCGTTACCTGATCGCAGGTCTGCGTTACCACATCAAGTCTCCCATGCAGCGATCGATCCTGGTCGTTGAGATTCCAATTCGTTTCATTTCGAAGCTCTGTGCGACGGCTATCACCAGTTTGATTGAAAAGGATCTTATCCCCATCTACTACCTGGAAATAGGTAGGGTGGGTATAGCCATTATTTAGGGTGGAATTGTGGGCTAGCGTAGAGCTTGTTGGTGCCTGGAGCTTGCATTCTGCCAGAAAAGGTTGAAACCTAGGTATATCGGATGGCGCGAGATAGCTTGCTGGTGGAGTGGGAGCAAAGTGGGTAACATCTAAAGCAAAGAAAGATACCTGAGCATATTCGCCTGGATTGCCAGCATTATTCTGATTGTAGTTGCCAGCCTTGAAGTACATCCAATCATCAGCAAAGCCACTATTTGTCATATCGACTTCTTGAATGACATCATCCATGCTATCTCTCATGATGGTGACGGTGAGCAGATTGCCAATTGCCTTAATCTCATAGCTAAATTGTTCTCCTAGGGCAATTCCATCTACTGGATCAGATGCATTGTCACTTCTGCTTCCAATCATGTCGTACCACTGCTCTGGGCCGGTGGTAGGCTCATGGGCGAGATAAATAGAACCCTTTGTGTTCCCTGGTAATTTGCGATAATACAATCTGCAAGGCTCGTCATCAGAGGCATGTATTTGCCCGATGATGGTACGACCTACCTTGAAACTCGCATCGGAGGTTTCAGATACGTGATCTACGGCCACAGTGGCCGTCATGATGCCATCTACTCCTGCGGCAGCTTGTTGATTTGCCATCGTAGAAGAAGAGAAGACCCAGTTATTTTTATTGATTCCCTGGGTACCGATGCTGGTGTTTCCACAGCGCATCATCTCTCTCAATTCGTTCCGTGGGTAAGTACTTCCCCCTGTCAACCCATCATTCGGGCACCAGAACACCATGGCACCCGTAACGGGATCGGTGTAGAACTCACCTGCTACGAAATATCCATTGGAGAGAATGCTCTCATTCTTTTCCTGTTGATTGGGGCGAGTAAGTTTCCAGCATGATAGGTTGAAGTTTCCGCTGGGGGGGAGAGTTGGGTCTAGGTTCTGTGCTGCGGCAGAGCTGAAAAATAAAACGCAGGTCAAAAGGGCCACCAGGCCTCTAGAAAAAGAAGGGATAATGGAACTTTCAATTTGTCCCAACCCTAGGAGTTTATAGGTACCTTTCATGATTGAAATTCTTGAGGAGAAAGTGTGAAAAATGACCAAAGGCACGATTGAAGAAGATGCCCAATAAGCGGTGAACTTATTTCAAAAAGTGAGGGATTGAGGGGGAGTAGGCATGCTTGAGCATGCTCACCCAAATTTTACGTCACGATTTTACTAGGGAGAAGAAGTCTTCCACCTTTCCATGGAAGACTTCCTCGATATGTTCCCTAGCCACTTTTCTAGTACCCAGGATTCTGGGTCAGATTTGGATTGTTTGTTATTTCCAATGGGGGAATAGGTAGCAAGTAATCCCTGGATGGATCAAAGTTTTGGGTACCCTGCAGTTCGGTTTCAAAGCCATTGGGGCCAAAAACTTCATCTCCGAGTTGTCTACGGACGATGTCGTACCATCTTTTCTGCTCAAAGGCAAGCTCTAACCTTCTTTCTTCTAGTACGTCTGCCACCGTAGCACTCGTAAGATCTGCGGGTACGGTACTTGGAGCACTGGTTCCATCCCCATTTCTTGCTCTTTCCCTCACCATATTCACATAGGTAGCTGCTTCTGTCGTATTCCCAAGTTCTGCAGCAGCTTCGGCCGCAATTAACAGCACCTCCGCATAGCGCATCAACTGGTAATTGGAATGGGAATCACGCCCACTGGTATTTGCTTGGGGCAAATCACTGGCCATGGCCGTGTATTTGGAAATATGTGGGCGATTGGCATTTCTGCCGTCCAGGCTGGAAAATTGCGTGAAAGTAAGCACATTGCCGTTGTTATCAACGGCCTCATCATCCAGGTTAACCTGCTTTCTGTAGTCTCCATCATCCCAGGTGTCATATACTGCCTGTGCGGGCACCATTACCGACCACCCGCCTGAGGGGTAATAGGTTGCCTGGCCATAAAAACCCGTAAAGGCAGCCAGGTAGTCTCTGGATTCATCATCAACATTGGTCCCGACGAAGTCGATGACAAAAATTGGCTCTAAAGAAAGATCGGTATTTACCGCATGGAATATATCCCGATAATCAGGCTCCAATGCCAGGTTATACATTCCAGCCTTGTTGATGATGTCTGTAGCTTCGTTGTAGGCCTGTTGATACTCACCTCTGGTGAGATAGACACTGGCAAGATATGCGCTGGCAGCGGCCTTGCCGGGAAGCGCTCGGTCGGATCGAGAATCCAGCAACCACTCCTTAGCATATTCAAAGTCAGCAATGATGTTTGTATAGACGGTTTCCACCGCTGTCCTTGGTGCCACAGAGGCTTCGACAGTAGTCGTAGTCTCGTCCAAATATGGAACATCTCCAAACAGCCTGACCAAATGGTAATAGGCAAATCCTCTGATAAAGCGTGCCCTTGCAGCGATCTCTTCCTTCACCCCAGGAGCTTGTTCTTCCAGAACTTCTACCTCGCGAAGTGTCTCGTTAGCACCTCTGACCATCTGGTAAAGGCGAGGCCAGAAGCTTCTTTCAGGGTTAGCAGGATTTAAAATTAGGGGATTATTTGCTGAAACGGTGAATTGATCGTGCTCTACTCTTTCAGATCGGGTAGTAGGATTTCCTATATCTACCATATCTGAACGCAGCATAAGGGTTAGACCCAATGCCCTAGACATAAAGGCTCTAGCCGATAAATGGCCATAAGCACCGGCAATGGTAGTCTCGACTGTTTCTACATCGACACTCCTCTCATTTGGCTCCAATTGGCTCAATGGATTCTCTTCCAAATCAGAGCATCCCAGGATGGATAAGCCTATCGCCAACGTGAAAAAATATTTATACATCTTCATAGTAATAGTTCCTTGTCGAGTTAAAACTTCAAGCTAAGACCAACGGTAATGGATTGCAGATTCGGATAATTACCAAAGTCATGTCCTTGGATAATATTGTCATCTCCCCTGCTTTCTCCGCCACTTCCGAAGTAACTCACTTCAGGGTCTAGCCCAGAATAATTAGTGAGAGTTAGTATGTTCTGCGCACTAACGGCGATCCTTGCTGATCCGAATCCGATTCTTTCCATCATGCTTGTGGGCAAATTGTAGCCCAAGGCAATATTCTTAAGCCTTAGATAGCTTCCATCTTCTACAAAACGAGAAGAGCGCTCCCTTCCCCTGATAGCTGCTCGTGGAATGTCAGTATTGGTGTTCTCAGGAGTCCATGAATCTAGGAGATCTGTTAAACCATTGCTGTCACCATTGTATAACTGTACAGCTGTCAGGTTGTAGATGTCACCCCCTACCGCTCCTTGAAAGAAGATGTTTACATCGAAACTTTTGTACGTAAAGGTATTGGAAACACCAAAGGTGAAATCTGGATTGGGGTCACCTATGATCTGTCTGTCATTGTCATCAATGATCCCATTAAACTCCCCTGCTTCATCTGCTACCTCGGCAAACAATGGCTCCCCAGGAATTGGGTCTCCATTTCCATCGAAAGAAACGGCTTCCAAAGCGGTTCCTTCAGGAATCTCCCCTCCTTGGTACACACCTTGATAATCTAAGCCCCAGAAAAGACCAATAGGCTCTCCTTCTCGCAAAATATAGGTAGAACCTCCTGCGAAATAGCCGGGAGCGCCACTTCCTATCAATTCTGTTCCACCGGATAACTCTATGATTTCACTCCTGTTCCTAGCGAAGTTCAAGGAAGTGACCCATACGAAATCATTCTTATTGATGTTAGTGGAGGTCAAAGTCAGCTCAACTCCTCGGTTATTGATAGAGCCCACGTTTCTAAGGACATCTAAATCGGTGGTTCCCAAATAAAAATTGGAAGCTCGATCAATCGCTAAGAGATCTCTTGTATCGATGTTGTAATAGTCTGCGGTAAACGTGATTCTGTCGTTGTATAGGCCAACATCTACCCCGGCATTTGTCTGGTAGGAAGTTTCCCACTTCAAATCGGGGTTGGCTTCACGTGCTAGATCTACCCCAAAAGCCCCTCCCACTTCCGAAGGAGGCTGAACACGATATATAGCAAGTGATTCATAGGGCCCAATGGCTTGATTACCCGTTACTCCATAGCTAGCTCTTAATTTGAGGTTAGTTAGGATTCGGTTATCTACCAAAAAGCCTTCGTTTGATATCTTCCACCCAGCTGCGACGGAAGGGAAAATTGCATACTTATTGTTGGCTGCAAAGTTGGATGCTCCATCCCTGCGCACAGTAGCCGTCAGCAAATATTTGTCTGCCCATGTTAAGTTAACCCGCCCAAAAACGGATTCGATTTCCGATTCGGAGAAACGGGAATCAACGGTGCGTTGATCAATCTGGCCAGCTTCTATATTATGCCATGAAAAGGCGTCTGTCAGTAAGCCTCGGGCCCCTGCTTCTAGCCCTTCGGTGGTGCTTTTTTGATAAGAATGACCAGCTATTGCCGTTAGGTTTCCTTGGCCAAGTGAGGTGGTATAGGTCAAGTAATTTTCATTCAGGAGCCTTGTTCTTTTGACAGATTCCAAAAAGGCTCCCCCGGCAGAAAGCACAAAGGTTTGTGGTTTAAAATACCCTTGCCTACTATTTTGCGTTCTATAGCCCAAAGTAGTTTTAAAACTCAGGCCTTTCAGTATCTCAAAATCGAGATACATGTTTGTCCTTGAGTTATCCGTTTTGGTTTCGTTGCTGATCTGTGTGGCTACAGCCCAGGGATTTTCTATGTCATCTCCTACTGTATTTTGAGAGAAGTTTCCTGCATCATTAAATCTTCCTACGTCAGGTGCAAACCTGAAAGCCAGGGAAATTACATCGTCTCCCCCTCCGTTTACCGAACCAACCGGGTCGCTGCCACTTGATTGAGTGGAGACACCATTTTGTTCACTTCGACTGGCAACGCTGTTGAGGCCAATTTTTAACCTATCTCCAACTTTCGCATCTACGTTTGCCAAAAACTGAATTTTCTCAAAGTCAGAATTAACTAGGATTCCCTGTTGGCTAAAATAGGTGCCAGAGAAATAGTAATTGACATTGTTACTCCCTCCAGAGACCGACAATTGGTAGTTTTGCGTATTCCCATTTCTATAAATCTGGTCTTGCCAATCTGTATTCTCTGTTCCCTGTGCATATGGAGGGTCTCCTGCGTTGGTACGGATCATATTTTGGTATCGGGCAAACTCGTTTGCATCCATCAGATCCAATCGATTGGTCGTATTCTGGAAAGAAAAAGTAGAATTAAACTCCACGCTTGGGGCACCAGCCTTCCCTTTCTTTGTCGTGACCAGGATAACACCTCCAGAGCCTCTCGAACCATAAATGGCGGTCGCAGATGCATCTTTTAATATTTCAATAGATTCAATGTCATTTTGCTGTGGAAAGGCAGCCCCAATGAACCCATCAACTACCACGAGTGGATCACTGCTCGCATTAAGTGATGAACTACCCCGAACTCGGATAGAAATATTCGCACCAGGCTCTCCTCCATTCTGAGTTTGAACAACTACCCCGGCGGCTCTTCCCTGAAGGGCTTGGCCAGCATTTAATAGGGGAAAAGCCTGTATTTCTTCTGCCTTAACAGAAGATACACTCCCGGTTACATCACTCTTTTGAACAGTTCCATAGCCGATCACGACAACCTCGTCCAGTGTTTTGGTGTCTTGAATTAAGGTGATATTGAGGCTTGTTTGACCATTTACAGAGATGGTCTGCTTCTCATAACCTATATAGGATATTACCAATACAGCGTCAGAAGCCGCTTCCAAACTAAAACGACCATCGTCATCGGTCGTGGTGCCCGTAGTCGTTCCCTGAACGGCAACGGTAGCTGCATATAGAGCCTTGCCGTTTTCATTGGTGACTTTCCCCGAGATGACCTGTTGTGCATTTGCGCTTAGGGAACCAAGGCAGATGAATAGGGCAGAGAGCCATATTCCTCCCTTTGCATGGCCCTTGAATTTTTGTAGTAGATACCTCATACGATCAGGTTAGGTTAAGTTTCACATGCATAATTGCCGAAACACCTGGATAAGTTGGATGTAGTCCTTCTAGACAATTAGATTTTCGTTAGGTTAGACAGTCCTTTGCCTGGAGAAGATTAAGACTGCCGAACGGTATAGCCAATATACTAAAAATTGGATAACCAATTATTGGTTAACCAAAATTTTCCGTTATTTTTTTAAGCAATATTGATTTGGTTTTGGAAAAATTCAGATTGGGGAAAATATAGCTTAAATTTTTCTGTTGAAACAAGCCTCTTAGGACTGAGTGCTCTTTTTGTGTAAAAGCATGTTCTAAGTTTTAGCATAGTCCATCTTACCTTAAGCAAAGGTATCGTAGAAGATACCCTACCAAAACATAAAGAGGAGCGCCTAAATAGACGCTCCTTTTCTTGTAAATGGAAATTGAATTTCCGTTTATCTCCTTTTGCCCTCAGCAATTGGAAGATTATTCATCTTCACCTACGGTTGCTTCTGAACAATTCTCATGATAAGGCGATTCGGCGTCCACAAGAGGGCTCAAATCATCACCAGCTACTCTTCCCTGGAAGTCGTCTTCAAAAACTACTTGCCCATTAGAGTAGACTACGATTTCGTCAACATGATAAACCCCATCAGAAGTGGATGAGTTTGAGTTGTATTTCCACTGGAAGTTGTGAGCACCATCTATGGTAGTAGCTAAATGCTCAGCAACCATATCAACATCGTTAGGGTCTCTGGTCGTACTAGGGGCGTCTGTGATTACAGTTTGACCATCAATGATCACGGTATATATGGGTGGGTTGGTTCCATCAGCGGACCAGCTAATGTCAACTGGAATCCACACGTCAGCCTTACCCTCGGGGAAGTTTGCCGCAGCAATGGTAGCATCAGAAGCTCCTTCACGGAACTCATGGTTGGTATCATCTTTTAGTCTTACTTCTACAATTGAGTTTTTCCCGCTCGTAGATGTACCCGTTACGTTGATAAAACCATCAGCGATGTTCATATCTACAGGGCCTTCAGCCACTCTGTACATAAACGTTACCCTTCCGTCCTGGATTGAATCAACAGCTAATCTAAGCTCGCCTGTGTCATCATCTCTGGTGTCAGTAATGACAGCGTATCGATTCTTGGGTGCCGTAACCTCTACGGTCTCAGTGCTTGTACCGACTACTCCATCGGAAGCAGTCACAGTCAATACTACTTCGTAAGTACCCTCTGCAGAGAAGGTATGTGAAGGACTCTCTTCAGTAGAAGTTCCGTCTCCGCCAAAGTCCCAGGAAGAAGTAAATGATCTGTCATCGATTCCATTTACAACGGAACTATTGGTAAAACTATAGGTCAAGGAATTATCGGCATCAACCTGTGCGGTAAAACTAGCAACAACGGTTGAAGGGTCGGGATCTGGAACTACCTCTGGCTCTTTATCACAAGAAGTGATTAAAGCAGTTGCCAAAAACAAAGACATCATCAAAGCGATGCTATTGTTTTTTGTTGTTAAGAAAATTTTCATGTCAATTACGTTTTTGTTAAAAGTAGAGTCTGGAAAATTATTGAAGTGGTGCAGTCAAACCATTTGCAATGTTCAAAGCCTCTAGGGCTTGCTTGGCGTACTCTTTTCACAAAAACGATTCTCAACCTGTTTTCTCGGAGTGTTCATTTTTAATGTGATGTAGTAGTGCCCAAGTAGTCTTATTTATGTAAATTCTGCTTAACCCGTTTTTTGCTTACCCACTCGACTTTTGGCATGTAAATAAGGTGCTTAAAGCCTTTGTCTGATGAATAAACCTCTTGGTTAACCATGAATTGGTCAACCAATCTAGGCTAAAGAGTTTGGACTGCCAAATTTTCTGATGAATTTTTCCCTTAAATCATAGGCGCTGGAGCAAGCATGTTCCAAGTAGATTTTTTATATCAAGCGTCGCTACAGCCTATCCATCTGCCCAATCGCTTTGTTAATCTCCCCTTTTTAGTTCTGGTTTTGGGGTCAAAACTTAGATGTCAACCCCCAAAAGAGCTGTGCCGAAGAGCTCGGGAAATGCGTTCTATGGTGGAATGCTACCTATCCGCCCATGAAAGCCGGACTACACTTTTAAACGCTATATTGGTAAACCAAAGGGCTTGAAGCTTACGGGCTATCCTTGGGAAAAAATCGAAATGTCTTGAGTAGCTTGGTTTACTCAGTTTTTGGCAAGGATCCACTTTTTGGAAATATGTTCATCTCCATACAACTGTCGGTCTGGGAATAAGCTATCCTTGAAAGCCCGCTCGAATCCAATAGCTATACATTACATGTTGCGAATGCGATACGTTGTCGGGGCGACTGGTAGATATCATTGTTAGCAAACACCTAGACCATTAGCCGCTCTATGACAGGGCGAAAAATCCAACCTGATACGTACCTATTTTTATCCCTAATCAGTAATCTATATGTAGAAAAGTCCAGTTTATAGGGACCAGACCAGGAAAATTAATGAAAAGCTGAGTGTGGAGAGGTACCCAAATGATGCATCCATAGCATTCCATTGGGTGATATTGCTCAATGCCTAGCCCCAGAAAACTTATCCCAGCCTTTTGGGTCATACAGGTCAAACATCAAACATATGAAAATCCTATTCACCACCTTTACTTTGCTTCTCTTCGTACAATCTGCTGTGTTTGCCCAAACGGAATTTACCTTAGATCCTACCCAAAGTATGTTGATGACCGGCAAAGGGCCGGGCCAAGACGCGACCATCAATCCCTTTGAGGGAGAGGACTGCTACGCCATTATCCAAAATATTGGAGGGCAAACCTTTTCCGTTCGCATTCAAAAGAATTCGGTTATCATAGACCAGATACCGGTCTCAAAAGGGGAAGTCAAAAAAATAAAGCTGCTAAGCGGGCAAGAATTGTATCTCGATCCAAATTCAAGAGGAACCTCAAATGCAAGGGTAGATTACGAAAGGATGAAGCCTGAGTGAGTTTAGAAGGCTAGCTTCTAACTGCCTGGGTCTACTGATATAATCCTTGAGATTGAATGCAAAAAACAGGACGCATACACGGTAATCCATGTTACCTTGTGATCCATTTACACCAAACCTCGAACGAGCCCAGCCCATGACTGCTAATCTTCCACTCATCCATGTTACTGACCAAGTCCTAGATGTACAGATTGCCCTAGACCAAGTGCGAACAGATAGCTGTGGGGCTGTCAATCTTTTTGTAGGAACGGTGCGAGATCATACGGGAGACCGAACAGTGGTCAAACTGGACTTTGAAGCCTATGAGAAAATGGCTTTGACGGAGATGAAACAAATTGCTGCAGAGGCAAAAAACCGTTGGCCCATTGCCAAACTAGCCATACACCACCGCACAGGGGAGCTGCGCATTGGAGAGATTGCGGTGATCATCGCTGTGGCCACGCCCCATCGCAAGGCGAGTTTCGAAGCTTGTGAGTATGTAATTGATACCCTCAAGCAGACCGTTCCTATTTGGAAAAAGGAATTTTTCGAAGATGGATCCCACTGGGTGGCCGCCCACCCCTAGGTGCAAATTGCGGCCAACTCTCCGCTGAATTTGCCGTATCTTGTGGGCATGAGAAGAAGGCGATCACCTTTCCTTACTTATGGCCTACACCTTGGCCTTTTTTTATTGGCTTGGGGCACCACAATGTTGGCGGGTGCGGAGTTGACTACCGGGAAGTTTTTGTTGGGCGATTTTGGTTGGGAGGATTTTTGGCAAGGCTGGCCTTACTCTCTTTCATTTTTGGCCTTTCTTACCTTCCATGAATTTGGGCATTACTTCACGGCGGTGTACCACCAGGTGCGTAGTTCCCTACCTTTCTACATTCCGTTTTACATTCCTTTCATTGGGCTGAACATTGGCTCCATGGGGGCCGTGATCGCTTTACGAGAACAGCCCAGTAGTACCCGAAAGTATTTTGACATCGGAATTGCAGGACCCTTGGCAGGGTTTGTGATTTCCCTTTTACTACTTTTTTATGGATTCTCTCATTTACCTCCCTTAGAAGAAACCGTCTACGCCATACATCCAGATTACATCGAGGAATTTGGGAAAGTGCCCAGCGAGTCACGCATGGATGAATGGCTCAAAGAGGAAGATGTACAATCCATTGCAATTGGCAGCAGCCTCTTGTTTGAGTGGTTCAAAAACACCATCCCTTCTGACCCTGCACAGGTGCCGCCCTCTTATGAACTCATGCACTATCCCTTCATCTTTGTCGGATTCATTACCCTGTTTTTTACTGCCTTAAACCTGCTCCCCATTGGGCAACTAGATGGAGGACACGTGGTCTACGGCTTATTTGGACGGCGAATCTCAGGGATCATCGCTCGCTTGGCGACGGTAGGTCTCCTGTTACTGGGAGGGACGGGCTTATTCGATCTTGCTGACCTTGACGCCGAGTCTTTTGCCATGATCGGAGGCTATGTGCTCTTCGTAGTCTTTGTGATGTCCCGCATGATCGGAAAGCAACGATGGAAGCAGGTGGCCATCGGGAGTGCATTGTTGGTCAGCCTACAGGTCCTTCTAAAGTGGTCCTACCCTGAGATAGAAGTCAATCCCCTTTGGTTGCTGTATACCTTTTTGGTAGTAAGGATTATTAAGCTTGACCATCCACCAGCACGCCATGAGCATCCCTTAAACGGCCCACGGAAAGTGCTTGGGTACCTTGCCATCTTGATTTTTATACTCTGCTTTACCCCGAATCCCATTCGCATCATCGGCGAGACGGATCCGGCCGCCTTAGAGCAGAAATTGGAAGAACAACGTGAAGAATACGAAGAAGAGCAGCGGCAAAAAGAGATTGAAGAGGAAATGAAGGACAAAGATGATCGACCAGTTGACATGGCTTGGGTAGAGACCTCAGAAGGCGGAGAGGGATGACTTATTTGCGAGAAGACTAAAAGTCAAAACATCCCTTTCTACTACTTCAAGACCAGCGACCTCCCAGCTTGGACTTCTTGAGGGTGACTTAATTCTGGCCTAATAGGAGTTCTGCTCCTTGCCGCCCGACTTCTCCTCCTACGGCCACACCCATGCCCCCTAGCCTGACAGCTACCGCGAGACGAGGATGCAAGGCCTGGATGATAGGGCTTTTTTGTGTCCCTACCCCCAAGATGCCACTCCAGCGATGCGCAATCTCGAAAGACTTTCCCGGCAAGACTACCTTCTCAAGAATGGTCTCTAGACGATGCTGGATGAGTTCGGTTTGACCAAATTTATCTGTGGTTTCCACTTCTCGGGCCAAGTTGCGCGCCCCTCCTATCAAGATGCGGCCGTCGATGTTTCGAAAGTAGACATAGCCCTTATCGTAATGGAAAGCACCTTGCAAGGGCAGATTGGCTATGGGGGCGGTCAAAAGCACCTGATTGCGAGCGGGCATCAATTTAAGTTGAGGGATCAGTTGCCTAGCAAACCCATTGGTGGCGACTAGCACACGCCCAGCTTGGAATTCCCATCCAGCCTGTACCTGCAGTTTGACTCCTTGTGGGGTAGGTTCAAGTTGATTGATTTCTAGTCCTCCCCAAACTTCAATGCTTCTTTCTTTAGCCAGGGCCAAAAGCCCCTTCATCATCTTTCCCGTATGAATCTGCCCTTCGGACTGGTTGAGAATGAGGTGTTTGGTGGCAGCCAGTCCTTGTCCATGGATATGCTCATCAGCCTTCAAGAAGGTCTTTTCCTCCCCGGTAATTCCAGCCATGACTTGATTAAACCGATCTAGCTGATCTAGGCACTGAAGGTAGCTGGCTTGATCTTGAGGACTAAACATTTCCCATCCCCCCCAAGGACGATATTGCAAGGTAGCATCTCCCAACAATTGCCTAAGATTTTGCAAGCCCCGCCAGCGCATCTGCACCAAGGACCATACTTCATTCTCGGCGTGCTGATTGAGGTCGTCTAGCAGTTCTGTCATGCTGCCAAAACAGGCAAAGCCTGCGTTACGGGTACTGGCCCCGGCGGGAAAAGGACTCCGCTCCGCTACCACTATACGAGCCTTGGGAGCCCAATCCCGTGCTCTTAAGGCCGCATGTAAGCCCACGATTCCACTGCCTATGACCAGTAGATCAATGTCTTTGAAAAAGCTTTCGCTTTCCCAGTAGGAGAGGGAAGGAGGTAAGAGCGGCAAGGCTAGTTTCTAGGCAACAAGAAGACGATGACTTTGGCGGTCACCCCGAAATGGTCTAAGTCACTGATTACCCCACCTGCGTTCGCCTCGGTAGCATCTGGC
Source organism: uncultured Bacteroidia bacterium (assembly GCA_964521065.1). Classification (GTDB taxonomy): domain Bacteria; phylum Bacteroidota; class Bacteroidia; order J057; family J057; genus CAYVAP01. The sequence goes on along the minus strand of CAZFPQ010000079.1, from coordinate 3,752 downwards.
CCATTGAGGCGCTCGCTTAGACCTCGGAGGTTGGTCGGGTTAAAAAAGACTTGGAAATAGGGCTCTATGGAGACCTGGAACTGGGGGATAGGCCCGTATCGAATGGGCATCATGATGTTGAAGCTGGCCTTGTTACGGTTGGTGATCCGTTCAAACTCTGGCAAGCTCATCCCGCTAGGCGCGGTGGCCAGTCCCGTTTGAATGTTGGTAAACTGGAAAGCTCCTCCCACGTAGACCCCGCCATTGTCCGTGAAATCGATCAACTCACTGACAAAATTAACTCCTGCATTCCAACCAGAAATTTGGGTACTCCATTGAAGTTCAGTACCTAAGCTGTCATCTGCTACGGCAGAAGTGCTCGCGGCGAACTGGTCAAAATGGACACTGAGGCTGATTCTACGCTTGTGGTAGCCCGCTCCAACCGATAAGCCTGGCGCCCAGCGAACCGTTTCGAAACGGGTAATGGGGAGAGGACTACGGCTATTGAAAATGTCGTCTACGATGAAATTGAAGGAAGCAGGATTGAACAACTTGAATTGATAACCTGCTTGGAGGGAAAAATTGGTGCCGCCTATCTGGGCCTGTAAACCAGTCATGGAAAGTAGGAAGCCAAGACAAAGTATAAGTTTGGATTTCATTGCGATAAATTTGGGTAAAGCCAGCCCGAGCTTGGCGCAAGATTGCGCAAATTAATCAAACCCTGCTTAGACCCAAGACGATATCCTCCAAACTTTAGTTGGCCAGCTTTTGATAAAGGGAAAGGATTTTATTTGCAGCGTGGTCCCAGCTCACTTCTTTGAGGTCTTGCAACTGCCCTGAAATTACCTCCTGACGGAGGTCTTCTCTCTCAATGAGACTGCTTACCAGAGAGGCGAGGGCCTCGGTGTCGGCATAGTCTACGGTCAAGGCATGCGGCAGTACTTCTCTTACCCCTGACTGTTGGGAAACGATGCATGGGACCTCCATTTGGGCGGCTTCTAGCGCCACCAAACCAAAAGGTTCTGAAACGGAAGGCAGGACAAAGACGTCAGCCATGGCCAGTAGCTCTTTGGCCCGATCTTGTTCTAGGTAGCCTGTAAAGTGGATGCGATGTCCCAGCTTGGCCTGGGCTGTTTTCTCAATTAGCCCCTGAACCTCCTCTCCTTGACCAGCCAGGGCAAAGCGCAGGTCCTTGCGTTCTTTGAGCAACTTTTCGGCAAGCGCGAAAAAGTATTCTGGTCCTTTCTGAGAAGTCATTCGTCCAAGAAAAACTACCAAGGACTCCGGAAAGGGCTTCTTCCGGCGGTAGCTTTCAAAAGGAGCAATTCCATTGCTAACGGGATGAATTCGGTCGGGCGAAATGCCATAGATGTTTTCCAAGATCCCAGCGGTATACTGGCTCACCGGGACGACGGCATCTGCTTCTTTGAGGGCATGTTGTTCCAGTTCAAAGATCCCGCTGCGGCTTTCTGGACCACCCCGGTCATATTCAAGAGAATGGACGTGAAGGACCAGGGGTTTCCCTGTTCGAGCTTTCAACTCTAGACCTGCCACGAATGTCATCCAGTCATGGGCATGTATGCAATCAAAGGCTTGATTGGCCATGCGATCCACGACGATGTCTGCAAAGGTCAAGACCTTCTTGAGCAGATCTGAGCTATACAAATCTGAAAGGTGGAAAATTTTGGCTGGACGTATTTCCCGCTCCTTTTCAATGGGGCGCTCAATGCGCAGCCAATGTTCCTGTTCCTCTGGGATGTAGCGCCGCTCTACCCGTTCATATCCGGCGATGTCAATAGGGACATAGTTAACCCGTACTTCTCGCAAGTAGGAAACTTCTTGCTCCACGTAGCTTTCTTTCAGGGCAGGAAGCGATTGGCCATGCATCCCTAAGAGCCGAAACCCTTGAGGCTGGAAATCGGGATGAGCCCGAGGAATTACCAAGGTAAGGTCAACCTTTTCGGCCATAGCCTGGGCTAGGCCAGCGGTAGCCACGCCCAAACCGCCGTTCAAATAAGGGGGGAATTCCCACCCAAGCATCAGGATGCGTAAAGCCACAGTAAGAAAGGAGTTTATAGGTTGATACAGCGCGAGAACGAGTCCATTCTTCCTGAAATTCCTTACGAACATAAGAAATTTTCTGAAGCTTTTGGGGAAGTGGTGGTTACAATCTGATCCGGCTAGGCAACAAAGCTAAAAGGCTCCTCTTTGGATCCTTATTACTACTTCTTTCAAGCCTAGCCTATGCGTTCATCTATATTTATTTGCCTTTGTGCCATTACCCGACTCTTGTGGGGACAGGACTGCATCTCCGACTGGTCCTATGTCCGTGAAATTCAGATTGTTAATCCCAGCTCGGAAGCCATCGTGGACGCCCAACTTCCCTTCCCCTTTGATACCCAATCTTTGGTGGATAGCAGCAAGCTGAGGGCAGATGCCGCTGACCTCAGGATTTTTGATGGGAATTGTGACCCGCTTCCCTTTTTCTTAGACAGCGCTGCTGAAGCCATCCAAAACCAAGTTTGGGTTCGGGTAGCCTCACTTGCTCCTTCAGACACCCTGACACTTCGCTTATATTACGGAAATGATACGGCTAGCTCGGTAGCGGATGGACAAGCCGTATTTGATTTTTTTGATGACTTTTCTTCGGGAGCGGTAGATGAAAACCGTTGGGAACCCATCGGGGGCTATGCCATTCTAGGGGTGGTGGACGGTGTCCTTGAGTACGCCAGTAATGGCATGAATCCTGGGCCTAGGTTCAAGTTTCTGAGAACCAAACAATCCTTTCGTGAAAAGGCCATTTTTGAGTTCAAGGCCGAGGTGAGCAACTCCAATGGCTTTGGCTTTAGCTCTGCCGATACGGTTTTAGAACGGATCATTTTCCGACAATCGGGCTTTGGGTTCGACACCTTAAATCAGGTGGCATGGAACGAAGATACCACGGACAATGGCCGCTCCATCAGCCAAAGCTATCCCCTGATTAGATTTCCTCGTCGTGAAGCCAGAGATGGGCGACTGATGGCTGAAATCCTAGATCAGCAGCTGACCCTCACGCGTTTCGAAAACATAAATGATTCCAGCTTAAACGTAGATACCTTTCAAGTGGATAGAACTCAGATGACGGGCTTTCACTTCATTGTGTCTTCCTTCATCAATGCCACGATTTATCTGGATTACCTTCGAGTACGCAAGCCCATTCCCGAAGGACTAGAGGTGATCCTAGGTGAAGAAGTATTGTTAGAGGAAACCACTTCTATTGACTTGCCTGAGTTAAGTTTTAGCCTAACACTATATCCCAATCCAGCTTTCAAAAGGGTAGACATAGCCGGCCTACCAACCGGTCTACATCATGTGGAGGTTTACAACCTTTTAGGAGAGAGGGTCGCAGAGCAATCAACTTGGGTATCTGGGCAGGAAACGATGATCCTGGATATTGCCTCACTAGAATCGGGGCTGTTTATCGTAAGCGTTGAGAGCCCTCTGAGCCAGGTACGACATGGCCTACTGAAGGTGAAAAATGAATAACAAGTGAAGTTTGGTGCCAGTCCTGTCTGAAAGGATAGGGCTGGCCAAAACTTATTAGAAATATTTTGAAAAAAATTGAAAGGCGCTCTTGCGCCAAATGATCTTTTTTCTCACTTTTGTCATCCAAATCAAAAGCGGCACATTAAAAATGCTTTTTATTGAGCTTAGTTTTTGATTCTGACATACATTCCTCCTTAGCTCAGTTGGTTAGAGCGGTTGACTGTTAATCAATAGGTCCTTGGTTCGAG
>CAZFPQ010000078.1:0-26362 GCA_964521065.1 uncultured Bacteroidia bacterium | reverse complement strand
CGCTTGCGGAGCATGGCAAAGAATCCTACAATGGCGATGATGATGAATTTGCCAAATTTTGCCAGAATGGCTAAGAATCCAGTCTTGGCCAGCACCTTACCCGCGATCAAGCCTCCTATTCCTACCGCGGCTACTTTGTCTAGGTCTGGGTTGAAGTCCCGGTAACGCATGCCATCATTGAAGTTTACGGCGGGCATGATGCTGGGAATCCCATCACTGACTTCGGCCAATTGCTCAATGTCTGCAATGAAATTCATTTGTAGTACGCCTTTTCGACCTAGAACCCGAACATTGTAATTCAAGGTGTGGCTTTCCTCTCCTTCGAAGGCCAACTCCTTGGCCCAGTGCAGTTTCTTTTCTCCTTGATCGTAGTAAGGTTCAGCAGCCCAACCGATCAGTTCTACGGTAGGAAAGCCCATCTCCGCCCGTTCTTGATTGGAAGCTTCTGCCTCTTCTTGCATGGTTTCCAACAGCTCATCATAATCCAGATCTTCAGCGTCTTCGTCATCCACATAGCCCATTTCATCATAAGTGATATTGATGACATAGGCATCGTCATCAAGGACTCCAGCTGAATCTTTTAGGATCATCCCTAAAGTTCCGCCGTCACCAGGATTGCCCCAAAGCTCAGTCAGGGTGTAACTGCTTTGCTCTACGTTCAGGTACTTATAGCCTTGAGGAATAACCAGGGTAGCAATACCGTTGCCCAATTGCACCATCTCGCCAGCGTATAGGTATTCCATGGCTTTCTCAACGCTGTCTACCAAGCGAATATAGGCTTCTAGCTCGGCCATTTCAGCGCCTAGTTCAACGGTTTCTGTTGTTTCTTCAGTTGCCTGCGCAAAAAATAGGGTAGGCAAGATCATCAAGGTGAGCAGGGCGCCCACCAACTTCATGGTTTGGAACATTGGTTTTTCGACTTTTAAATAAATGACAGGTGTAAATGGTTGTGTGATTCTTCCATGCAATGATAATCAATTCCTTGGCTGGGGAAAAAACTTATCCACCGTCTTCGCTTCATTTGTGGCATAAAATGTCGATAATTTTATCGTCTGACTATCAGTTGTCAAAGGGAGACCAGACCTGATTACAGGTCCTAGGTATTGTCCGTGTCCAGGATACTTCCGTAGATTGGATTAAAAGAGAAAAGGCCCTGCTTTTTCTGCTTTTATTTTCGGTATCTCAACATCTAAACCTTTCTCATATGCATTACCCGCCCATTCGGCCGGGGGTGAGGTACTTAGTCATTAGGCTAAAGACCCCAGACCCTCGCTGGTTACGATTGATTTTGCTCATTCTGGCCTGTGTTTCTAGTGGATTTTGGTTAGGCCATCTAACAACAGTTGAGGATCAACACGCAGCCACCAAAGTCCCAGAGAAGCACAGTCTGTATTTGCTGGAAGAGGCGGCTACGTGGGTAGGCGATACGGCTGAATTCGCCGTCAGGGTAAAGAGCAGTGCAGCAGCTCTAAAGGTCCCGCCCTCTTGGATCATGGCGGTGATCTATGCAGAATCTGGGTTCAACCCAGCTATTCGCAACCATCGGGGCAGTGGAGCCACAGGCCTGATCCAATTCATGACCTTTACGGCAGCAGAACTAGGCTATGATCTAGAAGAAATATCCCAGATGAATGCCATAGAACAGATGAAGCCAGTAGAAGAATACTTTGATCAGGTAAAGCACCGCTATGGACGCTATCAAAGCCTTACGGACTTCTACCTAGCCGTCCTATTTCCCAAAGCACGAAACAAAGGACCTTGCTATACCCTCTACGCACGCCCGGCCTTGGCTTACCGCCAAAACAAGGGATTGGACGAAAATAGAGATGGAAAAGTGACGGTTTTTGATGTAGACAGGCGACTTTTGCGACTATTCCCCCAAGCCTATACAGATATTATCGACTGATAAAGAAGTACTTACGCAGCGATTCAAGTTTCTTTAGTAAATCTTTAGCCCAAAAACAACTATTCTCATTGCTTTTCGTAATAAAATAGTGTAAAGCAAATTGGAACTGATTAGAGAAAAAGAGATTTAAAGTAATAGTAGTAGTAGTTTGGTTCATTCAGAGGGATAGGCTCCAGCCTGTCCCTTTCTTTTTTGTTCATCATTTTAGTCATTTTGTTGAATAGTTCCTGCTTAAAAAGGCTTGATCGCCAAAGAATAATTCCCTAATTTATTACCTATCATAAAAATTTTGACCTTCCGCTATTCTTTGAGCCAAATTTGGCAAGGGCTTAGAGAAGGTAGGCATTGTTATTGGATTACTAACTACTTACTATACTGACTTCTATGTTAACCGTTAAACAACTGTTGCGTGCCAAAGGCGATCAACACAATGCTCTTTATGCCCTCGGTCCAGATCACACTGTGATGGACGCATTGCATTTAATGGCTGACCGAAACATCGGAGCCGTGCTCATTATGGATCGCGAAATGCTGGTAGGAATTTTTTCTGAAAGAGATTACGCTCGAAGAGGCAATATCACGGGTACTGCCTGTGAAGAGTTGCCCCTCAGAGAGCTCATGACCAAGCGGGTATTTTTCATTCACCCTGATAAGACCTTAGAGGATTGCATGTTCTTGATGAGCAACAAACACATCCGTCACCTTCCCGTCGTCCAGGATGGCCAGGTCATTGGCATGATAACCATCAGAGATGTGGTGAAAAGCCTGATTTCCGAAAAGGAAAGTAAAATCCGGGAATTAGAGAACTATATCTCTGGCGGATACGGAGGGTATTAAAGCAAAGGGACAGAAGAATTCGGGGTCTAGTCTATGGGGAGCTATGCTTGTAAGAATGCTAGTTGCCACCACATAGCCCGTACCTCCGTACCCCCGACTACCATTTTTCTTCTCACCTCCCATAAGTGTTTTCAGAAATGGGATAAAAGCTAGCGGCAGGCTCAAGGAATTGAGTTTGCCGCTTTTCTCATGCCGATCACAGGATGTAGCCAGACCCAGCCTAATCAGTTTTGAGTGAATAAATTGAAAGATAGAGTTAAAACTTTAACCCACAGAACTACTCGAAACCCGAAAAATTGGCTAAGCTTATTCATGTTGATAACACTCCCTAAATCATAACTCCCACAACATGGACTACACCCTTCTACGCAGCCTGCTGCTGTTCATATTTGCTAGTAGCCTCACGTATGGCCAAAGTATCACCAGCCTGACCTTAATTGATCCGACCAGCAATCAAGCCCTGGGCATTATCAATGAGGGTGACACCATATTTACCGACCAGTTGCCATCCATCAACGCAAGGGCCGACGTCTCAGGCACGGTAGGCAGTGTGCGTTTTTGGCTCAATGGCAATGTCAACCAAACCGAAAATACTGCTCCATATGCCATGTGGGGAGACAACAATGGAAACTACAATCCCTTCACGCCTCCCCCAGGCAATTACGAGCTAAGGGCAGTGGCCTACACGGGAGCTGCCGCTTCAGGAACTGCTAGTCCCGACTTTATTCGAAACATCGTGGTAGCGGATCCTGCCGCAGTACCCATTACGCCCCCCAGCAATCCCGGAACTGGACTGGTGAGCATGGCGGGAGAACTAAAAAAGTGGCACAAAATCACCTTGTCTTTTGACGGCCCCGCCTACACGGAAGAGAGTTTAGGCCCCAATCCCTTTCTGGACTACCGACTGAATGTAACCTTTACCCAAGGCAATCGACAGTTTGTGGTTCCAGGTTATTTTGCCGCTGACGGAGATGCCGCCGAGACCAGTGCTGATTCGGGCAATGTCTGGCGGGTGCATTTTAGGCCAGATGCCGAGGGGGTTTGGAATTATAGTGTTTCCTTCAGGCTAGGCAGAGGGGTGGCCGTCAATACCGCTGCCAGTGCTGGGCAGGCACTAGCTCCATTAGATGGCCAAAATGGCAGCTTTTCGGTCGGGCCTACGGATAAAACTGGTCGTGATTTTCGAGCCAAGGGTCAACTACGCTACGTGGGTAAGCGATACCTCCAGTTTGCCGAAACCGGAGAGTATTTCCTAAAGGCGGGTCCCGATTCTCCTGAAAACTTCCTTGCCTATGAAGACTTTGACAATACTCCCACACAAGGTAACAAGGGGAGTATTCACGCTTTTGGGCCTCATCTCCAGCATTGGCAGAATGGAGACCCTACCTGGCAGGGCTCCAAGGGCCAAAGCATCATTGGAGCGGTAAATTATCTGGCCAATCAGGGCCTCAATGCTGTCTCCATGTTGTTGTACAGCCGCAATGGCGACGATGACCGTGTATACCCCTATACTCGCCGCAACACTTTTGAGCACTTTGACTGCTCCAAGCTTGATCAATGGGAGATCGTCTTAGATCACGCCGAGCAACAGGGGCTTTATCTCCATTTTAAACTTTCAGAGACCGAAAACGACCAAGACCATGATGGAGGAAATCTGGGCGAGGATCGAAAGCTCTACTACCGGGAAATGATTGCTCGCTTTGGACATCACCTGGCGCTAAATTGGAATATCTCAGAAGAGATCTCCCTCAATACCAGTCAGATTGATGCAGCGCTGAACTATTTTGCAGACCAGGATCCCTATCAACAACACCGGGTATTTCATACTTTTCCCGGAGCGAAGGAAGGAAAGTACGCTCCTTTTCTGGGAGACCCCAACCTAACCGGAGCCTCGCTGCAAATCAGTCCTCCAAGTGAAGGAACCTTTTATGAAATCATGCGCGAATGGATCGACCGCTCTACTGATGCAGGTCATCCTTGGGTAGTAGCCTGTGATGAGCAAGGGCCCGCCAATCAGGGAGTACCCGCCGACAATGGCCCCAATGATTTGCATGACTTTGAGCGTAAGACCTTGCTATGGGGGGGGCTCATGGTAGGAGGAGCAGGGCTAGAGGTCTATACCGGTGGATCTGATCAAAACCTGGAAGACTACGCCAGTCGGGAAAACTTTTGGGAGCTTTGCGACCTCGCTCTGACTTTTTTCAAAGAAAACCAACTCCCTTTTTGGAACATGCAAAATGCCGATGGATTGGTGGATGATGGGTTTTGCCTCGCGGGTAAGACCGACGACAGTCGCCCACACTATCTCCTATACCTCCCAGATGGAGGCAGCACCTTGCTTCAAATCAACGCGGATGTTCAAGCAAGTTATCAAGTGCGCTGGTTCAATCCACGCCAAGGTGGTGCTTTGCAAATGGGGAGTATTGCCACGGTAAATGACACAGGTAGGGTAGACCTTGGTACCCCCCCCTCTGATCCGGGACAAGATTGGGTGATCTGGTTGAGCAGTACCGATTCTGTAGCTGGAGACCCCGCAAACGATGAAGTTGGGAATGAGCCTGACCCCAATCCTAATGGAGAATGTGTGTATGTGATGGAAAATGGCCTCTTGGTTATTGAAATGGAAACCGGGAATTTGACCCAAAGCTGGAACATCGATGACGATCGTTCGGGGGCCAGCGGCGGAGAGTATATCGTTTGGACGGGGAACCAGTTTTTCAACCAGCGCGGTAACGGAAAGGTGGTCTACCGAGTCTATATTTCAGAGGCAGGCACCTACCGATTTCAGTGGCGGGTAGCGGTGCTGTTTGGCACCAATAGCACGGAGCACAATGATACCTGGCTTAAAATTGAAGCCGATGACTTCTACGGACAAAAACCCAATGGAAGCATCGTTCACCCTCGCCCTCAATGTACCCAAAGTAACGACTGCCCAGCAGGCTCTTCTGGTGATGGTTTTTTCAAGATCTACAACGGCTCCGTGACGGGCTGGAGTTGGGGAGGAAGGACCAGCGACAACGACTCACACAACATCTACGCTCGCTTTGATGAACCAGGTATTTATGACATCGAAATCAATGCTCGCTCTTCCTTCCACGGCATAGACCGTATGGTCTTGTGGAAGGATAATAGCCTTAGCCAGGCCCAAGCGACCAACCTGAACAACCCACCCTCGGAAATTGATTGTTCAGGCACGGTAAGTGTTCTAACCATTCCCCATTGGGAAGTAAAGGTGTTTCTAGCTCATGAAAAACTCAACATAGAAGTGAGTGAGCGGGGCATCACCGACTATGAAGTATGGACTTTGCAAGGGCAGCGGATTTTGGCAGGGAGCTTTGAGGGCAACAGCACCCAGCTGAAATATGCTTTCTCAAGAGGAGTTTATGTAGTTCGAGTAAGACAAGCCGGTAAAGAGTATACGCAAAAGGTATTGGTCAGACCTTAATAGGCTATTTCCAACAGGGTTGTTTGCTCATTGTTATACACGCTTGCTAATTCTGCCCAACACAGTAGGGTGGGGCAGCGTTTATGAAATGGATACTGAACAATTAAGTCTTGGACAAAAAAATCGGGGTATGGCGGTACGGGCTATGAACATGAGGATGGATGAATACAGCCACCTACCCCGTACTTCCGTACCCCGATTACCGTTTTTCCTATGTCTGCTTACCATAAGAGAAAAGGCCCCTCACACTCAAATGGTTAGACCAAGATCATCTGATTGTTAGGCGCTTTTTCTCTAGGTCTCGAAATCTACTTTAAGCATGAAAACCTGGACCAAGGCCTATCTCTGGCTACTGATTCCCGTTCTGATGCTGGCTTTCAAGAGCCACCGTTTGGAAAATGGAACTTTCCAACGAGGTGAATTCCTAAAATTTAGGCTTCACTATGGAATCATTAACGCGGGATATGCTTCCCTACAGATTGCGGAAGATACGGTATACCAAGGTGGGCATCCATGTTACCATGTGTTAGGTAAGGGCTGGTCCAATTCTACCTGGGATTTGGTCTTCAAGGTACGAGACCGCTATGAGAGTTGGATTGACCAAGAAAGCCTAACGCCACGTAAGTTTGAGCGCCACATCCAAGAAGGGGGGTTTTCAATGTACCAAAAGGTGCTTTTCGCCCAACAATCAGGCAAGGCTTATTACTATGACCCAGGACGTGGCAAACAAACCTATGAGGTGCCAGAAGATATACAAGACGTCCTTTCTGCCTTCTTTTATGCCCGGGCCAAGTATGACCATCAAACACTAAAAGTAGGAGACCGCATTTCCCTGCGAAATTTCTTAGACCGCAAGACTTTTGATCTAGAAGCAAAGATGCTAAATCGAGAAAGCATCAAGATTGGTAACCATCGCTTCCAGGCCCTAAAGTTTGACCTATTGATTGAGGAGGCGGGCTTGATTACAGATGGTAGTAAAATCCAGTTTTGGATCTCTGACGATGCCAACAAAATACCTCTCCGGATTGAATCTGAGTTGATGATTGGCTCTCTTCGCTGCGATCTCATTGAGTGGCGCGGCCTGAGACATCCTTTGCTGGCACTAGTGGAATAAAATCATGCTCTCGGTAACGCGAGGGCTACCGAGAGCATGTAGATGTAAAAGGGATATAGATATCAGGAAAACCTAGCTCAGCTGCTCTCCGACCTTGAGCAGCAGGTTTTTAGTGGCCATGATGCCATCAAACTCGCTGAGTTCACTGCCTTCATACTCCACTCCTACAAAACCTGTGTAGCCGGCCTCTTTGACAATTCGCATCAGTCTCAGGTAATCTTTGTCTCGCTCGTTTCCATCTGCCGTAAAGTTGTGGCTTTTGGCACTGACACCTTTTGCATACTTCATCAACTCAGTCGTTCCATCATAGATGTCGTAAGCTTCTACACAGTTCCCTTCCTCTTTTTTGATACAAAAGTTGCCAAAGTCAGGTAAGGTGCCACAATTCTCCATGGCCACTTGCCCAATTACTCCCCCTAACCATTCAGCATCAGAAGAATAGCCTCCATGATTCTCTACGATAACGTTGATGCCAGCCTGTGCTCCGTACTCCGAAAGACGGCCCAGGCCATCCACCGCTGCATTGGCTACTTCATCACGGGTACCTTGTCCAGCGGCATTCACCCGGATAGAATGACAACCCAAGAATTTTGCCGCATCGATCCACTTGTAGTGATTTTCCACGGCCTGCATCCGGCGGGTATCATCCGTATCCCCCAAATTCCCCTCGTGATCACACATGATCAAGAGGTTTTCAACTCCATGGTCACTGGCTCGCTGATTTAGTTGAGTTAGCCATTCGGTATCGGTGGCTTTGTCCATGAAAAGCTGATTCACATACTCTACTCCCCCAATGTCGAACTGCTCGCGAGCAACTTGAGGAAAAGCTTGGGGGTCCATTTCCCCAGACTGAATGGCTTTGTGTAAAGACCACTGAGCCAATGAAATGTCAAAGAATAGGCTCTTGGTTGAACTAGTCGCGCTGTCTCCATCAGATGCCGCATCGGTAGACTTGCTTTCAGAAGAAGTGCAACTGCTCATGAAGCCTGGCAGCAGGATCATGCCGGCTCCGGCGCCAGCAGCACGCTTAATAAATTTTCTGCGAGGGTGGGTCATGATATGGTAGAGTTAGAAATATTAATAGCTCTTAAAGCTTTGGTTTAAAGACTGGGCTCCAGGTACAGCCAATCTAGCTTCAGTGGGACGCCTCCGCTGGCTTCGTCTGGAAGATAGGATATGAAAATGCGATGGCGGCCAGATTGTGAGGAGATATTTGCTCGCACAAGGCCGTATTTGGCTTGGGTATCATCCAAATCCAAGTTCGCAAGCACAGGACCGTCTGGTCGGTCTAGCCTTAATTGCAATTGCCCCCCTTGAACTGATTGATAGCGCAGTTCAATACCTACCACCTCTGTCAGGTCTACTGGAACCAATCCGGCATAGCCCGCTGGAGGCAGCTCTAAAAAGCCTAGCTGGCTGTTGTCCACCATTCGAACGCGATGAGAGGCAGTTTCGTCCGTGTACTGCTCCAGTTCCAACTTAGGGGAACGCAACACGAGGCTACCGTAATTGCTGAGCGGACCTACCACAGGCCCCCCTTGGTCCAAGTAACTCGCTCTCAGGGTGTAGGCGCTGCCCTCTCCTAGGCCCTCGTGCTGATCCGCCCGGAGTGTTCCATTGGTAGACAAGCGAGGTGTAGACCCCTGTTCCCCCATAGACAAGATAAAATCTGCGATTTTAGCGGCCTGGCTGCGCTTTAGCTGGGGCATGGCAGGCATAGCCTGAGCCCCCCAGACGCCACTTCCTCCATTGAGGATCTTGTTGGTTAGGTACTCCTGGGCATTTCGTTGCCCATGATATTTCTCGGCGACCTCTAGGTAGCCTGGTCCAATTATTTTTTTCTCCATCCCATGGCAAGCAATACAGCCATTGGTCTTGATCAAGGCTTCGCCTCCTAAAGTCGTCGAAGCAGCTAACTGGGCGGCATGTCCTATTGCTCCCTCAACAGGGTCGTATTCACTTACCCCAAAATCCCAGCTCACCGACACTGCCTTTGGATCGATATCACCGTCCTTGAGGCTGCCATCTTCCGTGTCTTGGACTTGGATTTGATAGCTAATAGCTCGTTCGGCCCAGAAAAAATCTTGGTTCCCAGTCACGTCAATACTCAGCTCGGGTGGGGCATTGCCTACTCTGATTTCAAGGTTTGCCTCCGCTTCATGTCCCGCTTCGTCAGTCACCGTCAGGGCTACTGGATAAATCCCTGGTTCTTGAAAGGTAAAACTTGTATTTACCCCAGTTCCTCGGCTTTCATGGGGAAACCGCCACTCGTAACTCAACTCTTCTCCGGCATCGATGTCAAAAGACTCTTCACCAGAAAAATTCACCTTCAAAGGAGCTGCTCCAACTTGGACATCTGCCCGCGCAATGGCCCGGGGAGCGAGGTTGTCGTCGCTGTAGGCGATTTTAATTAATCTAGCGTCTTCATTCTGGTGAAACCACTTGGTTCCGTACTCGATGATGTACAAAGCTCCATCTGGTCCAAAAGCCATGTCCATGGGACTAGAGAGCTTCAGGTATTCGGTATCTAAGAAGGGCTCAAGGGTCTCCAAATCACCTTCAGCGTTCATGTTGACGACCAGTACCCAGTCTCTCATGAAGTCATAAATAAAAAGTTTATCGTCGAAATAGGCCGGGAATTGAGAGGCCTTTCCTTCAAAATCCTCATGGTGGTAGACAGGGCCCGCCATGGCATTTCGTCCCCCGCTGGCGAGCTCTTCAAAATCGGGAGATTGGGCGTAGGGATACCAGATAAAGGCGGGCTGGGCAGCAGGAAGCTTTTGGGTTCCGGTATTGTAGCGGGTGTCATTCAGCGGCTGCAGGGGATTGAAACTTGCTTTAATGGCCTTCGTCTCAAAATCCACATCATGATAGGGGTAGTTGTTCCCAATAAAGTAAGGCCAACCAAAAAATCCGGGCTTACGTGCTTGGTTGATCTCATCATAACCCCTTGGCCCTCGAGGGCCATCTTTTCTCCCATCAGGGCCTACGTCTCCCCAATATAGATATCCGGTTTCTGAGTCAATAGATATACGGTAGGGGTTCCGGCAGCCCATTACATAAATTTCGGGTCTTCCTTCTGATCCATCTTTGGCAAATAAGTTCCCTTCAGGGATGCTATAGCTCGCATCTGGATGAATCTTCAGTCGAAGGATTTTCCCGCGCAAATCGCTAGGGTTAGCTGATGAGCGCTGAGCATCCCATGGCTCCTTCCCTGGGCGTTCGTCGATGGGAGCATAGGCTGTCTCGAAGGGATTGGTGTCATCGCCAGTACTTAGGTACAACAAGCCATCTGGCCCCCACTCTATGCTTCCCCCTGTATGACAACAGGTATCGCGCTGGACCGGGACTTCAAGAATCCGCTTTTCGCTCTCATTGATTAGGGTATCATCTCTAAACTCGAAGCGAGAGAGCACAAACCGGGGCGTAGAGTCATCGGGCGCATAGTACAAATATAGGTAGTGGTTGTTTTCAAAATTGGGGTCAAGGGCTAAGCCGGCCAGACCGTCTTCAAACTTAGTCCAAACTGGTACGAAACCGACTTGCTTACTACTCTTCTGCTCAGGGTCATACAGCATAAGTTCTCCACGGCGCTGAGCAAATAAGACTCCGTGATCAGGCAGTATTTCCAGTTCAGTAGGCTCATTCAGATAGCTATCCAACACTTCCACTTGAAAGCGGCGTGGATCGGGGACCCTCTGAGTTTTCATCTTGGCTGGATCCAATTCCAGGTTTTCTCCAACGGCGTAGTTTATCCCCCCTACCAGTAACTCTTGAAAGTCTTCATCCTGAAAAGCTTCTGAGGTATGGCCAAAATTGGTATACCAAGCTCGGCCACCGTCATAGGCATGATACCAAGTCATGGGATGAAAATCCCCATTGGTCCCCCCCTCGTAGGTCGATTCGTTTACTTCAATCAGAGGGATTATCCCATCGTCGGGACCGTGGTAGATATCTTTGAAGTTATAAAACTCATCCGTCCACTCCCAGGTACTACGCCCTGCCAAAAAGGCTGTACTGCTGTGCTGCGTATCAAGAATACGCATGGTAGCCGTCCGTACGTTGGGGTTATTGGGATGCCCCTCAAAATATGCTCCTACCAGTCGCCCGTACCAAGGCCAGCCATATTCTGTGTCTGCTGCGGCATGAATACCTACGAATCCCCCGCCCCCTTGGATATAGCGTTCAAAATCGGATTGCTGGAAGCGGTCCAGTACATTCGCCGTAGTACTCAGGAAGATTACGGCAGAGTAGCGAGCGAGATTTTCTTCGTTGAAAGAAGCGGCATCCTCCGTATGGTCGATTTTCCAGCCTTTACCCTGGGCCAAACGCTCAAGGGTTTCGACTCCAGCAGGAATGGAGGCATGTCTATAGCCCTCCGTTTTACTAAACACCAGCAAGCGAATCTCAGGTCTTGCATGGGGCCCACAGGCAAAAAACAAAATGGAACATAGGAGAAAAAGAGTGGCGAGGAGCGAAGCTTTGTTCATTGGAAGTAATCCCTACGAGTCAAATATGTATTCCTTCCAATTTATAAAAAATCAAGGGCTATTTGCTATTATGATGCAAATACCCCTCGATCTTGGATCGTATTACCATCTTTCTGACTAACTAATACGCAAAGCCTGGGTCAAAGACTCACCGGACTGGCTACGTACCTTAAGATGGTATAATCCGGCGGGCAGGTCTGGTTGCCACCTCAACAAGTAATGTTGAGCGTCATGCGCCCTCATTTCAAGAGGTAATTTTTCTCCTGAAGGAGCCATTAGGCTAGCCTCTGTAAGATAGTCAGCGAGCGGAAGGTGAAGGTGGAGCTGCTTGCGGGCAGAGTTAGATTGAACCGTCATGATTAGATGACTTGGGGGTAAGAGTTCCTTGGATAATCAAAAAAGCTTAATGAATTTAAGCCAAAAAATCCAAGAATCTACCCCCCAGGTGGAGAGGTCTATAAATCGGTTCCTCAACGGTTAGGAGTGTGTCCCCAAAAGTTATGAGCCGGCCTCAGCGGTCCAAGTAGGAGATTTTGCCACCTGTTCGTTCATTTCTCCCCACAAACGCTTAAGAAAAGTCAGGGTATGATCCAATACTGCTCCCGGAGTCACGATTTCCGATTCGCCACCCTTTCTGGGTTTAAATTCTACCCCGCCTGACTTTAGGGAGCGGCCAGAGACCGTCAACCTCAATGGCATTCCCCGTAAGTCCGCATCTTTAAACTTAACCCCAGGTCCAGCCGTCTTCTTATCTCGGTCATCAAAGAGCACTTCGATGCCCGCAGCCAAGAGATCCGCGTAAATCTGCTCAGCTAAATCAGTGGCCTCTTGGTTATCTGGCAACAAGACGAGGTTAACTTGGTAGGGAGCTACCGAAATGGGCCATTGTAAGCCATGTTCATCGTGGTGTTCCTCCGCCAAACAGGCCAAAAGGCGTCCTACTCCGATGCCATAGGATCCCATGATGATGGGCTCTGGTTTTCCATTTACATCCATGAAAGTAGCCCCCATGGCCATGGAATATTTGGTTCCTAATTGAAAAATGTTTCCTACCTCAATGCCTCGCACGGCCCGGAGCGGCCCACTGCCATCTGGAGCAGATGCGCCATCAAAGGCCGCAACCAAGTCTCCTACTCGATGAGCCTCAAAGTCACGTCCATAGCGTGCATTTCGGAGGTGATGGTCTTCCTCATTAGCTCCAACCACCCAATTGCAAGCTGTTTGAATCAGCTCATCTGCCAAGATCATGACTTCCTTGGTAGTCAATCCCACGGGAGACATGTAACCAGGCACTGCTCCTACCCCTTGGAGCTCCTCGCTCGTGGCAGCACGCAGAGATACCGCACCTAACAAGTTTTGCACCTTGATCTCACTCACCTCTAGATCGCCTGGAACCATCACCATGACCAACAACAACACATCCCCAGGCATGGTGGCCATGTAGGCAACTGACTTGGCAATATGATCAGCAGGAACTGCTAAGAACTCAGATAGTGCCTCGATACTGGTCACGGCCGGAGTATGAATTTTTTCTAGCGCCTCAGGGGCTTCTTCTCTGGCCTGTTTGCGAAAAGTTGCCACCTCTTTATTTGCCACATAGGAATGGTCTTCGGTCAAAAAGATGGTATCTTCTCCCATCGGACTCAGGTACATGAACTCATGAGCCATGCGTCCTCCCATCATGCCTACGTCGCTCTTCACCGCCAACAATGGCAGTCCCACCCGGGCTCCTATTCGGAAATAGGCATCATAGTGCGCTTCATACTGAATCTGCAATCCTTCCCAGGAGGTGTCGAGTGAATAGGAATCCTTCATGACAAATTCGCGGGTGCGGATCAATCCTCCCCGAGGTCTAAGTTCATCGCGAAACTTGGTCTGAATCTGGTAGACCAATTTGGGTAGCTGCTTGTAGGAAGAGATCTCATGGTTCACGATGAAGGCCACAATTTCTTCATGGGTCATCCCCAAGACCATGTCACGCCCAGCCCGGTCCTGAAAACGTACCATAGAACCGTCAATGGCATCATACCGACCACTTTGCCGCCAGATATCAGCAGGATGGGCCACCGGCATGTTGATCTCCACCCCTCCAATGCGGTCAATTTCTTCACGTAAAATCTGCTCAATTTTTTTCAGGCTGCGTTGAGCCAAATGGAGATAGGCATAGATGCCCGTCGAGATCTGCCGGATGTAGCCCCCCCTCAGCAGGAGTTCATGAGAGATGAGGTCACTGTCTTTGGCTTGGCGAAGGGTGATGCCCAGTAATTGCGATAGGCGCATGAGGGTGTTTGGTACAGGTTGACGAAAAAATGTTTTTACTCTAGGTTCAAAACGGAAGGTCCTTGTTCAAAAATGATGTCGACCGGAATGCCAGCTTGGGCCAAACGATCTAAATCTGCTTGCAAATCCGCTTGGATCACAGCTTTTTCCTGGACCAGTCTTTGGGCTTTTGCATAATCCCCCTCTCCTTGAAGGGTCAGAATCTGCTTAGATAGAGATTTCACCGCTGCCTCAAACTTAGGCACATCAATGCGATAGGTTCCCTTTGCTTCGTCCTTGACGAAAGCTCCCACTTCCTGAAAAAAGTTAAAACGTATCATGTTGGCCTTGCCATGGGCGCTGCTCGCACCAAAGCGGACAGATCGAAAGATGCCGGCCATGAAGGTCACATAATAGTTCATTAAGTCTCCTTCGACTTCCCCTTTTTCATGTAGTTGCTGAATCATGTACAATCCAAGAATATCAGCCTTTCCTTCTTCAATGGCCGAGGCATTTTCTTTGAGGGCCTCGCGCACCGTCATCTCTTGGCCAATCACATTTTTGATACCTAGTCCATGAGCCACTTCATGAAACATGGTGTTGGCAAAGAAGGCATCAAAAGTGATGTAGCTGCGCTGAGACTCATCGATGAGTTGCGCTGAAATAGGCAGCAAGATTTTATCGAACTTCGCCTGCATGGCATTTTTGAGTTGCAGGCGGCGGGTTCCTTTTTCTAGCTGAACTTCCTCGTCATTGGGGAGATTGATGGCTATCGTTTTTGACCCTGCATTACAATCCCCTGCGTAATAAACCACATCATAGGCATTGAGGTCAGCATCGGTACCTGGCTTTTCTTGTTTAAATGGATCATCTACCGGGAGATTTTCTTGCAATTCGGGCAAGAATTGGGCGTATTTGGTTAGACGCTGGCTCCAAGCTTGATCTTTGATGAGGACGTAGGCTTCGTGGGCGGCCTTATAGCCAAAAAGCTGGTCTTCATACGTTTCTATCGGGCCAATGACTAGGTCCAAGGCATTGTCTTTTACATCCATCCAGGCTAGGTCACTCGGCTGATAGCTGTCGTTTATCAGCGCCGCTGCTCGCAAGGTGAGATAGCGTTTGAAACTGGTGTTTTCGGCTAACTCAGCGGCTTCCAGCAGAAGCTTAGAAGCTTGTGACACTTCTTCTGCGAAAGCTTCATAGTAAGGGAGGGTAGTTAATTCCCCCGCTTCGTTTCTTCTGACAAAAGTGTAGAGATCACTCTTTTTGGCTAACTCTGCTGTCTCAAACTCCTCCTTACTCATATCCGTCGGATAAAAGTTAGCCCCGGCGGGCTTAGGCTCAACTCCAGTGACGAAGGGTGCATTGCCGTCTAGGCGATCATAGGGACCGTAATTGATCTGCGCAAATTGCCGATAGGCATCATTGGGAAGCTCTTGCAGGAAGCTCTCCCAGTTGGGGCCATAAGCTTCGTACCAAAATAGTCGGTCCATGATCTTTGCCGCTTCAATCAGCTTAGTTAGCACCTGCTTTTGTGGATCGCTGAGATGAGAAAGGTCAGCTTCTAGCCGAAAAGGGGTGTATTTGGCAAGGCGATCTTCGATACTTACGCTGGTTATTTCGGCCTTGTTGGAACCTTCTTTATTAGGAGCAAGGCAGGCGCCTATGAGGGTAATAGGTAGTATGATGAGTAAGAAAATCTTTTTCATGAGTAGGTAGCAGCTTAGTTGATCCCCGAAGCTAAACAAAATTTCCCTGACCCAAGTGGATTCACGAAGCATTAGGACCAAGGGGAGGCCATCTACTTTAATCGCCAAACATTTCCCCCCCAAAAAAAGGCTCCCTTGAAAATTCCTGCTGCGCTGCGAGGAAACGCTTAGGCAGCAAAACGGTACTATCTCGCATGAAAAGTTGCTGACGAAATTGTAGCAAGACCTAGGTTCTAAATCGTCCGGCTTTACCCAGCAGGCTTTGTGTCAGAGTAAGAAAAATACCCCTCGACCAAATTGATCGGGGGGTAAGAAACACTGCCTATGGACACCCAGAATTAAACGATCAAGGAAGAAGGAATCAGGCCTTCATAATCTGCTACCGATCCACGGTCCAAGCAGCACTGGATGATTTGTCGTCCCAGGGGCGTCATTTCTTCCAAGCGGTAATTGGCCAGTTGTTGATCAAAAAACTCCTGGAAAATGGCAGCTCCTGCGTCATAGCCGTCTTCTCCTACCTCTTTCTGCATGTAGACTTTGAGATAGCGAATGGGAATGTGTTCTCCCTCTACCGCCATGTGGTTCAGTTCATGTCCCAAGAGGGTACAGCGGGCTGGATTTACTTGATCCCGGGTAAAAGCCGTGCTTCCCCTCCGAGTCAGGTATTCACGCATCAGCCACTGTGGCATGAAGTCCACTTTCCATATCCCAATGTGCTGATTGGGAGTCAAGGTGTAACATTGGTTGGGATAAGCTTCAAACTGCTCTAGCAAGAGGTTGGCTTGACGGCTACGCTTACCCGTGGCAAAGGGCCAGTAGGACCCAACTCCTTCACTGGTCATTCCTCCCGTGTCCACGATACTGGGGTTGCCGTGACCTCGAGGGGCAACGAGGCGCCATAGCCAAGCCAGGGATGGTGGCAGTAGATGGAACAGGCCAATGATGCCATAAGTGGGGTTTTCTCGGCTACATGGCGGAGTGCGAACGCCAAAGCTGCGGACGTCTACGGCTACAGAGCCCTCAATTACATTGGGGACGGAACGTCTAGGCAAAACCACCCTAGGATTCGGGCAAGGCTTGTCGGGTGCATCCATGATGTGCTCCCAGATGAGTGCCGTACTGTTGGCTTCGGCATCAATGTTCAAAAAGAGCAGCGGATCGGGGTTGTGCACCGTTAAACTCTCTAGCTGGGGGTCGATTCCGTAGCGGTCGATGTGATTTACCCGCACAAACCACGCCTCTTCTGCGTCAATGATTTTCAGTTTGTCCGCTGGGCCAGCCAAACCAGGGTGGCAAAGAGCCATGTCATCCGTTACAGGACTTAACTGACACCCTTGAGGCAAACGCAGGAAACGGTCTACCCCGTTTTCCAGGTTCTTCCCGAGAAGAATACGGCCATCGGGTTGGCGGTGCATGTATTGCAGCATTTCGCTTTTACCACCTCCGCTAGCCCCCTCGTGCATGAACACGGTTCTGTTGTCATAAGGGCTGATACATTCAGCCGCGGCGCAATGTGCGGTAACCCAGCCTTCTTTCTCACCCTGACCGATCAATACCCCGTAGATGCCTTTTTTAGCGCTAGGGCCAGGATAAAGGTTATATGAAAACATCTCGTGTCGCTCTTCGCTGCGGTGGTGAACCACCACTTGCTTACCTTCAAAATGGGTATGTCGAAAAGGAGGTGCTACGTAGATGATGGAACTTACTTTGAAATTTTCATCTAACTCATCCAATGGGCAGATCCCCTGAAGTAGCGCTAACCCAAAGGCAAAGAACCCACAATTCTGGGGAGCAATGACCAGCGACCCACCTCCGAGTCCTGCCCGACCTGATTCAAAAGCAAATACCGCCAGTGGCTGTTTGGCCAACCATTCAAAGGTCTCGCTCCTCAGGGCATCAAACTCCTCCCCGAAACGGTCCCGATAGCGAGTCTTGTCTGTTGGCAGGTCATCGCTGATAACCATACATTGGGGATCTCGGCGACGCATATATGGTTCCAAATAGTTAGCAGCCACGCCATTGCGGACTCGCATCACTTCTGCCTCGATGACCCGTGTGCCATCTGGCAAGTCAAAGCCGACCTCAAATGTATCACCCTTCTCGGGGCCTAAGGCAGCTTCTAGCAATTCTTGATGGTGCTCAAACCAATGGTAGGAAGGTGCACGCTGCAGCAGATCTTCTACTTCAAAAGGAAGATCAATAGGGACCTGGATGGGACTGACAGCAGTTGATTTCATGGAAAATGGTTTTGATAGTTCTATGGTTGAAAATGATAGTAAAACTCTTGCCCCAAGAAACAGCAGAAGCCTAGGTAAGCTCATGCCCCAAGTTTGCTGGGGCGATGACTTTTCTCAAGCAGCAGAATCCCTCGCCAATACGGGGGCTAACTCCTACTGACTTTCCGCAGGCCTGCGGAAAGTGGAAGAGCTGACAACCCATTGTCCCATACCAAGAATCAGGTATCTTAGGACATGAGAAATCACCTTCTAAGCATCGCCTTCTTACTCTTTGGCACGGCCCTGGTGGAAGCGCAAGTGAGCTTCGGCCTAGAATTCCAAGCTTATCCTACGGGGTTAGTCCCTGGGGTCAGAGCCGCTTGGCTAAGCGGAGAACACCATGAATGGAACCTCCGCTTAGGAGGCAACTTCTTCGACCATCAGGATTTTGGGGTCCAAGAAGAAGAAATCGGGCGTGGGCCGGGAGGCAGTTTAGGCTATCGCTATTATTTCAAGCCTACCGGGACGGGGGTCTTCCTCGGCATTCGGACCGACCTTTGGCGAAACACCAATCGTTGGCGGGATGAAATTGGCAATCCTGTTGAGCGCAGCGGCGTCAGTCGAATTTGGGTGCTACAGCCCACCCTAGAAGGAGGCTATGCCTTTGATTTGGGAGAAAAACTGAGTCTACAACCCAGCGTTAGCTTTGGGAGGGAGTGGAACGTAGTTACCGATGGGGAAGAGGTGGGACAAGGTTTTATTTTGCTGTTAGGTATCTCCGCCATGTATTTCCCCAATTAAAACCTATGCTCCACATGAATTAGCGCTGAGTAGGGGAAGTTGAGGGAAAGAGCTACGCATAACTCCCCACAGGATCATCCTCACTCTATGCTCGTCGAATCAGCATTCAATTTTTTTACTATTTGCGCAACGATGTCATCCATCTTGCTCCAAAGAATAAAGTGATCTCCTCCTTCTACGAAATTCACTTGAAGCTCATTCAGATGGGTGAGTTGCTCTGCGGCGAAGTCCGCGTTGCCAGCAGGTACCAACTTGTCCTCCGTACCTTGAAAAATCGCAACCTCACAGTCGATTTGAGTCCAAAGGGGTTTCATCAGCATCAACTCGTCGTAGAGGGCCATGATTTCCTGGTTGGCGACCCGCAAAGCGGGTGGAATGATCCAGCGTATCAAAGCCCAATCTAAGGGATGACGCCACCATTCTCTCGGTTCTAACTCGGGGCAGACTGAGCCCGCAACGATGAACATGTGGTCGATCTGATCGGGAAAATCCATGGCCATACGGGCTACCACAGGACCCCCATAAGAATGGCCGAGAATCACCACTTGTGGCGCTGCATGGCGCTCGATGATGGGCATAATGGAGGCGGCATGGGTTTCTACCGATCGCTCAGTCACCCCATAGTTGGAATAGCCTAGGCCCAAACGGTCTACGGCGACCACTTGGGCTACTTTTAATAACGCCGTATCAGTCAGGTAACTGGTGAACATGCCAACTGATCCAGGGGTGCCGTGTACCAGCAACAGCAAGGGCTTGTTAGAATCTCCTACGTGAACGTAGTGAACATTTTTGCCCTCAAATTCATAATCATAAAAGCTTGCGTTGTCCACTCCCTTGTCCTTCAGGTTCTGGGCCACTTCTGCGTCAGGCGTACGCATGGAAAAATACTCCAAGCGGGAAACGGCGGCCAGAACCAGGATGATAGCAAAGAAGATAATCAAGAACCAATGTCGCTTTTTAAGTTTCATATTGTCGGTGGCTTGGGCAGGTCAGCAGGAAGTTACTAAGCCTGTACGACATTCCCATCAGGGCTTACTGTCTCCCATAGGTTTGAGGTCCTCACGAGGTCGAATCTCATCTGGCGAGAAGGTATCAAAGGCCAGTTTGGTCACCTGAAGGCGATGGAGGTACTTTTTACCTGGTTCCGGTTCGTTACTCAACACAGTTTGATCAAATGGGAACCAGATGCCATTTACTTCGCGGTAATCTTGGAAGAGAATGGTTCCATACAGTTTTTTGGCGATGGGAGGATTATCCCGGAGGGTGTATGAGCACAGATCTAAGCGGCCCGTCTCTCGGTTGAAATACATCAGATATTGGTCCAAATCAGGCTGAGGCTCGGCACCTTTCCAGGTAGCAAACACCAAATCATAGCTTTGTCCTGCGTATTCTTTTTCTCCCGCAAACAAGAGCAGCGGAGCTTGTTCCAGACGCAACACCAGCTCAGAAAAATACTGGTAGGCTGGTAGAATAAAGACCAAACCATCATCCGTTTTGACCGAAAAGTCGGCTTCCCCCTCCGCGGGTTGCTCATAATATTGCCAAGACTGAATCCCGCGCTTTTCTCCGGCTACTTCCCCTTCTAAAAACTCTACTTGACCATCAAAGTCCCCTACTACGTAGCGAAGCTTCATGGCAGCATCAGCCACTGGCCAGGGATTGATGAATTTCCCAACTAGACCAGGCCAGTCATCGGTCACGGTGAGTTCATAGGTTTGAAACTGCGAAAGATTTGCCAAGCCATGTACTCGCTTGGCCCTTTCTAGGATCTGTCGGGCCTTTTGTTCTAGCTGGTCTTGCTCGTAGGGCTCTTTCAACAAATCGGTCCGCAAGTCCGAGTAGGAACAGCTGCTCAGCACCAGGGCAATCAGGAGAAATGGGATGGGATATCTCATGGGCAATGAATGAAGTTCACTCCCAATATCGATCGGGGAGGGGAGAGGGTTTCGGAAATCTGCGGGTTTGTCGGGTTGGTGTACAGGATCCGTTCTTGTTCATCCAAGCTCTCCCTCACATCAACGCCGTAATAAATCCCAACGAAATGCCAAAAGCCGCCCCTCCATCTTCCCAAAAGTCCACTGCCCTCCATACTTGATTCTCGTACACATTCAGCGT
This sequence comes from uncultured Bacteroidia bacterium, assembly GCA_964521065.1. Classification (GTDB taxonomy): domain Bacteria; phylum Bacteroidota; class Bacteroidia; order J057; family J057; genus CAYVAP01. The sequence continues at coordinate 5,470 of CAZFPQ010000078.1, read as the reverse complement.
GAGGGCAGACTTGGAATCGAAATAGTATTCCAAGCAGACCAGGAAGGAGGTGGTAAAAATGGATCTCCCTTCTTGACGCACGATCACCCGCTGTCCATCAATGCTGGCCTCAGGAAACTCGTACCTTTTCACGCCGGGCATTACTGAGACCAGGAGTCGGAAGGTTTCGTCCCCAAAGCGATAACCTGGTGCCAGCAGTACATCTGTAAACTGAACGGTTCCATCAATCGCATTCGTGGTGGAATTGATGGCCGGAAGGCTGTAAGAGGCTCCATATGTGTCAAAACACAAGCGAAGGAAAAAATCGTTGTTGTTCCTAAACCGGTATTCGATGGAAGTTTTCGTGACAAAGGAGGGACCTATCAAGTCGGAAGTGGGAACCTGGACCCCGATCTCAAAAGAGGGTAGGAAGATGCGACTGGCCAAACCTGCTGCGGTGGTGTCGGGCTCTGAGCTTTGACTAAAGCTTGAGGTATTTATCAGCAAGAGACTGATTATCAGCAGAAAGTACTTCATCAAAACTAAGGAGTTAAAATTACCAAGTGATCTAGGTCAGTGTTCCCCATTCGAATTTAGGTCATGATTGATTCATTGTAGCATCTCGTCAAAGGAAAATTCTCCTTTTAAGTAGCAAGTCTCGCGTTTGCCATTCCCCTACACAAGCTTTAGCTTTCCCAAAAGGTAAGCTAGATGCGAATTCATCGTTGCATACTGCTCATCCTGGGTAGCTGGTTTGGTTTATTGCCAGCCCAAGGGCCTCAATTCGACTTTCTGACCGTCGCCGATGGCCTGTCCGCCAATGTGATCCTTGCTATTCATAGAGACCAACAAGGCTTTGTCTGGGTGGGTAGTACCGGTGGACTGCAGCGATACGATGGCTATGAATTTGAATCCATTGTCCCCCTGCAAGGAACAGGCATTAAAGCCATCACCGAAGACGCAAAAGGCGGACTATGGGTGGGAACAGCTGGTAATGGACTGTGGTATCGCCATCCCAAACAGGGAAACTGGCAAAGTTTGGCCTTTGATGCCCAAGGCGACACGCTTTTTCCTTACTTAGGTATCAACCAAATTGTCTGTGATGCTCACGGTCAGGTTTGGGTCGCCGGCGCTAGACATTTGGTCCGCATTCAGGCAAAAGAGACCTTTCAAGTAGAGACCATTCCTGCGATTAAGGATCAGACTCAAAGCCTGCTGCCAGGCAAGGACCTTAGCCTTGCCTTGGACTCTTTAGGGAACCTATGGGTCGCTACCTATAATGAGGGCTTTTCCTTGCTTTCAGCAGATCAACTTCAGCTACCCGTTGAACAAATGACCTGGCTAAGACAGCCCTTGGGCAGCGAGCATATGCCTTTGCGGTATGCCCGATTGCTCATCACGGACCGGCGTGGCACCATCTGGATGCGGGATCGCCAACAGGTAATGGGCTTTCTCTTACCAGATTCCAGCCAGAACCTAGATCCACTTATTCCTGAGACGATACAGAGCCTGGGCTACCGAAAGTTCAAGCATATTGAGCGATCTGATTTTGGGAGGCTTCAACAGCAGAGTGCCCATGTGACCAGTATGAGTCAAGCTTCTGATAGCAGTGTCTGGTTGGCCACCAGTTTTGGCTTATACCATTATAGCTATGCCAGTGACAGCTTGAGCTACTTTTCCCGTCAATCCATGGGTATTCCCAGCCAAGGACTTAATGCATTGATCTGTGTATACCAAGATGCCCATGACTTGCTATGGATGGGGAGTATAGAAGGCTTGGCCAAGCCAGCCGATCGACAGGCGGCATTTCGGTCTTTGACTCCAGGCGGTAAAGGACTTAGCCTCGTCAAGGCAATTGAGGTAGACCAATTTGGCCAGCGCTGGCTAGGCATCGAAAACGGTGGGCTCCAAGTGTTTGCCCCCGGAGAAAATCAAGCCTATTTGCAGATTAGGCTAAACGGACCTTATTCAGGTCTAAACTATGATTTCATCATGGACCTCTGCGAAGATCAGCAGGGCCACATGTGGGCGGCAACTTACGGAGGAGGGGTACATCGGCTGAGCCTAGCTCGTAACCAGACCGGCAAGATTACTAGCTACGAAAACCAAGTTTTTCTTCCGCGCGCTGACGGCAAGGGCTTACACAGTTACTACTATTACAGTTTGCTAGAAGCCGATGATGGCAAGATGTGGATGGGCAGCTTTGATGACGTGGGCTATTTTGATGACACACTAGATGAATTTCGGTCTTTTAAAGTACCGGTAGCCAATTTTTTGATACAGGATCAAAGCCATCAAATCTGGATTGCTACTGATGAAGGGCTTTACCAATACTTCGCACAAAGGGATACAATAGAAAAAATTGACCTACTCGATGAGGAAGGTAAAATATACAGTCCTCGCATAGAATGTATAGCTATCACCCCAGATGGAAAGCTGTGGGCGGCCACGCTTAAAGGCTTGCTTCAAATCAATCCTGAAACAGGGAGCTATCAGACCTGGACCCAAGCAGATGGCTTACCTCATGACCAAGTAATGGGATTGACTGTTGATAAAAATGGAAAACTGTGGGCCAGCACTTTGCTAGGTATCGCAAGAGTTGGGGATTCTCCTTTTAGGGTGTTTCGTCAAGCTCAAGGGTTGAGCAACGAATCATTTAGCTCCCGCTCCATCGCTGTCGATGCCCTAGGAAACGTCTACTTCGGAGGCAAGAATGGTGTTGATTATTTTCAAGTTGATGAATTGCATCCGTCTCCCCAAGTTTCCTCCTTGGTTTTGACTCGCCTACGCATTTTTAATCAGCGGGTTGGAATAGGGGACAGCTTGGAGACAGGCTTTGTGCTCAAAGAATCTTTGGATCAACTAACGCAATTGGAGCTGAGTCACCGGGAGCAGATGGTCGGTTTCGAGTTTGCAGGTTTAGGTTTCCGCCAAAGCCAAAGCTATCGCTATGCCTATCAGCTAGAGGGATTCGATGAGGGCTGGCGAGCAACCGATGCCAATCAGCGCTTGGCCACCTACACCAACTTGCCTCCTGGTATGTACACATTTCGAGTCAAGGTAGCGCCCGGTAATTCAGAATGGGAAAAAGGTGAAGCAGCCTTATCCGTGCGGGTATATCCTCCTTGGTGGAACAGCCCCTGGGCTTGGTTTGTATATGCTCTATTAGGGGGAATGTTGGCCTGGCTATTGATCCGGCTTAGGATACAGGCCTTGCGGCGTGAGATGGTGGTACAGCAACGCATTGGCCAGGCTAAAGCGGAGGAACGGGAACAGGTCCGGGCCCGCTCGGCCCGTGACTTTCACGACGAAGCCGGGGGGCAGTTGACCAAGCTGGCTTTGTACACGGGACTAATTCGGCGGCAAACAGAATCCAGTGGAGATACGCCTTATCTGGATAAGTTAGAGCAAAACATCGCAGCCCTTTCCCAGTCCATGCGGGATTTCATCTGGGTACTAGATAGTCGCCACGATAACCTAGAAGAAACCCTGTTGCGCATTCGGAGTTGGGCCGAAGAGCTATTTGAGGCGGCCAAACCAGATTTCATATTCAGCCAACAGCATCAACTCGATCCTGAGACGCCTATCCCCTTGGCGACCCGCCGTCATTTGTTGTTCATTTGCAAAGAAGCCCTCAACAATGCCTTGAAATATGCTGAAGCCAGTGAAGTAAGGCTTAAAGTCCAAACCACTTCAAACCTGCTCAGCTTCGAAATCAGCGACGACGGGATTGGCTTTCACCCACAGCAGCTTCATCGAATCAACGGCCTCAGCAACATGGAAGAAAGAGCCAAAGAAATAGGAGCCAAGTTTTCCTTGGAATCTTTGCCAGGGGTGGGGACCCGCATTGCGATAGAGGTCCCAATTCACCCAAATGGGTAATGGTGCCCTGCGGTTTAATTCTTGTACTTAGTCAGATTGAAAGCAAACAACATTAGAAATCCCAAGCTCTCCATATCCCGATATCTCAAACTCTCCCTCCTCATGGCAGATTTACACTTGGCTTTGATCGAAGATGATCCAGAGATCCGTCAATTGTTGACCATCTTGCTGGAAGGCACTCCGGGTTATCGCTGCGCACTGGTGTTCGAAGATGCTGAAAGCGCCCTCGACGAAATCATCAACTATCAGCCAGACGTGGTTTTGATGGACATTCAATTGCCGGGGATGTCGGGGATTGAAGCCGTAAAGATCCTGACCGAGGCCAGACCTGAGCTGCCCATCATGATGCTCACGGTACAAATGGACGACGACTCACTCTTCGAATCTCTTTGCGCCGGGGCCAGTGGCTACCTCCTAAAATCCACCCCACCCGCTCAGCTTTTAGCCGCCATCGATGAAGCCAAGGCAGGGGGATCACCCATGAGTCCCGCCATTGCGCGGCGGGTGGTGAAGTCTTTTCACCGACCTAAGCTTGACTCCCCGCTGAGTGAGCGCGAACGTGAGGTGCTGGTTCGACTATGCGAAGGAGAAACCTACCGCAGCATTGCGGAAGCCCTCTTTGTGAGCAGCAATACCGTCAAGGCGCATATCAAAAAGATTTACCAGAAGCTACAGGTGCATACCCGAGCCGAGGCCGTGAAAAGAGCCATGCGGGATGGATTGGTGTGATCTTTCAGCCGGATTACGCGCGGGCCAGCAAGCGAGCACGAAATCCGGCTGAGCAGCTGAGTTTGTCGTTTCGTCTTTATTAGAACTTGTAGCTCCGCTGGACTTCGTGGACGTGCGCGATATAGCTCCGCTGGACTTCGTGGCAGCGCGCGGGCTTGTAGCGTAGTCCAGCGGAATCACCCCAGTAGGGTCACCTCCAGTGGCCCTCTTTTGCCCAAATAATCTTGAGCTGACGACCAAACATACTGATGGGCTTCGTGAACCAGGCGAGCCTTGACTGGGTTTTGGTGAATGTAATTCAGCTTTTGTTGGGTGAAATTAAAACTATAGCAGACCTTCGAGTGATTCCCTGGGCGCCAAAACTGGGCATGCCTCACTTTGGGATTCAGGCTAGCTGCCGTAGCAAAATGATCTATTAGCCATTCACGACGACTTTCTGGCTCAGCATGGATGGCCTTTACGATGCTACGGGAAGTAAATTGCTTAAAATCTCGTAAGACATTGCTTAGCCCTTTTCCTTGATGACTTACTATGAGGTGTAAGTGGCTGGGCATGATCACATAAGCATGAATGATCAGCCCTTTGGCAGCTTGACAGAAGGCTAGAGAGTCAACGATGATTTCGGCATACCGAGGTCGTGTGAATACGTCGATCCAATCAATCACCGTACAGGTGATGAAATGAAGGTTGCCTTCATAGATTCGATAAGATGGCATAGGTCAATTTAGTTGTTGCTGTATGGCTTCAAGTTAGTATTTTCAGATAGGTAGAAAAACGACTCAACTGGATTACGCGCGGGCCTACACACTCGCCCGAAATTCGGCTGAGCAGCTGAATTCGTTGTTTCTCATAACAAGATTGTCTTATAATTATTCTTATG
>CAZFPQ010000077.1:0-26904 GCA_964521065.1 uncultured Bacteroidia bacterium | reverse complement strand
AAATTCTCCACTGCCTACCTGACCTGCAGCTTGACCTTGGAAACGGTTACCCACCTTTAGGTAACAAGTAAATAGCAAGTCAGCCGGTTCTGGATTGATCAAGGTAGCGACGTAGCGTTCTTGATCATCTTGTGAGTCGGGAGCTTGGATGGCCAAACTTACTTCCAGCAAGCTGGTTCCCAGTTGAGCTACCGCTCGGCTACGTTTCTCTAGGACCGCCTCCTTTTCTTCAGCCTTGCCAAGAAAGGAACTTTCAGCACTATCCACCGGGATCACTTCGCTCACGTCTACTTCCATAGGAAAATCATCTCCCAAGTCTACTTCGATGGTACGGCGATCTATGAGGCGAATGACTACCCCCTCTCCTGCCTCGTGCAGGAACCTGACTCTTTGACCCACTCTAAAATTCATGATGCAAAAATGTATATTGGCGACTGATCTCGCAAACTTGGGTTGGATAGGAAGCCAATTTGTATCGTATTGACTGAATTTAGCCTCGTCCATGTTGTTTTTTGGGTATTTGCTGGCCTGATGATTCTGGCAGGATTGATCCTGGCTTTTCATACCCGCCTGGTACACGCGGCCTTCTTGCTATTTGTGATCCTATTTGGCATGGCAGGGTTGTTTGTATTGGCAGGAGCGGAATTTTTAGCCGTCTCACAGGTAATTGTTTACGTAGGGGGTATTTTGATCTTAATCATTTTTGGGGTCATGCTCACCCAACGCGATCAACTGATTGGCAGCCAAGCAGGATGGCATCGACTTCCAGCCGGTATCCTACTGAGTGGAGCCTTTGCCTATGTACTCTGGCGAAACTTTGGATCGCTCAACTATCATCCTGGGCAAGCTTCAGCGCCCCTACGGCCCAACGTAGAGCAGATAGGGATGGAAACAGTTACCACCTACGTATTGCCATTCGAATTGATCTCAATTCTACTGCTAGTCGCTCTGGTAGGAGCTGCCTATTTAGCCAGGGCTCTGGGATCAGATTCGCTAGAAGAAGATGAATCTGGGCTCGACTAGCCCTTCTCACCAACATTTCTCTAAGCTATTGGTCTTTGATTCCAGATGCATCTATTGTTACACATGCTAATGGGGGCTAGCCTAGGGGAATTAAGCTTAGGAAAAAAGGTAGGTAGGCCTGCAATTTGGATGGGGGCACTCATAGGAGCCTTTCCCGAACTCGAAAGCTTACTTTATTGGACCCATGGATCGGTCCAGGGTATGCTTCACCAGCGTGGCCCCTTGCACAGCCTCATCGCCTTTCTAGTGATCCCCCCTATCATGGCCTGGCTGGCCAAATCGATCTGGCAAAACCGGCAACCCAAATTACGGGGACGCGACTGGGTAAGGTTATGCTATGCCGTCTATTTCTGCCATCTTCTGCTAGATCTCTGCACCATTCCTGGTATACAGGCTTTTTATCCATTTTGGAAATATCGCTTGTCCCTACACGTGATCTCTTCCTTCGATCCTTGGCTAAGTATTCCCCTCATGCTTGGTCTCTTGATGGGTTTGAGGTATCCTAGGGAATCCAGGCCCAGAACCATCTGGGTAGGTTCAGGCCTGGTACTTTCTGCCTTTTACCTCATCTTAGCCTTTTCGAGTCAACAATTCGTCCATTCGCTTTTCCAGGCTTCATATCAGAAACACTCGTTGAATATCCAACGCTTCGAAGTCTACCCCACTTGGGGAAACACCCTTCTTTGGTACGGGCTAGCCGAACAGGCTTATGGATATCAAATCGGCTATTACAGCCTATTTGAAGGACTTAAGGGAAACATCCAGCATCAATACCTCCCTAAGCAACATGACCTTCCCTTTGAAACCATTGATCACCGCTTGGAAGATCGCTTTCAAGAAGCCACCCATCGGTATTACAATTTCCAAGTAGACTCCCAAACGGTGCTCTTACATGATCTCAGATATGGCTGGGAATCCACCTACTTAGACTCTAATCAACGAAATCTGACTTTCAAACAGAGTTATCGCCTTTGGGAAGACGACGATGGGAACCTGCAGCTGGCAACCCAAGCTCCTCCCCACATGCCTCTAAGCTGGCGTCAATACGGGTTAAGAATCCTAGGACTATCGACTGAATAGTCTTTCGGCCTCCTGGTCCCAGGCTTTCTTTCCATCTACTTTTTCACTTTCCACCTTCATTCCCCTTACTCCTTCACCACTCGCCAACGCCTCGTCTCGCCCGTTACCGTCTGCACGATTAGCAGATAAACTCCTGCCTCTTTGGGAAGCTCGCATACTAGCTGGGATGCGTCAGCATGAATGCTCGAAGCAAGTTGTTGGCCTAATTGATTGACCAAGGTCAGCCGGACCTGCGAATAAACTCGGTCTAGGTCTACCGTGGTATGGCTTTGAGCGGGATTGGGGGATACTCTCCAGCGAGAGCTAGGAAATTGATTTACATTTACCAAAGTAAAGAGCGCACATTGAGAGGTATCAATACAGGTCTCCTGAAAGGTAATCACGGCATAATCTCCACTTTGATTGGGTAAATACACCTGGGAAGTTGCCCCTTCAATCGCCCGAAAGTTGGCAATACAATCGACCCATTGGTACCCATCTGCAGCCAAGGAAGCTTTCAAACTAGAATCCGTAATAGAAATCCCCGTCTCCGTTTCTATCACCGTCAGATTTAGCTGTACTACACTATCGCAGCCGTTGACGTTGGTCAAGGTATCAAAAAAGCTCCCGCTGCTACTCAACTCTTGCCCCCCAAAAAGATAGGGCAATTCTCCTTGACATACTCCCGCAAATAGAGAGGTATCCACGAAATCGGAAGAGTTGACATGAAGGGTTAATTCCACCACGGAGTCACAACCATTGCTGTCCATCAGGGTATCCTGATAGGTGCCAGACATACGCAGATATTGCCCGTCAAAAAACAGGCTATCGCCTTCGCAAATGGTGGTTTCGATGCTTACATCAGAAGGAGGGTTGACCGTTACTGTCAAGGTCACCGTGGAATCACAGCCTAAAACCGTACTAAAGGTATCAGTATAAACCCCTGCCGAAGTGATGATTTGACTGCCAAACAAAATGCTATCACCGGGGCATATCGACAGGCTATCGGCTGTCTCCACAGGAGCAATCACCTGAATTGACTGGCTGCTATTGCTCACGCAAAGGCCATAGCTGACGGTTAGGGTGATGACTTGGGCTCCGGCTGAATCAAAGGCAATTTTAGGGGGTTGAATAGAATCCGAAGTGGAAGGAGAGGCTTGGCTCCCAAATTCCCAGAAGAAGCTTTGTGTGCTATCCAGAGTCAGCCCCAAATAAAGGATGGACAAAGAATCACCTAGGCAGAGGTCATGGGGGGAAGCCGAAAAAGACGCCGAAGGTGCTTCTTGTACCTTAAACATAGCAGTTGCGGAGCTATCAGCCTGACAGCCATCTGCCGTCACTTGCAATGAAATGGTTTTTATCCCCGGCGACTGGTACGTAACCGGAGGAGGATTAGCTCCAATAAACATAGCAGGAACGGCCGCAGCGCCAAAGTCCCATAGGTATACATCCGCCGTATCTCCTGAGTTGGTAAAAACAAAGCTGTTGCCAGTAAAACACTGGTCCGCCACGGGATCCACTACTACCAGAGGTCGAGGTTTGACCACGACGGTCTGGCAATTAATCGGAGAAGTCAGTCCAGCTTCCGTGACCGTCAGGCATACCTGAACACTCCCTGGGGTTGGCCAATATACCTGATAGGGACCTGCCCCCGCTCCACTTGCGATTACTCCGCCTCCAAAATCCCAATTATAACTGGCTCCTGCCCCAGCGTTTCCAGTATAAAAGGCTAAGACTGTATCCTGCCCACAAACCGTATTCGCTATGATGAAATCATTGCTTGGAGTGCTCTGCAAGAGGAAGGAGCTTGAATAAATATGGCTACTGAGCTGCGCTGTATTAGGTACTTGGGCTATGCTGAGGTTTACAATGAAGCATAAGCAAACCAATAGCAGCAGAATGCTTGCGTGTTTCATGTGGCTTAGTTGAAATATAGAATACTAAAGGCACTTAAAATATTCGAAAAATTCAACAGAATGCAACTATTGATGAGAGGAAGATTCCATCCTTCAGCCTCCTAGGCTCAGATTATTTTCTCATGATGACTAGAAGCCATTCCCACCTCAGCTAGGAATCCAAATCATTATATGAGAGGATTTCAAGTCCTAGCCTCTTAGAGACTGTTTGGATTTTTCCTTTACGGCCTAAACTTGTCTTTTTTGAACCTGACTGCACCGATTTTCCTCGAAATAGCCCGCTATTCCTCAAAAAATCTGCTTGTCAGAACCAAAAAGTCCTGCGTTTGGGCACGAAATTCCAAAACCCAAACAGTCTCTTAGGGAAGAAGCCCAGCATTTACCTTTACTTTCCTTCTAGAACGAGAATCATGCTTATACACCATGTCCTATTAAATAAACATCTACCAGCAATAACATGAAACCAGGAAAATCGCCCATTACAATAGCTATTGATCCTCCATTAGTTATCACGCCCCAAAATCTATTTACATCTCCCAACCCCCCTCCTAATTGGCCCCAAATCATATTATAACTCCGAAAAAGTCAGCCTCCTGAAAAGTCCTATGAAAAAAATCACCATTTGTTCAATTTAGGCACAAATCTTGATGCGTAATCAATCAATATTGCTGCGTAATGGGGATTGCCCAGCTATGTTTCGTTCTAATTTTATCGGTTTGGTAGGGAAGTTTGCCCATTGACGCAAAAATCAAATGGTTTGTGACTTTTATATAGTTGATTTGTTTATTCTAGAATCTATAAGGAGAAAAGCGACGGAAAAAATCATGACTGCTCTTGCGATCGGTAGGCCTAGGCATGCTGTAAACTTTACCTGGACTTCGTCTAAGCTCACGCGCCACTTGGTCGCGCTGACCTGTTCCTTCTTGGCTTTTGCCCTACTGGGTCTCAACCTAGTGGGGAAACAGTCCCGAGCAGGCTTGATCCTGCCAGCGGTCAGCCCCAACTCTCCCGAGACGCCTTTTCCTGACGCTGAACTTCTTCCCCTAGTCACGGACTCATCTTCAACTATTCCCAGAACCCGGGTTCACATCGTAGTTACAGGTGACCCTGAAGTAAATAAGGTACTCACGTTTACCCTTTACCCCTTCGACGACCAATTCACGTACCATATCGACTACGGCGATGGATACAAACAAGTGGCAAGGTCAAAAAACAGGCACCTGTTCACTCAGGCAGGGAATTATCGATTTGCCGTAACGGTCCTTTATGGGCGTGACACCGTAGATTTCAATCATTTCACTTTACAAATTCGTGAAGCTGCCCCCATTTCGGCCTATCGTCCTCCACAAAATCCTCCCGGCGGCAACTCTGGTTTTGTCATGCCTAGAACGGAGGAAGTCGACCCTTCTGAACAAGAAGAAGTTTCGATTGTAGATCAAGGCAATTGGGAACAAGACTACACTTATCCAGAGGCAGAAAATGAGGAGCCTCTCATGCAAGCGGAAATCATGCCTAGTTTTCCTGGTGGGGATGGGGAATTACAGAGATTCCTAAGTCGTAATCTCGTTTACCCAGATGCGGCTAGAGCTCGCAACATTGAAGGTAAAGTGGTGGTGCAGTTCGTGGTAGAAACAGATGGTCGACTTACCAACATGAACATCATCCGGGAACTTGGATACGGCTGTGAAGCAGAGGTCTTGCACGCCCTGGCCCGTATGCCTCGCTGGAACCCCGGCCGGCAGGATGACCAAGTGGTCAGAACTTATTATGTTCTTCCTGTCACCTTCAAGCTGATGTGATTCACGCTTTTTATTAAATTTGGCGCGATGGAAATCCGCCAGAAAATTCAATCTCTTGCCGAGGAAAACTTTGACTGGGTCATTGAACGCCGGCAGCACCTTCACAGCCATCCTGAACTTTCTTTTCAGGAAGAGGCTACCGCTCAATTTGTTCAGGGGGAACTGAGCAATTTAGGCATTCCCTTTCAAGCAGGAGTCGGTGGCCATGGAGTCATTGGCCTGATTCAAGGTGAAAAGCCTAGCCAAGGCCCTGAGCCTGTGATTGCCCTGCGAGCTGACATGGATGCCCTTCCAATCCAGGAGGAAAACGAGGTTTCTTATCGTTCTCAGCATCCTGGCATCATGCATGCCTGTGGGCATGATGTCCATACCTCCTCTCTACTTGGCACCGCCAGAATTCTACAATCCATTAAAGCCCACTTCTCAGGTTCAATCAAGCTCATCTTTCAGCCAGCCGAAGAAAGATTACCCGGGGGGGCATCTTTGGTCATCAAGGACGGTGCACTACAAAATCCTGCGGTGCAGGCCATTTACGGCCAACACGTGCAACCTTACTTTGACTGTGGGAAAATAGGGGTCCGGTCAGGAATGTACATGGCTTCTGCAGATGAAATTTACCTGACTGTACGAGGTAAAGGAGGCCATGCAGCTCACCCCGCCACCTTTGTGGATCCGGTCATGATCACCGCTCAAATGCTCACCGCCATGCAACAAGTGGTGAGTCGTTCCGATCCCCGCATCCCGACCATCCTATCATTTGGCCGAGTCATTGCAGAAGGCGCGACCAACATCATTCCTGAAAAGGTAGAAGTACATGGTACCCTGCGCACCATGAATGAGCCCTGGCGCAAGCAAGCTCAGCAAAAAATCAAGGACATCGCCCACCACACGGCAAAGATGCTAGGAGGAGAGGTTGATATTGACCTCAAAGTTGGCTATCCCGTCCTCTATAACGATGAAAAGCTTACTCAGATGGCCCGCAACCACATCGCGGATTATGTGGGAGAAGAAAACATCATCGACATGGACCTATGGATGGCGGCAGAGGATTTTGCGTGGTATACCCATGAGGTTCCTGGCTGCTTTTACCGCTTAGGCACACGAAACGAAGCCCGAGGCATCACCCATGGTCTACATACTTCGCGATTCGATATTGATGAAACGGCCATGCGCCACTCTACGGGCCTTATGGCCTGGGTTGCTCTCAAAGACTTGGAACAAAGAACCATCTGACCGATATCAAGATGCTCGAAATCAGGTTGGAGCAGCTCAATTGTGATCGCTTGCCTCGCCGTCTGCGACGGAAAGCCCCTTACTTGTGGACGGTGTTTTTCCGAATAGACAGCCAGGGCGTGAGCTTGTCCCCTCAGTTTGAACTAAAGGGACAAGCCCATTTTCATTTTACGCCTCAGAGTCAAGGCAATCTACAGATCAATGCTGTTCAGGAAGTAGGTTCCTTTCCCATTCCTCCTTCTTTAGGACTCTGGAGAACCGAGCTTACGCCTATTGAGGTGCCTTTTTTCTCTTACCAAATGCCCGGCATATTGGGAGTGATCGCAGTCTTGATGCAAGAAAACAACGTCAGTCCCATCGGAGCCGAAGCCGGACATCAAGCCTTAAATGAATATATTAGAGAGGCAGTCAATGCCGCCATTTCCAACTTTAGCGTTAAGGCAATTGACGTAGAAAACATACAACCTTCCATCAAACAATACTTTGCCAAGCAGGTCGATCGACTCGCTGACAACATTGAGTCCGAAGTAAAAAAGGCTGTGGTGTCCGCTCAAAGCTGGACCCAAAACCTTTGGAGCTTGATAGACCAAGATGAACTAATTGGTTATCAAGTGTGGGACATCATGGATAATGAAATCCCCCAAGATGGCCTTAGGCTAACTCACCAATGGAACCATGCCGAACTGGGAGTTTGGACCTTATCCGGTCAGATCAACAGGAGACACTAGACGTTTTTGGACATCAAACGCTGGACCCCAGCGTCTGAGCCTGCCAAGGAGCGGGAGAATACGTCTGAAATGATGCCCCATAAGAAAAGCTTGAGGTAATCGTACACCCCTTCCGCGCCAAAGGTAGCGCCCCCATCAATGTAGATTTCTTGAAATCCCAACAAGACCAAGACGATAAAGGTGGTCAATCCGATAATCGGACGAAATAAGCCGTAGCGCACCCTGGCGCTGACTTTGATGCCGCTTACAAAATTCAAAAAGCGCAAAACCTGATTCTGGAACTTCTCCCACCCACTAAGTTCGACTGACTGGGTACTTACACTGAATTCCTCTAAGCCTTTACGGGTTTTTTGCATCTCGCTGGTCAAGCTGCGATCATTGTCATCCCCGAGGATGCTACGGGATCCGCCACTAGAAGATGCGGTAGCCTCTTTTACGGCCACTTGCAGCTTTTCAAAGCTTCCGTCAATGGCCTCCATGCTGGCTCCAGCCAAGATTTCGTCTCGGACGGAATTAAATTCTTGCAGAACGCTGGTACGATTAGCTTTGGTGATACTTGGACCAGCTGCTGTAAATTGTTCATTAACCCTCACATAGAGCTGCTCCATGCGAGTGATCTGCTCGGCCTTTTGTTCCAGGGCAACTAATTTGGGAGCAAGTTCTGCCGCCTGAGCTTCCGTGGTGACTTGATTGATTTCTTTTTCCAGCTTTTTAAGTTCCCCTCTCAGCTGAATGATAGAAACCTCGTCATGCTTGAGGTCGTCAATCGAGTTTTGAATAGGTATAAGCTGGTCAAATAACTCTAATTGAGGTTGAGCACTGTTTACGTCTTTCATCATTCGTCCGACCGCGATTCCTAACAAGAGGGTAATCAATGCCCCAAGAACACCGATACGAGCATACAAATTTACTGGCACCGAAATATGTCCCTGATAGCCGTCAAAGTGCAGGCGTAACTGCCCTACGTAGCTGTCTGCCACCAACTTGTCTTTGGGGTCGAAACGAAAACTGACCGTTTGGATTTCTCCTGGATCCAGGATGCTGTCCTGCCCACGTAGGTTGAGGTCCTGACTAGAAAGCCCCACCCCAGAATTGGCTCCAAGTAGGCTTAGAGAATGGTCGTTTAAAAACAGGGGGGTTTCACCCGAATTTTCCAAGGTTACCGTAAAATCCCGTTGGCGAAGCTTAGGAGGTAAAATCCCCTGCAGCCAATTGCCATCTACGGCATACACGTTCAAGCCTTGAGCAGGTCCCGCTAAAGTCACCTGATTGGCTAGATAGGCACTGAGATCTACGGGGATTTCCATCTGCCAGTCTTTGTTGGCAGAAGAAAAAACCAGGGTTCCTTCATAGCGACCAGCGGCAGGAATGGCGCCAAAATCCACTTGTATTTGCTGACTTTTGCCAGGCAGCAAAGTCACCTGGGCTGGCGTAATGGAGATCTGGCTTTTATTGATGATGCGATTAAGGGTCTTCTCTTGCAGGTTCCAAGCCTCAAAGGAGAGTTCTATGGTATCGCTTATAGAAGTGAGTCCCATGAAAAGAGTGGCCTTGCTACTAGGGTCTGCCCAGGTTAAACTAGGAGACATGACTCGATCAGCAGTGAGGGGCTCTTGGTTGACCAACAGGCCAAGGTCTTGGCCAATTGATAGAACAGGTCTCAAACAAAAAAAGAGGAGAAACAGAGACCAGACGGGGAAACGTAGATTCATGACGATAGAAAATTGGAGCTATGGAAGTAAGGTATAGAGTTTTTGGCAGAATTCCAGCAATTTGATTCAATCCCTCAAACCACTTCCTTATTATTGGAGTTTATAATCTTCATCCGTCTAAGTTCCTCACGCTTAAGAGGCTGTTTGGAAATTTTCTTTTACCTACCAAAATGATCTTTTTGGAACCTGGCTACATCATTTTCCCTCAAAATAGCCCACTATTTCTTGGGAAAATTCTTTGTCAGAACCCCAAAATCCTGTTTTTGGCAAGCAAACACCAAATCCCAAACGGCCTCTAAGCAACGAAGGGCTTAGTTTGTCATCCTCGTTCACCACTACTTTCGGATCCATGCTTAAGAACCTTATCTACTACTTAGCCCCCTGGTTTATGTTGGCCCTTGCCTGCCAATCGACCCCAGATCCTGCCGACATGGTTTTGCTTAACGGAAACATTTACACCATGGATTCGAACCAACCTAAAGTCGAAGCCATTGCGGTAAGGGGGGAAAAGATCATCTATGCAGGCAGCACCCAAGCAGTCAAGTCCTATATCGCTTCCCCAACTGAAGTGATAGATTTGGAAGGCAAAACGCTCACTCCTGGGCTGATTGAGGGACACGCCCACTTCATGGGCCTAGGTCAGTTTAAACGAAACTTAGACCTTACCCAGGTCAACAACTATGAAGAGTTGGTGAAAGCCGTAGCTGATGCCGTAGCAGAAACTCCGCCCGGCCAGTGGATCTTGGGTCGAGGTTGGCACCAGAGTAAGTGGGATCCTCAGCCAGAACTCGTGGTGGGATACCAAACCCACGAAGCCTTGAGCGCCGTTTCACCAGACAATCCCGTATATCTCACCCATGCCAGTGGGCATGCTACCTTCGTCAATGCCAAAGCGATGGAGATTGCGGGTCTGAGCATAGGGCAAAAGTTTGAGGGAGAAGAGGGGGAAATCATCGCCTATCCAGATGGACGGCCTACCGGTGTATTGACTGAGCGAGCCTCTGCATTGGTTAGTCAACACATCCCAGAGAATGACCCTGAGCAGCTTTACCTAGACTTCCGGACTGCTACAGAAACTTGCTTAGAAAATGGCATTACAGGCTTTCACGATGCAGGAATCTCTCAGCAGACCTTTGATCTATATCAAAAAGCCATTGATGAGGGCGAAATGGATGTACGCATGTATGCCATGCTATCAGGCAGCGACCGTGACCTAATTGAACGCTGGTATGAGCGGGGGCCTTTGGTGGGAGATTGGCTCACAGTAAGATCTATTAAACTTTATGGAGATGGCGCTTTGGGTTCCAGGGGAGCTTGGCTGCTAGCACCTTATAGTGACCGGCCTAACCACGTGGGCAACCCTATCACTCCCAAGGAGGTAGTAGAGGAAGTAGGAAAAGCGCGATTGACCCACGGCTTTCAAGTATGTACCCATGCCATTGGCGACCGATCCAATCGCGAGATCCTCGATGCCTATCAAGCTGCATACGAGGCATTTCCTGAGGCAGCTCAAGATGCACGTTTCCGAATAGAACACGCCCAACACCTAAGCCTGGAGGACATTCCCCGTTTTGCCGAATTGGGCGTCATCCCAGCCATGCAGGCCATTCACATGAGCAGCGACCGCCCTTGGGCCATTTTTCGCCTGGGTATGAAACGAATCGTCGAAGGGGCCTACGTCTGGCAAAAGATTTTACAATCAGGGGCCCGCATCGTTAATGGGACTGATGCACCGGTGGAACCTATCAACCCCATAGCCTGCTTTTATGCCTCCGTTACCCGCAGAACCCTCGCTGGAGATCCTCCCGACGGGTATGAGGCCGATCAGAAAATGACGCGGGAGCAAGCTTTGGCTAGTTATACCATCGATGCTGCATACGGTGCGTTCCAAGAGGATCAAAAGGGAAGCATTGAGGTAGGAAAGTGGGCCGACTTCACGGTATTTGACCAAGATCTCATGACCGTACCTGAAGACCAGATATTAAATACCCGCGTGCTCATGACCATCGTTGGGGGTCAGGTCCGTTATCGTCACCCTTGAGCAACATTTTTATATACTTTGCTGAGGGACTTTCCTTGCTACTTACATGTACTGGTAGGGAAAGTTCTTTTCGTGTAATCGCCCTTTAACTTTCGTCCATTCTTTTGGAAGGGTGGAGTTCTGGCGATTATCCCAACATATCCTGAGACATTTGTAGGATAAAGTAAACACGGTGGCTCATTTCCGAGAATCAAGAGGCCAAAATTGAAACGCATCTTGTCACTCCCCCGTTAAGATCATCATACCGTTCACGTCAACTCCCCCCTTGCCTTTGAAATAATATTTACTCAAAGTCTGAAGCTAAAAGGCAAAGTCATGAAAGGTTGGATACCGGGCCAGGTCCTGTCACGGGACTTATGGAAGTTGTACGTAGTTGGTTTAAGCACGATTCTATTCGCTTTGCCATTGAGGGCTCAGCGTACTTGTGGATCAATGGACTACTTAGATCAGCAGCTCCAGTCTTTCCCTCAAATGCGTCGGACCATTCACGAGATTGACCAATCGGTTCAGCGTCAAGCCAAATCTGTAGCAGGTACCATTCAAATCCCCGTGGTAGTTCACGTCGTGTATCACGAGGAGCGCCAAAATATCAGTGTGGCTCAAATCCAGTCTCAGCTAAAAGTCCTCAACCAGGACTTTCGTCGGATGAACCCTGATCGGCACAAAACCCCCACCATGTGGGCCAGCGTGGCGACTGATAGCCGCATCAATTTTGTACTCGCTAAGCAAGACCCAGAAGGCAACCCCACCGATGGCATTACCCGTAGCTATACTTCCAAAACAGTGTTTTATGCAGGTGATAACGCAGTGAAATATTCGTCCAACGGAGGCGTCGATGCCTGGCCTACCGATCAGTATCTCAATATCTGGGTTTGCCCCCTCGGCATGGGGGTCCTAGGCTATGCTCAGTTTCCAGGGGGCGGAGCCCATGAAACAGACGGAGTAGTTATCTCTTACCGTCATTTTGGAACCTTCGGTACCGTATCACCTCCTTTTGATCGTGGTCGTACCACCACCCACGAAGTAGGGCACTGGCTCAACCTGCGACATATTTGGGGAGATGGGGGCTGTGGAGTCGATGACCACGTGGCAGATACGCCTCCAGCGGATCGCCCCCATCACGGCTGCGTTAACTATGCCGAGTCCTGTGGGAGTCAGGACATGGTCCAAAATTTCATGGACTATACCGATGATGCCTGCATGAATCTCTTCACCAAGGGGCAAGCGGCTCGTATGCGGGCTCTATTTGCCCCGGGAGGATATAGAGAGGCTTTGACCCGCTCGCCTGGCCTACAGGAGCCCACACCAGCGGCTCCCCCCATGGCATACCTCTCTGCCCCTAATGACATAGAAGTACTCACCGTCGCTGATCGCTTCGCTAGACTTAAGTGGTCTTCTGTACAGGGTGCTGAGAGATATTACGTACGCTTGCGAAAATCTGGACAGCCTCGATGGATGGCTAAGTCCTTTGACCGCCCCTTTGTTAATCCTTCACAGCTGAGTACCTGCGCCGATTATGAAGTGCAAGTGGCCTCCATTCAAGGCCGGGATACCAGCGAATTTTCTTCGCCAATTTTATTTTCCACCGTTGGCTGTGCCATCCCGACCTCCCAACCTGTGGTCAACAGCAGTCGCCAGCCACAAGGCTTAGAAGCCATCCCCAAGAGCAGTGGTCAGATGTACCTCCGTTGGGACAGGGTGGCCGGAGCCACTGAATACAAAGTCCAGATCAAGCAGGTAGGTAGCCGAGTAGTGACAACCAAATACCTAGATCAACCGGGTTTCCATCTGAGAGATTTACAAGCGGGAAAAAGATATCTGTACCGAGTACGGGCTCATTTTCCAGATCAGCCAGGGCCCTATTCGGAAATTTATCCATTTTCTTATGGAACCTTAGCGATGGCCAATCAGCGAAGAAGCGGGGCTCCAAGTCAGATCATGCAAGCCAAATTTTACCCAGAGCCCAATATTCTTTGGCTAAAGGTCCCCGTAACAGAGTCCCAAAATGTCGAAGTCAGCATTTTCGAGTTAGATGGCAAGACCCTCGTGCAGCAATTTCCTCAACAGCAGGCCATTCCTTCCCGCTCTCTACGGCTAAGTCCAGACTTTTTGCAGCCAGGTCCTTATCTGGTTCAGGTAAAAGATGAAGATGGGTTTACCTTTCGACAAGAAATGGAACTTGACTAGATAGAGCTTTCAGAAAAGAATGCTTTTCGCCAATTTTGTGGTCCCAATTTCTATTGACCTAAATCCTGTATGGCGGAATCTGATCTCAAAGCCCAAGCATACCAACTTGCCCGTAGCATCGGCTTGAAAAGTGGTGGCATCTTGGGAATCATTCTGGGTACTCTTACCATTCTCCTCTACGCCACAGATTTGTTCAGCAATCAAATTGAGCTGTTTGTGACCATTCCCCTGATGTTGGGATTCATGGCCTGGAGCATGTGGCAACTAAGAACGAAGCTGGCACAAACCCTCACCTTAGGTCAAGGATTCCGTACGGGCCTTACGACAGCAGTCATGGCCGCTCTGATCAATGCCGTTTTGACGCAGGTATACACCAGTTGGCTAGATCCCTCCGCAGCAGAAAGAGCCCTACTACGTAGCAAGGAGCGCATGCTGGCCGCAGGAGAAAGCATTGAGCGGGTCAATTTATATGGGCAGTTTATGGAGCAAATGTCTCCTCCCGCGATTGCCATCCCAGCGGTGATCATCACCGTGGCTTTTTTCGGAGCTATTGCAGCCTTGTTATTAGCCCTAATAATGAAAAAAAGCCCCAAGTGAACACTCAGGGCAGGGGTTTTTGATGTTTTGCTGGTTAAAAATTAATTCAAGTTGATTATCAATATAGTCAACTCGAAGTCGCCGAGGTATACTGTTTTACCACCAATGATGATTTTTCCTTCAGCTGCTCGATCGATGGGCAAGCTTACGTAGCCTTGGTGATCGGTGATGCCGTATTCGTATCTTCCAGTAGTACGTACAATTACCTGCTGGCTTGACAGAGGGAGCCCGTCTGTCTTCATTACCTTGAACATAACCATCTAGAAACTAGGTTTAGTGGAGGGTAAATAGAAAAGACTGTACGGGAAAGCGTCAATAAGAAAAGAGCGAAATGTTAGGCTGTTGTAAAATACGAAAAACTCGGAAAGTGGGTTATACCAAGCTGGTCATTTCTCCCTGGTAACCATAGTTAATTCCGTGGAGATATGTTTCGCCAGAGAGGTTGTGTAGCTTCATGTTTGCCCCCTGATTAATAAGGACTTTAAGGGTTTTTACCTGTCCATTGAAAGCAGCAAAATGCAGGGCGGCATTCCCTTCTTCATTACACGAGTTAATCTCTGCTCCTTGACTTAAAAGGAAATCGACCATGTCTTCATGTCCAAACCAAGCGGCAAGATGCAAGGGACGAATTCCCTTCACCATACCAGCTTCCAGGTTAGCCTGATGATCGATCAGTTGCTTGGCACAGGGGCGGCATCCTTGAGTGGCAGCCACGTGAAGCGGAGTTTTACCTTGGTGATTGGGCAACTCGGTCGCACCCCCATGAAGAATTAGGGTCTCGATTAAGTGAGCCATTCCAAAAGTAGCGGCCAAGTGAAGAGGACTATCTAATAGGTAATTTTGGTGATTGGGATTGGCCCCATATTTCAATAGTACATCTGCTGCTGCCAAGTGCCCAGCTTGAATGGCGAGATGTAGGGGAGAATTGCCATGCCGATCTTTGACCTCAGTTCCTGCTCCCTGATCGAGTAAGGACTCGAGCGCCTTGATCTTACCTTCCATCGCCGCATGATGAAGGGGGAAAAGCCCCTCTTGATCTGGGTTGTGGATAGGAAGCTGATTGCGACCTTTTTGGATCTGTGGAGAAGAAGGTTGAGCTTGAGCAGAGGAGGATACCTGAGGAATCGACATAATCGACATATTGGCAAAGATTGAGGCAAGTCTGATATATTGTTAAGATACCAAAGCACATGCCCACATGCCTACAACGCCGAAAAAGCGGTCTCTTTGTTCCCTTAGTCGGTCATAAACAGGACCTGATCGGTTTTGGTCTAATCCACTTGCCCCAATGGCACTTTGTCACTCAAAATGGCCCTTAATGCTTCTACCGCCCGATCTATTTCCTCTTTCGTGTTTTGCATGCCAAAGGAGAAACGGATGGTGTTCAAAATCGATCCTTGGCTGGCTCCAAGCTCCCTCAGCACGTGTGACCCCAGCAAAGCTCCAGAATTGCAAGCTGACCCAGCTGAGGCAGCTACCCCGGCCAAATCGAGGTTGAAGAGCAACATAAGGTCTTCTTGGTGGGGAAAGCTCACGTTCAAAACCCCAGGAAGGGCCGACTCAGGTTCTTGCCTCCCGTTGAACTCCACGCCGAGAAAGGTGTTCTTCAGGGCCTCCTTTAGGTAGTTTTTTAATTCCCATAGGTGGGATTGCTTGGCCTCTAAATGGCCATAAGCCTTTTCCAAAGCTTTAGCCATCCCAACAATGGAAGGCATATTTTCGGTACCCGCTCGGAGATTTTGCTCTTGTGAGCCTCCTTGAATGAGAGGAGTCAGCTTGACTCCTTTGCGAACAAACAGGAACCCAACCCCTTTGGGGCCATTGAATTTGTGGGCAGAAGCGGTGATAAAGTCTACCGGTAAAGCAGAAAGATCCAACTCAAAGTTGCCCATGGTCTGAACCGTGTCCGAGTGAAACCTAGCTCCATATTGGCGGCAGAGCTCCCCAATGGCGACCAAATCATATACCGTTCCGATTTCATTGTTGCCATGCATGAGGCAAACCAAGGCATTAGGATGCTGTTCAAGCGCTTGTTCCAGCTCCCTCAAATCAATGTCTCCTTGTCGGTTTACCTTGAGCCAGGTAACGGTCACCTCACCAGCCGCCTCCAAATGCTCCACGGGATGGGTAACTGCATGATGCTCGATGGCGGTGGTGATGATGTGTTTGACCCCTTGCTGAACCGAACCCATGATCGCTAGATTGTCCGCTTCTGTCCCGCCGCTGGTGAAATATATTTCGTAAGGTTTGGCCTTGATCAGCTTGGCGATGAGCCGTCTTGCCTGCTCAATAGCACTGCGCTGATCCCGACCAAAGGCGTGGGTAGAAGAAGGATTTCCAGGAAAATCCACAAAAAATGGTTTCATGTACTCAAAGACCTCAGGGTCGAGTGGTGTGCTAGCGGCATTGTCAAGATAGATCCGGTCCATCTAGCAAATATAGCATCTGTGCCATTTAAAGCCAGGGGAAGAGGGAGTCGGTTTCTCAAGCGGGAGGCGGGATAAGAGAAGAAATTTGTTTTTCGCAAAAGGGAAGCCTCAATATCCCACTTCTCATTTTTTCCTCAAAACTCAAGGGTCAGTTGCTGTGGCCCCATCAATTCTTCATGGTTCAGGTTGGAAACAGAAATTCCTAATAAGCGAACAGGGTCCGGCGGTACTTTAGGCTGATGAAGCAAGGATTCTACCACCGGCATCAACTCATCATAGCGAGCCACAAACTGTTGCAAGGTTTTGGAACGGGTGTTGATCACAAAATCGTGGTACTTGATTTTGAGGGTCACCGTACGGCCGGCCAGATCGCTCTTTTGAAGGCGCTCGGCTACCCGCTGGGCAATGAGGCTCAGGCGGCCCATCATCTCCGCAGCACTAGTTAGGTCCTCACTGAAGGTGTTTTCAGCTCCTACCGACTTACGCTGCCGGTCTGGCTTGACCGGGCGCTTGTCCAAAGCCCGTACGATGCGGTAATAATGCCTTCCTGCTTTGCCAAAGAGTCGGGCTAGTTCAACCTCACTGCGGTTTTTGAGGTCCTTCCCGGTGAATATACCTAGCCGCTTCATCTTCTCAGTCGTCTTTTTGCCGATTCCGTAAAACCTGCCTATTTCAAGCTTTTCCAAAAAAGACTCTGCTCGATCAGGAGGAATCAGAGTCATGCCATCGGGCTTATTGATGTCCGAGGCTACCTTGGCCAAAAATTTATTGATGCTGATGCCGGCTGAAGCCGTCAACTGAGTCTCTTCCAAAATCCGAGCTCGGATTTCACGGGCAATTTGAGTGGCGCTGAGATAGCCCTTCTTGTTTTCCGTTACATCTAGATAAGCTTCGTCCAGGGAGAGGGGCTCTACCAGATCTGTATAGTCAAAGAAGATGCTGCGAATCAACTGCGAAACCTCTCGATATTGATCAAAGCGAGCTTTGACAAAAATCAAGTCAGGACAAAGCCTTGCCGCAGTAACTGAAGGCATGGCGGAGCGTACCCCATAGCGCCTCGCTTCGTAACTCGCAGCAGCCACCACTCCCCTTTTGCTGGACCCTCCGACAGCCACCGGCTTGCCTTTCAGCTCAGGCCGATCACGCTGCTCTACCGAAGCGTAAAATGCATCCATATCGATGTGGATGATCTTTCGGATGTATTCCGGCGGGATCGTCATGGGTTAAGCAAATGACCAATTATTGGCGGTCACTGCTGTATGGCTTTCAGGAAAATCCTCATACCTGATGCCTAAGTACGGGTGACCCAACTCAATCTAAGCTTTTCTCCTGAGTAACGCTTGAAAATGGTTTCACTTTTCGCCCTACTAAAAAACAGCAAGGGCCGGAGTTTCCGGTTGCATCAAGGTGATATTTAGGCGAGAAATCTGCCTGCCCTCGGTATCTAGCTGAATCATCCATTGTGGATGCTGGGCCAGATAGGCCACCAAGGCTGGCAAGCCTTTGAGCCAAATGAGCCGGTAGGATAAATGAGGCTGGGCCCAACGTAATACTTGCTCGGCTACAGCCACACGGCCTTCCCCCATCCAGGCAGCCGCTGGGCGGGAAATATCGATCTGAATGTCCTCCTTCAGGATCTCCACCAAACCACCCAAATCACGGCCTTGACATACCTCCACCAAGGTTTGTAGCAACTCCTGCTGGTGGGTGATGTCAACTGAGAAACGGTCCTTGTCTCCATGTAGATGCTGACGTGCCCGACGCAGCAATTGACGGCAATTGGCCTCAGAAATGTCCAGTATCTCCGCTATTTCTTTGTGGGAAAAGCCAAAAACTTCTTTGAGTAAAAAAACCGCTCTTTCCACAGGAGAAAGACGAGCCAAAAGGGCTTGCACGCCCAAGGACATGCTGGATTCTTGCTCAATCCTCAATGGAAGCTGATCCACCAACACATCGGGATAGTAGGTAGCGACATCCGTCACATCTTCCTTCTTGCGGTCACGCAGAAAGTTGAGGCACTTGTTGACCAGCATTCTTACTAAGTAAGCACGCTCATCCTTGATATTCTGGCCATCCATAGAAAGCCATTTGAGCATCGTTTCTTGAACGAGGTCCTCGGCATCCGAGACGCTTCCAAGCAGGTTATATGCAATAGGAAAAAGTAGGTCCCGATATTCGGTAATGATGGGCTTGATCATCCTTGAAAATTTTCTTGAGGCGTCTGAGTGTATGACCCACAACAATTGTGAGACGTGACAGGTTTAAGAATATTGCTGATATAATGCCAAAGCATGTTTATATGAAATTTCGTCTTAGCTATCTGACCTGGTTCCTGCCAATCTGCCTGCTTTTGATGGGGCAGTCCTGCCAAAATGAACCTCCCGTAATCGAAGAGCCTATGGTAGAAGAGCCTGAGACCCCTGAGCCAGGTCCATCTATCTCCTTTCTTGCCCTAGGAGATTCTTATACCATTGGCCAATCCGTAGAGTTTAGTCAGCGCTGGCCGATGCATTTGTATGATTTTCTCCAAGACCAATCCGTCCCAGTCGATACCCCACGTTTTATTGCCCGTACCGGCTGGACCACGGACGAACTGCAGGTAGCCATGGCAGGGACTTCCTGGCTTAAGGATACGTTTGATTTGGTTTCGCTGCTCATCGGGGTGAACAATCAATTCCGGGGATATGACTTTGCTCAATATGAACGCGAGTTCCTGGAATTACTTCTAGAAGCCGTTCGCTTGGCGCAAGGCCAAAAAGATCGGGTATTCGTAGTTTCTATCCCTGACTATGGGGTAACTCCTTTTGGCCAAAGTAGAAACCCACAGCAGATTGCCACTGAGCTGGACCAATACAATGCCTATGCATTCCGCAAAGCAGACTCCATGGGCATCGCCTTTTACAACATCACTGATATATCCCGTGAAGCCCCAAATGATACGACTCTGCTCGCAAGCGATCAGCTTCACCCTTCAGGTAGCATGTATGAACGCTGGGTCAAGGAAGTAATTGGCACAGGTGTACAAGCTCAGCTAACCCCTTAGCTAGCCACTTTATGGGAAAATAGCGGACTTAGCTGGGTATTATTTTGAAATAGGTCTACCGCTCGGCTCATTTTCCAAGGATTTTTGGCTGACATCTTGACCTCTAAGCTTCCATATCTCAAGACCACCTCATAGGTATCTAAAGGAGAGATCAGAACCGGCACCTGGTGCTTATTGAGGTAATGTAAGTCACTGCGGGAAAGGCTAGGCTCCTGCCCAGCGATCACAATTCCTGCTAAGGGGCAGGAATCCATGCCTTGATCAGCGATCAGATGTCTCAGCTTCTTGATGCTGTAAGCTGCTCGGCGATCGCTGACCACCAAGAGCCCACTCTTGCTTGGATCAGGCAAAGCCTGTTCTAAGGAATGGCTGCTGACAATTTCTCCAAAAGTTTGGTGAAGCTGGTCGGGATGCAGCCAGCAAGTGCTCTCTATGCTTTTGTGAAGGGCCAAAATCTGCGGGCGAGCCAGGGTCTCTTCGTAGGGAATAATGCCGAGCAATGGAATCCCTTGCCGATTTAGCTCCTGCTGGATGTAGTGCCGAATTTTGGGAAGCTTACTAGGCTTCGCTTTGTTGACTATCACGCCTAGAATAGGGACATTTCGCTCCCTGAATAAAGCCAAATTCAAGGCAAGCTGGTCCAAGGTTCGCCCAATGCCAGCCTCGACCACCAAAACTGTCCCTGCGCCAAGCATGGCTGCCACATCTGCATTGGACATATCCACTGCACTTCCTACGCCAGGATGACCCGTGCCCTCATAGACCACTACATCGTGTTGAGATTGCAGGGTATGATCTGCTCGAAGGACCAAATCTTGAAAATCTTCTCCTTCGGCACCATCTAAATAAGAAGCTACTTTACCCTGGGCCAAAACCACTGGACTGTGCAGCTCGGGGTATAAAGAAAACCCAAGGAAAGACGAAAACAGGTGGGCATCTTTATCCACCTTGGTACCATAATGATCCACGTATTTTTGCCCGACTGGTTTACAGTATCCAGCATTATAACCTGCTTTACGCAGAGCAGAAACGAGACCAAGGGTGGTGGTGGTTTTTCCTACGTGTTGGCTGGTCGCCGCTACATAGATCCGTCGAGTCACGGCCATAGCTAAGCAATTTGGGGTGATGGCTTGGGCTATTCAAAGGGTAATTTTAACAAAAAGTAGACCAAAAACCAGAGCCTTTGCCAAATAGCAAAGGCCCTGGTTTTTGTAAAAATCTGGTTATCAGCCTACTTAATCGATTACTCTTTAATGATCTCTAGCTCCTCAATTAGATTGTGTGCCCCTGCAAATTTGTCAATAACGAAGAGTACGTAGCGGGCGTCAACCACAATGGAGCGGGTCAAAGAAGGAATGGGATAGATATCTGAAGTCATCGCTTCCCAGTTTCCATCGAAAGCAATACCGACCAATTCCCCTCTTCCGTTCAATACGGGAGAGCCTGAGCTCCCTCCTGAGCTTTCACAGGTATTGAGGAAACAGGTTACCAATTCATCCTCCCCGTAGGGACCAAAGTCTTTGGCTTCGTAGAGTTCCCGCAACTTACTCGGCACCTTGTAGTCAGGATCTTCGGGGGCTTCATCTTCTTTCTCGATGGCTCCGCCAAGGGTCGTGTAATGCTTGTAGACCACTCCGTCTCTAGGGCGATAAGACTCAACCGTTCCGTAAGAAACCCGCATGGTGGAGTTGGCATCCGGATAAAAGACTTTGTCTGGATACATCTGGCGCAAGGCGATCAAATAGTCCTTGTAGAGTCCGTCTAGCTTACTACTCAGCACATTGCGAGAGCGAGCCACCTTGTAGACGTAAGTCGAAATCATGTCCAACGAGAAGCGGACCAAGGGGTCT
The DNA here is from genome assembly GCA_964521065.1 of uncultured Bacteroidia bacterium. Classification (GTDB taxonomy): domain Bacteria; phylum Bacteroidota; class Bacteroidia; order J057; family J057; genus CAYVAP01. Next base: position 5,287 of record CAZFPQ010000077.1, on the reverse strand, counting down.
TGATTCAATTCTTCTAAGTCCGGATTATCAAGGAAGGCCTCTAATTTATCAAGATTTACGGCTAAGGCTACCTCGTAAGCGGCGTCGGTCCAGGCCTGTACCCGCTCTTCCAAGGTAAGATAGGCCATAGGGTCTTCCTCAATGACCAACACAGGTTCTTCTACAGGAACTTCCTTTTTCTTACGCTTCCAGAAGGGACGCTTTTTCTTTTTCTCTTCAACTACTTCTTCCACAAGCTCTTCTACCATTTCCTCTTCCTCGGGCTGGGAAAGATAACCACTCGCGACCTCAGCAAAAATTTCTGGATGCATGTCCTCCGGCAGATTTTCATAGAGATTGAGAAAATGAGCCACGAAAAGGTCAGAATCAATAGAAAGTACCAGAGACTCTTCATAGTCGTCTAATTCTGATCGAATGGCCGTGGAGACCTCGTTGATAGCCGCTTCTTGCCCAGATCCCAAAGCTCGTCGAAGTGTTGATAGACTCTGATAGCTAAAGAAAACTCCCTTAGAGGCCACATCAGGATGAACTGTACTGTAAACCAGGTGATTGTAAAACTTTTCAAAGGGAGCGATTTCTCCATAGGCAGACTCCATGTCACTCAGAATGCTGCCATAGTGACTTTGAAAATCAGGGTCAGAAGTCCAGCCTAGAAAGGCCTCCTCTGCGGCAGCTTTTTTCTCAGCTATGTCATAGCGTTGGAGCATGGTATTTTGACCAATGTAGTATTTGTACCCATTCATCAGGCCAGCAAAAGCTCCTTCTAAGGCAATTCTATCTGAGTTACTGGCTTCCATGGCAGCATCCATGATCTCAGCTACATCTCCCATCAGCTCAATCCGATCGGGATTGTTTTGCTCGATCTCTTGCTCGATGGCATAAGAGGTTAGGTAGCGCTCGGTGGAACCTGGATAACCCATGATCATGTTGTAGTCCCCTTCTTCCACACCCGAAATGTTGATGGGGAAATAATGCTTGGGCTCGTAAGGCCGATTTGCATCACTGTAGTCCGAAGGACGGTTGTCGGCGCCAGCGTAAACCCTTAGAATGGCAAAGTCACCCGTATGCCGAGGCCATACCCAGTTGTCTTGATCGTAGCCATACTTGCCGATGTCTGTTGGAGGGATACCGGCTAAACGCAGGTCTCGGAAGGTTTCATAAAGGAATAGGTAGTACTCGCTGCCATTGAACACAGGCTTAATTACCACCTCATACTGCCCCTCGCTAGCCCCTTCGGCCATCAGCTTACCCATGATAGCCGATTCAACTTTCGCCGCCATGGCATCGGCCTGAGCAGGGCCTGAGGAAAGTACTTCCTCTGTAACATCCCTTGACTCGACCAAAAAGCTGGCCGTAGCTCCAGGTAGGGGGATCTCTTGCCCTAGTTCGTAAGCCCAAAAACCGTCGGTAAGCAAGTCATTCTCTTCTGTGGAAAGCTCAGCCACCATGTCAAAGGCGCAGTGATGATTGGTAAAAATGAGGCCAGTTTTGGATACCGCTTCTGCCGTACAGGAACCTCCATTTAGACGGACTACCGCATCGCTGAGGTCTCTGCCTTCTGGATGATAGACGCTGTCAATGGGAATTTCTAGCCCCATATCCGCCATTTCCATGGCGTTGAGTTGCTTTAGGTTGACAGGTAGCCACAGCCCTCCTTCTCCGCCGTGCATGGTAGAGAGGTCGGTTTGGGCTTGTAAGCCAATAGAAGAAAATACGAGGCTGCTAAGCAGAAAAAGGCCAATCAGCCGATTGTGAAGTTGCATAAGTTCAATGTTGGTGGTGCAAGGATATTGGGTGGTGGGAATAGATGAGTGTCCAATATTTAGGAACAGAGAAAAAATAACAGGTAACTTTTGCGCCGATATTTCATGCCAGATCAAGGAAGAAAAATTGAGTTTGGCGGGCCAATCGAGCTTTTTCTGACGCTGAGATGGTATGGAAGATCAAGCAAAAGTGCATAGTTGTTGTTTGACTGTTCCTTAGTCGAAAAAACAGCAACAGAAATTACAAACATCTCATTGCGACTGCTCCTCCGGCTTATTAGAACCTCAAATCTAACCAAAGCCATCCTTATGACCATGGCTTTGGTAGAAGGGTAACGGATTTAGGAAGAAAAAGCAGGAAAAAACTAGGAGAGGTAGGGCTTTGATAGGGGAGTCCTCTCCCGAATTATTCTTTACTGGGAAGATATGTGTTATCCTCTACCGATTCATCTATGGGTTGATTAAAAATCTCAGCCAAATAGTCACAGAATTCCAGTTCAGGGTGATGGTAATCACAGATGATACCATGATAATGTAAGCACCTAGGCTCATAGCTTATGGGAACTTTTCCAGTTATTTCACCTCTTAAAGGTCCCGCAATCAAGGTAAAACGAACCCCAGCTTGAGCGTACTGTTGTGCGGTATGTTTTAGTTCATCTTCAACTAAGAGCCTTACTTGCGGAAAGAAATAATAAGCTTCATACATTTCATCATAAAGCTCTAGTACCTTTATCAAAATAGCTTTTTGAACCAAAGTATCTTCATCAAACGTTTCGGGCGGCACCATGGGCTCTGAAAAAGTCCGATGAAAACTACTTACTAGCTTAGGCTCTTCCAGGGCATCATAGGGCTTCCCAATCCGCCAATAAGCTTGTATGGGATAAAAGATCATAGCCAAGCGCTTGGAATCTACTTGTGTCCCTTGAAACTGATACCAACGACTGACCTCCGGCGATATCACCTGCCAACACACAGAACTAGGGTAGCCCCTAGTAGCTCGGATCATGACCGGAATCTTTTCATCCCAGTACTCAGCATAAAAATAGATGAACCCAAGCGAAGTATCAGGCGCCCCATCTAAGCTATCCCAAAGTCCGTTCTGTGTCAGCAACTGAAAAGGTGGGGATTTTCTGTTTTGTCGCTTGCTAATCTGATACTCATGGGTTTCGATGTATCCGCGGCGTTCCGCTTCTAAGTGGAAGGGGTACACCGTGAGGGTTTTGATGTTGGTCCAATAGCTTCCTTGGGCATGAAGGGTGCCCATGAATAACATAAGCATTAATAAGCAACACAAACGACTTGGCATGGCTGTGGAAGTAGTTTCCTTGAATATACAAAAAGCCAGCTACCGCCAGAAGATCAAAGGACTATGGACTTATTTAGTTTGGGAATCTTTCCTTCAAAGACGGGAAAAAATAGGGCTCCGTGGGGTTTAGAAATCCCACGAGACTAAAAAATATTGTGGTTGTGCGGTGTTCTCAAACGCCGTACAACCACAAATTCATAGGGACTCTGGCCCCAAAACTTGCATGCATGGGGCTTATACCACCACGTTTACAATCCGGCCGGGCACCACGATCACCTTCTTGGGATCTTTGCCGCCCATGTATTCCCGCACCTTCTCATCCGCAAGGGCCACCGCCTCCACAGCCGCCTTGTCGGAGTCGGCGGGAACAGAAATTTTGGCCCTTACCTTGCCATTGACCTGGACCGGATATTCGATGCTATCCTCCACCAAATACTCCTCTTTCCACTCAGGGAAGGGCTGATCCATCACCGTGCCTTCGTGGCCCAACAAGTGCCACAACTCTTCGCAAATGTGCGGAGCAAAGGGAGCGACGATCACCAAGAAAGGCTCTAAAATCGCCCGTTTGCTGCTGCTCAAGCGCTGCAATTCCTTGCTCAAGACCATGTAAGCGGGTACGCAGGTATTGAAGGCCATGCGCTCAATGCCTTCCTGGGTTTGCTTGATGGCTTCATGCAACAACTTGAGTTCCTCCGCTGTGGGTTCTTCATCGGTCACCTTGCTTTGGTTGTTCTCGTCGGTGAACAAGTTCCAAAAACGCTTGACGAAGGTGGATACTCCGCTGATGCCATCTGTGTTCCATGGCTTGGCCATTTCGATGGGCCCCAAAAACATCTCATACAAGCGCAATACGTCTGCCCCGTGTTCTTCACACATGCGGGCCGGGTCTACGGTGTTGTACAAGGACTTGGACATTTTCTCGACCTGAGAAATGGTCTTGAATTCGCCTTCCTCATTCAAGCGGAAGGTGGCGTTGTTTTCCTTGGTCCACTCTACGTAGCCCTCTACGTCCATGCTGCCATTGTTGACCAAATTCACGTCGGTGTGGATGAGGCTATAGCGGTCCTTCTGACCTGCCGGGATCAAGTCCGCGGAAACGTATTCGTTGGTCTCTTTGTGTCGATGCATCAACTGAGAAGTCCCCTGAATCATGCCTTGATTCACCAACTTTTGGAAAGGCTCCTCCACAGGACACAAGTCCAAGTCATACAAAAACTTGGTCCAAAAGCGGCTGTACATCAAGTGGCCCACGGCATGCTCCGTTCCTCCCACGTATAAGTCTACCGGCAACCAGTATTTCAAACGATCCTGGTCCGCAAAAGCGCCCTCATTGTGGGCATCCACGTAGCGCATGAAATACCAGCTCGATCCAGCCAAGCCGGGCATGGTGTTGAGGTCTCGGCTTTTCCCTGGCTCGGGTTGAGCCCATTTTTTAGCCCTTGACAAAGGTGGGCGCCCATCTGAAGAGGGCTTATACTGATCTACTTCCGGCAAAGTCAAGGGCAACTCTTCCACACTCAAAGGGTGAGCTACTCCCTGGCGGTCGTAATATATAGGAGTCGGTTCACCCCAGTAGCGCTGACGCGACCAAATCACGTCTCGTTGGCGGTAGGTCACTTCCCCATCGCCAACGCCCATTTCTTCTAATTTGGCGATCATGGCTGGAATGGCCTCATGCCCAGTCATGCCATCCAAGAAGCCCGAATTGATCATTTTGGCTTCCTTGGAGCTATCGGCCCCTTCGTCTACGCTGGCGGTCTCGGTGATGGGGATGATCTCTAAGTCAAATTTCTTGGCAAAATCCCAGTCGCGCTGGTCCCCGGAAGGAACCGCCATGATGGCTCCGGTTCCGTAGCTGATTACCACGTAGTCGGCGATCCAAATGGGAATTTCGGCTCCATTGATGGGATTGATGGCATAGCCCCCCGTCCAGACGCCAGTCTTGGTGGTATCGGCCATGCGGTCTACCTCAGAGCGGTTTTTGGCCCACTTCACGTACTCCTTGACCGCTTTGCGCTGCTCAGAGGTAGTGATTTGATCCACGATTTTGTGCTCGGGAGCCACCACCATGAAGGTCGCCCCGAACAAGGTGTCAGGTCGGGTGGTGAAAACCTCTAATTGGTCCTCACTGCCTTTGACACCAAAAAATACGCTGGCCCCTTCAGAGCGACCGATCCAGTGGGTCTGCATGGACTTCATGGACTCCGACCAATCGATG
>CAZFPQ010000076.1:0-26982 GCA_964521065.1 uncultured Bacteroidia bacterium | reverse complement strand
GTTAAGGGAGTTAAGGGAGTTAAGGGAGTTAAGGGAGTTAAGGGAGTTAAGGGAATATGATTGGGGGGTGGATAAAAAAAGTGGAAGCAAATCCATTGCTTCCACCCACAAGAGCATTCAGACTAGGGTCCGCTTGCGGTAACAAGCTCGACCACATTTCAAAACAACGCAATATCCATCGATTATTTATTACCATAAATGGCAATAAATGACATATTCCTCTATCATGTAAGAAGATGATGACTTCGCTACCCGTCTTTTCGCCCCACTACTTCGTATACCGTAACCAAGTCTTTCTTGCCCTTTAATGGGAGGGGGGCCCATGCTTTGGCGCGAATATAATCGGCGACTTGCCGGTATACCCACTCACTGATCAAGATGGTATTTGGTCTTTCCTTGGTTAGGCTCTCAATACGCTTTCCAGTATTGACCGTGTCACCCGTTACCGAGTAGGCCATTTTATCCTCGGAGCCTAAATTTCCCGCTACCACCTCGCCTCCGTTGATACCGATCCCCATTTCGATTTCGCGACCAAAGCGCTTGCTGTACTTAAGATTCAACAGCTCCCTTTTCTTCATCATTTCCATGGCGCATAAGACAGCATTGAGCTCATTTTGGGGGGTCGCAATGGGAACGCCAAACGTAGCAAAGACCTCATCGCCAACGAACTGATTCACAGTCCCATTGTGTCGCCTCACTACGGAAGTCATGATGGCATAATAGTCGTTTAAAAAGCCTACGACCTCTTTGGGCGAGAGTTCTTCACTCATAGGAGTAAAACCTCGAATGTCACAAAAAAGGACTGCGACTACTTTTTGTTCCCCCTCAAAAAAGGAATCGGAAGTATCATGCAAGGCTTTTTCTACGACCGCTTGTGGCACATACCTCATGAATAGCTTAAGGGTGCGTTCTTGCTCTTCTACCTTTGTCTGTAAGTCTTTGACCAGGCTACGGTTATTTTGTTGCAAGCCATACATTTGGCGAGCATTCTCGATGGTCATGCGCAGCTCATGCTCATCCCAAGGCTTTTGAATGTAGCGAAAAACCTGCCCACTATTGATCACTTCGATGATGGCTTCTAAGTCACTATAGCCAGTCAGGACCATGCGGATGGTCTCTGGGTATTCCGTAGCTGTCTTTTCAAGGAATTGGACCCCAGTCATTCCAGGCATTCGCTGGTCAGTAATGATCAATTGAACAGGGTGTTCACGAAGGATAGCCAGTCCTTCCTGACCGCTAATAGCGGTATAAATATGGTATTCACGACGAAAGGTAGCTCTGAAAGAAATAAGATTTTGCTCCTCGTCGTCCACGTAAAGAATTGAAAATCGTTGGTGAGTACCGTTTTGTTTCAAGTTCAAGCTTAGGTTTGTATAGGGTAAATTAACGCATTTTCCCATGGAAACGAATCATCTGATTACCTTTACGTGAAAAAGGAGTCCCAGTGTCGCAGCAGTCCCCAGTCCGAATAGCCATATTTGCCTCTGGAAAAGGAAGTAACGCCAAGCAACTGATGTCTTACTTCCAGGAATCTCAAGAGGTGGAGGTTTCACTTTTGGTTTCAAACCGATTGAGTTCTGGAATCTTCCAATCTGGCCCATCCTTTGGGGTGCCAACTCATCTATTGCCTGGGACCTATCATCGAGATGGAAAGTATTTAGTAGAACTAATGCGAGCCTACCAGATACGCGTTTTGGTTCTCGCTGGTTACTTAAAACTGATTCCAGCAGACTTAGTTCACGCTTTTCCCAACCGAATCATTAATATTCACCCCTCACTCTTACCTAAACATGGAGGTAAAGGCATGTATGGTGCCAAAGTTCACCAAGCGGTATTGGACCAAGGTGACGAAGAGTCAGGGATTACCATCCATTTTGTGAACGAGGTCTACGATCAAGGAAAGGTAATTTTCCAAAAGTCCCTACCTGTGGATTCAAACTGGAACGCCTCACAGTTACAATCGGCTATTCATCAGCTAGAATATGACCATTTCCCTCAAGAAGTAGAAAAAGTTTGTCGCGAGATCCTTTTAGAAAAGGATATGTCGTAATTTGCATGCCTATATTTTAAGAGGGACTATAGACAAATAACAGGCGATTCTGTACCAAGGTTCACTTGACTTAGGAACCATCACCTAATCCAGAACAAAAGGAACCCTTCCTGTATTCCATCTACTAACATCTAGAACCTATCTTTTCCCATGACAGGCGAAATAAGAGTAGCAAGCGCGCTAATTTCAGTTTATCACAAACAGGGCTTAGAAGAACTAGTCCACGAGCTTAAGCGACAAGGCGTTAAAATATATTCTACCGGGGGCAGTGCCAGTTACATTCGGAACTTAGGGGCCGAGGTACACGAGGTGGCAGACCTCACCGGCTATCCATCTATCCTAGGAGGTAGAGTAAAAACCCTTCATCCAAAGGTACATGGAGGAATCTTAGCCCGGCGAGATGAGGAAGGAGATCAGGAGGAAATGGAAACTTATGACATTCCCCCTTTAGATCTGGTGGTGGTAGATCTTTACCCGTTTGAAGATACCGTAGCCTCAGGAGCAGAGGAGCCAGAGGTCATTGCCCAGATTGACATTGGAGGTATTGCGCTGATAAGGGCTGCCGCTAAGAACTTTCGCTACGTTGCCTGTGTACCATCCAGAGAATATTACCATCAAGTAACTCAATGGCTCCAACAACAAGGAGGAATGCTGACTTTAGATCAGCGAAAGTCTTTGGCGGGGGACGCCTTCGACATTTCCTCTCATTACGATACACAAATTCACCATTATCTCAAGCCCGATGGGAATAGCCTAAAAATTTCGGCTCGTCATCCTCATCGTCTTCGCTATGGTGAGAACCCCCATCAAAGTGGCTACTATTACGGAAAGCTAGATGAGCTATTTGAGCAATTGAATGGCAAGGCCATTTCTTACAACAACTTGGTCGACATTGAAGGGGCCATTCAACTGGTGGATGAGTTTCAAGAGCCCTGTTTTGCCGTGATCAAACATACCAACCCTTGTGGCTGTGCCATAGGTAACAATCTACTAGAGGCCTGGGAGAAAGCCCTAGCAGGGGATCCTGTTTCAGCTTTTGGCGGAATCCTGGCGTGCAACGGATTGATAGATGAGGCCATTGCCAATGCCATGAAAGATTTATTTTTTGAGGTGCTGATCGCAGAGGACTACAGCACCAAGGCATTGGAGATTTTGACGCAGAAAAAGAACCGAATCTTACTGAAACGCCGATCCAAAGGACATCCCTCTCGCCTCGCTAAGCGACTCCTGGGAGGGTACCTGGTTCAAGATCGAGACCAAGAAAAACTAAATAGTGATGCCTGGGTGGTCAAAACCAGCCGTCAACCTACAGAAGCCGAAAAACAGGATATCGTTTTCGGGGACACCGTTTGCAAGCACCTCAAGTCAAACGCCATTGCCCTGGTTAAAGAAAGACAACTGATAGGCAGTGGAGTGGGTCAGACTTCTCGTATCGATGCCATGAAGCAAGCCATCGCCAAGGCTGAACACCATGGCTTTGATGTAAGGGGTTCCGTCTTAGCCTCAGATGCTTTTTTCCCTTTTTCGGACTCTGTTGAATTGGCCTACAGTCAAGGTATTGAAGCCGTAGTTCAGCCAGGCGGCTCTAAGCGAGACCAAGAGAGCATAGACTTTTGTGAGCGCCAAGGCATGTGTATGGTCTTTACCGGGGTACGACACTTTAAGCATTAAACCCTCGCAGACATTCTAACTTTTTTCCATTGGAGAAAAGCAGAGCGAACGCTTTGATTCTCAGGGAAAATAATCACTATCTTTGGGCTGCTTTCGGCACCCTCTTTGAAACAGAAAATATTATTGACGCATTTTCGCATCATACTCAATGGGACTTTTTGATCTTTTCACTACCGATATTGCTATAGATTTAGGTACCGCCAACACCCTGATCATGTATCAGGATCAAGTGGTAGTAGACCAGCCTTCTATCGTGGCTATTGACCGCATGTCTGGTAAAGTCATTGCCGTGGGCAGTGAAGCCCAACAAATGCACGAAAAAACCCACGAAAAGTACCGGACCATCCGTCCTTTACGAGATGGGGTAATTGCAGATTTTACCGTGGCTGAGGCCATGATTCGTAAAATGATCGGGCTTATCCCCAATAAGCGTAAGCTATTTTCTACGAACTATCGCATGGTCATCTGTATTCCTAGTGGAATTACAGAGGTAGAGAAGCGAGCGGTAAAAGACTCTGCAGAGCAAGCCGGTGCAAAAGAAGTTTACCTAATCCCAGAGCCCATGGCCGCTGCCATTGGTATTGGACTCAATGTGAAAGAGCCTACCGGCCACATGATTGTGGATATCGGAGGGGGAACCACCGAGATCGCAGTAATTGCGTTGTCAGGAATTGTCACGGATCAAAGTATCCGTATTGCAGGGGATGAATTCAACGATGACATCCTCGATTATATGCGCAAACAGCATAACATGCTGATCGGAGAACGTAGTGCTGAAAGGATCAAGATCGAGGTAGGAGCAGCCTTACCAGAATTAGAAAGTCCACCTGAGGAAATCGAAATCCGGGGTAAAGACTTGATGACAGGTATACCTAAGACCATCTCCGTTTCTCACCGAGAAGTGGCTCATGCCCTCAACAAGTCAATCACCAAGATTGAAGACGCCATCCTAAAGGCCTTAGAAAATACGCCTCCAGAGCTTTCAGCAGATATCTACGAAAGAGGTATTCACCTTACGGGAGGAGGGGCCTCTTTGCGTGGCTTAGACATTCGGCTCGCTGAAAAAACCAAGCTACCCATCCACGTGGCCGAGGATCCCCTCAAGGCCGTGGTGAGGGGAACCGGTATTTCTTTGAATTCGATTGAAGATTTTAAGTACCTGATGGGCTAGGAGTCTGAGACCAGGGGCTTAGCAGGACTTACGTACATTTGTTCCCATCACCATTGAACCCAGGAACCATTGCTTCGCCTTTTTACCTTTCTCTCCAATAATCGAAATGCCATCTTGTTTCTGTTCCTAGAAGCAGTGGCCTTGGTTCTCATTGTCAGGAATAATGAGCCTCAGCGAAAGCAAGTAGGCGATTGGATGTTTGGGGTGAGCAGTTCTACCTACGAATTTCGCAGTGGTATAGATCAATATTTTGGCCTCAAAGACAAGGTCAAGGAGGTTAGCCAAGAATACCAAGATCTAGAGCGGCAACTGAGAAAGACCGAGGATGAGCTTTTGGCCCTGAAGGCCCTTTTGGGGCAAGATTCGATGGCCGAAGCCTGGATTGACAGCATTCTTGTACCGCAAAAGGATAGCCTGGTTTACATCTCAGCTAGGGTCATCCGAAACTCTATCCACAAGTCATACAACTATCTCACGATCAACAAAGGAAGCCAAGCAGGTATAGAAGCAGGAATGGGGGTGGCCTCCACGCAAGGAATGGTCGGAAAAGTCATCAGAGTAGGAGAAAAGTACTCCTTGGTGCAGAGTGCCATCAACCTAGATTTTAGCGTACCAGTCAAAGTTCGCCCTGCTGATCAGACACTTGATCCTGGCTATTTAGGTTTTTTCCGGTGGACCACAGGTCCTATTGAACGGGCGGAGGTTCGAAACATGCCCGAAACCGCAACCGGGAATGTAAAAGCTGGCCATTGGGTAGTTACCGCTGGTTCTAGTACCGTATTCCCCGAAGGAATCAAAGTAGGGACCTTGACCGAAGCATATCAACAGCAACCCAACCAGGGTGTCTACCAACATCCTTTAAGGCTTGCCGTAGATTTTAGCCGTTTATCCATGGTATATGCCATCAAGATTCCACAACGAGCCCAACTTGATAGCCTAGAACAAGATATTTTATAAAAGATAGGCATGAATGAGGTTTTAAAATACAGCATCAGCTGGCTGATTTACTTATTTTTCCAAGTCTTTCTTTTCAATTACCTAGTATTGTTCCAGGTAGCAACCCCTTTTGTGTTTCTACTCTTTGTCCTGACACTTCCCTTTGACCTACCCAAATACATCCTTTATCCTTTGGCCTTCTTCATGGGCCTCTGTGTTGATATCTTTTCAGAAAACTTTGCCACGGGACTACATGCATTCAGTGCTTTACTGGTGATTGGGCTTCGACCATACTTACTTAGTCTCATTGCCAGTTCCAACGTGAGAAATGTCACCGAGATATCTTTTGCCTCTCAGACCAACATCTGGATGGCCTCATTCCTATTTCCGCTTATTTTCGTTCATCACCTAGCCTACTTTTTGCTGGAGGCCATGACATTCAGTAACTTTCTATATACCCTCTGGAAAGTAGTTGCAAGCAGTATTTACACCTTTCTGTGGAGCGTTCTATTGGCTTTCATATTTTATAAACGCTGATGGATAAACAAAGAAATCGAGGCATCATCCTGATTCTCACCATGGGTATGATCATGCTGGGATTTGTGTTGCGCTTGTTTTCCATTCAAGTGCTCAGTGACGAGTATGCCCGCAAAGGGGAAACCAACGTCATCAAAACCAAGTCCGTGGTCCCCCCCAGAGGGGGAATATTTGATCGCCGAGGAAACATCTTGGTCAGCAATCAGCCCATGTTTTCCATGCAGGTGACGCCAAGAAATTTCTCCGAGTCTGACACGATGTATTTATTGAAATACCTCGAGCTAAATCCAGGAGAAATTACTCAAGCATGGCAGAAAGCCAAGGCCTATTCTCGATACAAAGAATCTACCCTCGCTCGCCACATCGAGCCAGAAGATTACGGCAAACTTCAAGAAGAAATGTGGCACCTCAATGGGGTGAGTTTTACCGTAGATAACAAGCGCTACTATCCCCATGCTGTGGGTGCGAATCTATTGGGATATATCAGCGAGGTAGGTCCCCTTGAGATTAAGCAGAGCAAGGAAGAAGGCCTTGAGGAGAATGGGGGGTTCTATGTTGCAGGGGATCAGGTCGGAAAGTCTGGCATCGAAAGCTTTTATGAAGATACCCTCAGAGGAGTCAAAGGCTATCAGAAAGTTCTCCATGATAAACACAACCGAGAAGTAGGTCCCTACGCAGCGGGACGCTATGACAAGCCTGCCATCCGAGGGAAAGACATCATGCTCGGTATAGACGTTGAGCTTCAGGCATTTGGAGAAAAACTTCTGCAAAACAAAAAGGGCTCAATCGTTGCCCTTGATCCCAAAACGGGCGAAATTTTAGCCTTTGTGAGCGCTCCTAACTATGATCCTAATGTACTCACCGGCCGGGAGCTTCGAAAAAATTGGCGCAGGCTACGAGGCGACACGCTCAATCCCCTTTACAACCGGCCCCTTATGGCCCGCTATCCTCCTGGTTCTATTTTTAAAATCCCTATGTCTTTGGTGGCTTTGCAAGAAGGGATCTTGAACGTAGACACACGATATGGCTGCGGAGGTGGATGGTATCGCTTGGGAGGAAAACCCGGCTGCCACGCTCATGCCTCTCCTCTCAGTTTGGTAAATGCTATCCGCTATTCTTGTAATGCATATTTTGCTGAGACCTATTTTAACCTTCTTCACCACAAGAAATACGAGAATTTCTATGAAGGTTATGAAACCTGGTTCGACTATATGGATCAGTTTGGCTTTGGCAGAAATTTAGGGGTAGATATCCCTTACGAAGTAACGGGATTGATTCCCACCGCCTCTCGGTACGATAAATGGTATGGTCAAAATCGATGGGTAGCTAAGACCATCATCAGTAATTCTATTGGGCAGGGAGAAATCTTGTTGACCCCTTTACAAATGGCCAACATGGTCGCCATCGTGGCCAATCGCGGGTTCTATAAAACACCGCATTTCGTTAGGGCGGTCCGCGATGAGGCCAATATGGATTGGCGAGCACTATCCTATCGGCCAGAATATACCAAAATCGAGCGACGCCACTTTGAGCCGGTTATTGAAGCCATGCAAATGGTGGTGGAAAGTGGTACCGCTCGTCGAGCCTTTCTCAAAGAAATTGAAGTCTGTGGTAAGACCGGAACGGTCGAAAACCCACATGGAGAAGACCATTCCGTATTTGTTGCTTTTGCCCCCAAAGACAAACCTGCCATCGCCCTGGCCGTCATCATCGAAAACGGTGGCTTCGGAGGAACCTGGGCTGCCCCCACTGCGGCGTGTATGATTGAAAAATACATACACGGTGAGGTACTGGAAAAGAAGTGGGAACTCCAACGCTTACTAAACGCCAACTTCATTGATCCATGAGAAGACGTAGCGTAGATTTTGACTGGTTGACCATGGTTCTATACGCCGCCCTTGTTGTTACAGGGTGGATGGCGATCTATGCCGTTTCATCTGGTGTAAGTGGAGCTAGCCCTTTTGATCTTTCTCTCATCCATGGGAAACAACTGATCTGGATCGGTATTTCTTTGGTGGTTGGCTTGGTGATTCTCTCCTTGGACTATCGATTTATAGAAACAACCAGTTACCTGGTTTATGGCCTAGCTATAGGAGTACTGATTCTGACCCTCATCGTGGGTAAGGAAGTAAACGGAGCAAAAAGTTGGTTGATGATTGGTAGCCAGCCTTTTCAACCTTCTGAATTTGCCAAAATCGCAACTGCCCTTGCCCTGGCTCGCTACATGTCTAAACTGGGCTTCACATTCAACAACATCAAAGACCTGCTGGGTGCCTTAGGTATTGTCCTGTTGCCTGCAGTGGTGGTGATTTTACAGAATGATACGGGCTCAGCCTTGGTTTTCTTTAGCCTGATCTTGGTATTCTATCGACACGGGTTGCATCCTTTGGTCTTAATTTTTGGACTTTTTACAGCTCTGGTGGCAATCGCTACCCTCTGGCTTGGACAGCCACTATGGGTTTTGGGGACCCTAGTCGGTTTAGCCGTAGTTTCTTTTTGGTTGCTCTACAATGGCAAGCGTTGGGGCCGACTGTTAACCCTACATTTGCTTGCCTTAGCATTCTATGCGGGATTGGCTTTTAGTGTCAATTATCTGTTTAATAAGCTCCAGATTCACCAACAGTACCGCATCCAAGTATGGTTTGATCCCATGGTAGACCCTAGCGGAGCTGGATATAACGTGATCCAATCAAAAATCGCCATTGGGTCGGGTGGGATACTGGGAAAAGGATTTTTAGATGGAAACTACACCAAATATCAGTTTGTCCCCAAGCAAGAGACCGACTTCATATTTTGCACCATCGGGGAAGAGTTTGGATGGCTCGGTAGCAGCCTGGTTCTGATTTTATTCATGGCCCTGATCACCCGTATTTTTCAATTGTCAGAATTGAGCAAAACTCGCTACGCTCGTATCTACGGCTACAGCGTGATGTCCATCCTCTTCTTTCACGTTTTGGTAAACGTGGGCATGACCATAGGATTGGTTCCCGTTATCGGCATTCCCCTACCCTTTTTCAGCTATGGGGGCTCTTCTTTGATCGCATTTACCATCCTCATCTCCATTATGCTCAACTTTTACTCCTATCAGCGGGGAATCCTGGGCGGAAAAGCATAAGAAAAAAGTAATCACTCCAAGATAAAACACGTTCAACTGGTAGGCATCGCCTAGATGATCCTCCTTTTTGCCATCATCACATGGAACCACCCCTTGCATCCATCCTTTTCCAAGAGTTAGGCGAAAGGACTCATGCCTCCGAACAGATCCTGGGGCTTGGCAGCGTCAACCAGGTATTTCTGCTCAAAGGCACAAAAGGAGAATATATCCTCCGTCTCAACTCTGCGCAGGAGAAAGGTATAGAATTCCGCAAGGAAGCCTGGTGCCAACAGAAAGCCAGGGCTCTGGGTATTCCTTGCCCTGAGCTTTTCGCTTTTGGAGAGCTACAAGACTGGGTCTACCTACTCATGGAATACCTGCCAGGAAAAAATGGAAGCCAATGTACAGGCCAAGAGCAAATTTCTATATGGCAAAAATTGGGGTGCTACGCCAAAAAGGTCCATCAAATACCTGAATGGGGAGACTCAGTCGTAGCGGCCCAAGAGTTTCATGCCAACTGGCAGGCCCGCCTTAGCTACAACCTAGCTCGACTCAATTCTTCAGATTCTTTGCTACGAGAGCAAGGCCTAAACCCAAAGTTACACCGAAACATTTCTCACAGATTACAGCAACTAAGGGGAATGAACCTAAATGTGGGCCTGGTACATGGAGACCTCTGCCCTCGCAATACATTGGTGAATCAAGATGAGGTCTATCTGCTTGATTGGGGAACAGCTCAAATAAACGTAATTCCCCACCTTGAAATGGTCCAAGTGATGAATGCTGGTGAGGCCAATACAGAGGCCTGGGAAGCTTTTCTAGATGGTATGGGATTTTCCCTAAGAGATTTCGAAAGCATCCAACATGAGGTGCAGCTCATACATTTGCTTCACTCTATCGACACCTACCGCTGGGCCGAGACTTATGCCAAAGAGCATTTAAATCGCTATTTCGAAGCCATTTTAAGGGCCATGGAGGGCGCTCATGTCTAATCGCTCATGTTACCTTGGCAAGAGTCATGGCTTTCTGGTTTCATCCCGTACTTCTTTTAGAAACTGAATGGCCTCCGTGCCTCCGGTGCCTTTGCTACGCTCCCCATTTAATCGAGCTTGCTTGGTGATATAAGTGGCTGCAATGGCCAAGTGAGCTTGCCGAAAAGAATGTAAGGCATCCACGGATTCCCGATACCAGGCTCTAGCCTGGCCTTCCGAATTGGCGATCCAGTTGGATATAGGACTGGCTTCTATCGTTTCGATGAATCGACGATGAGGGGGAGGCATATAGCCTCGCATGGCAACAAGAAAAGGGGATCGATGTGATATGCCGAACCCTGCGTCTAAAGCCTGAAGCAGGGAGCTTTGAGCAGCGCTACCACCTACATACTCCCTAGGTTTGCCATAGGAATCTGACTCAAACATTATCCCTGGTATTCCATTGAGCAAGGGACGAATATGATGGTAAAAGAAGCCAGGATCACAGCCCTGATACATGGTTTGCAGTTCTTCTTCCAGAAATCGAATCTGTCCTGGCAGTTTGCTTAAGGCAGTCAATAGCAACGCTTCCTCTCCATCTTGCTTTGCTAGCAATACCTCGATTAAGCTATTCAAAGCAGCCGCGCCAGCCACTTCGATTCGTAGCGTAACCAGATAGAACCATTCTTCATCTGGGTGCTGAAGAAAGGTATCCAATATCTTGAGGTTATCTAAATCAAAAGGTTTTGAAGGATCTAGCAGACGCCAATTATGCAACATCATAGACGCATGGTTGATCACGGGTGGTCGACCTAGTTGCTCAGCGATCCTTAGCCAAGGCTTGGCAAGGGCCTGTGGAATCATGGTGGGTAAATTAAGATCCTGATGCAGAAAGGAATGCCCCATCAGGCAAAGCAAACGCATTCCCCGCTCTTGGAGGGCAGGGCTGTCTAAGGCCTCGACTGAGAGGATGGGGAGTTTGTTGATTTGTTGGCGAACCCGTCTTTTGGAAATCACCTGAGGAAGCCTTTGTATCAATTCTTCCCATGGATCAAACTCAGACGGCAATCGAAGCAGAGGGGGATAAGATGAAACAAAGCCTCTTTCAGGTGATGCATCAAATCTTGAATAAAAATCTTGAATAGGTGAAACCATAATCGATAAGCAAGGAGGTGGAGCCTAAGACTTGATGAAAATAAAGAGAATTCAGGGGGAAGAGCGGGGTCCTCGCACAAAAGTTTTACATTTGTCCGCTAATCCTGCAGGGTCCTTTTTGCCCGACTTACCTTATGCCTTGTCCTATGCCAGCCTTGGGACGTCATCTGCTAGCCGAATACCGCTCTGTTGCATTTGAGAAACTTGCCGATCCTACCTGGGTGGAAGAAGTGATGCAAGAAGCGGCACGTCAATCCGGAGCCCAATTGGTTCACAGCAAATTCCACCATTTTGCCCCCCTTGGGGTCTCTGGAGTAGTCTTGATTAAGGAGAGTCACTTAACTATTCACACCTGGCCAGAGCTAGGCTATGCTGCCGTAGATGTTTTTACCTGTGGTGACAGCGTGGACCCCTGGCTGGCTTGCCGTTACCTGGAACAAGCCTTAGCGGCAAAACATTGCTCCATTCAAGAAATTGAGCGTGGTCCCTAATTGGAAGCAATTGTATCCACGCTCAGGCTTCTTTTATACACGTTTAGTAGGAATAATTACGCTTTCGCTCCTTTCCAGCGAACCAATCGCCCTGGGTCGCCGTTTCTATCAATGTAAAGCAAATGTTAAGAGGAACCATGAAAGCTTGAGATTTACTAGGAACTACTTTCAAATCCTGCTTTCTTTCCTACCCTACTTGCAAACGGAACACCCCTATGAACTTGAAAAAGATCGCGAAAAAGGTAGCTGACTGGCTGCTTCCCCACCCGACCCCTAGGCCTCGACCAGCTCTACAGCCCATACCAGTCAGACGTTAGCTTCCTCTATCGCGACAGATATAAAGATTTTTTTGGTAGCTTGGGAATGGAGTTTTGTGAGCGGTGTCTGCCTTCGGCAGGCACCGTATTTCTTTAATAGGTGGTGAAAAAGTACAAATCTGAAAGATTAGGAACCCTCCTGCCCAACCATTTAAGGAAGGAACACTCAAAAATTATTTATGCCTTTTTGCTTGGCCTTTTGCCCCCTCTCTTCGTCTCTGGCTCAGTAGTGGAGCCCTTAATCCCACTGCTTCGCACCTTAGCTCCGACAGGTCGGAATCTTCGACTCGCTAAGGTCGATTTTCCTTCCTTGATCTGGAACAAAATTCCTACGCAAAAGCGACATGTTATTTTTTTCGTGTTCCTAGGTGGACAGAAAAAACCGAGTAATAAGATTGGTTCGAATTTTTGATTATCCGCATCAAACGGTCTCGCGTCTCGCTTCCTACTTATCAAGCCTATACACCCGGGCTTCCCAAGGTCGCAGTTGGGGTCCTTGCTCTTGGTAATTCCCAATCAGAAGATCCCCTACTAGGTAGGTTTCTGGGACTTCTACCTCTGAGGAAGAAAAGTTAAGTAGAATTTGAAATTTGTATTCTGCCCCAAGTCTTTGGTAGGCATAGACCTTCTCAGCCACAAAATCTTGGTACTCAGTAGGAGCATAAACCAAGTCTAGTTCTGCTTTCCGAAGTTCTATTAGCAGGCGATAATAATGAAAGACACTACTTGGATCAGCCTCTGCTTTCTCTGCATTAATTTCAGTAAAATTCGGATTTACCATAATCCAGGGCTCCCCGGTGCTGAAACCACCCTGAGCCGCCGCATTCCAATGCATCGGTGTACGGGCATGATCACGTCCCATAAACCGGGCTACTTCTAAAAACCGGTCTTCGTCCCCTCCTTCGGACTTCATCTCTTGATACGCATTCATCATTTCTACGTCTCGATAGTCCTCAATCTCTCTAAATGGCGTATTGGTCATCCCCAGCTCATCTCCTTGATAAATACCTGGAGTCCCGCGCATGGTAAACAACAAAGTAGCTAGCAGTTTGGCTGACTCTACGCGATATCTATCTTCATTGCCAAAGCGAGAAACCATGCGAGGGAAATCATGGTTTCCTAGGTAAAGACTGTTCCAGCCTTGATCACCCAGTGCTTGGTCCCAAGCTTTGAACACATCCAAAAACTTATCCAGCTCTATGGGACGAGGATCCATCCTACCTCCCGGACCAAAGTCCTGCCACATGTGGCCAAAGTGAAAGATCATGTTTAGTTCTTGTCGATCACGGCCTACGTAAAGATTGGCGATTTCGGGTGTTACCCCCACTCCTTCTCCGATGGTCATCATGTCATAGTCAGTCATCACCTCGCGGTGCATCTCTTGAAGAAATTCATGGAGTCGTGGCCCATTGGCATAAGCTGCACCAAAATCCGCCCCGAGTGCATCCCAATCTGCATCTGGTAAGCCAGGTTGTTTAGAAATCAGGGGAATCACATCCATCCTAAACCCATCGATTCCTTTGTCCAGCCAAAATCGCATCATTGCATAGATCTCCTGTCGAAGTTGAGGGTTTTCCCAATTTAGGTCAGGCTGCTTACGGGTAAAGAGGTGAAGGAAATACTCATCGGTCTGCTCGTCATACTGCCAAGCGCTGCCACTAAAAAAAGATTTCCAATTATTGGGCGGGGCTTCGCCTTTACCAGGGCGCCATATGTAATAGTCGCGGTAGGGATTGTCTTTACTCTGTCGCGATGCTTGGAACCAGGGGTGTTCGTCAGAACTGTGGTTGACCACCAAATCCATGACCAATTTCATTCCATGGACGTGGACCTCTTCTAGCAGCTGGTCAAATTCCTCCATGCTGCCAAACTCAGGCATGATGGCTTGGTAGTCACTGATGTCATACCCATTGTCGTCATTGGGAGACCGATAAATAGGACTCAACCAAATGATGTCGACCCCAAGTCGTTTGAGGTAGGGAATTTTTTGGATAATTCCTGGTAAATCCCCTATTCCATCTCCATTGGAATCACAAAAGCTTCGGGGGTATACCTGATAAATCACGCCTTCTTTCCACCAGAGGCGTTCAGTAGTAGTAGTAGCATTCATGAAAGGAAATTAGGCCATTTCTACACAAAGCCGCCCTTTTCCAGGGGAAAAAATGGTCAATACTCCCGAAATCGATTTCGGGCCAATGCCTACGAAATGGCCTATTTGTAAGGTTTTCTGTGATTCTTGAATCAAACATATCCCTATATCTGCATACAAAAAGGGTGTGAACGGTCAAACTGGTGACCTCAGCTCACAAATTTTATGTATCAGCTACAAATTAGATTAAACACGAAATGCAAAATTCAAATATCGTTTAATATATATTCAAGAAAGACTTTGTTTGTGAATGGTTAGCGAAAACTAAACCGATTAAGCTTATTGGATACCCGTAACAGACTCCTACTCTGAAGATCGCAAACAGATTATTATGGCCTCTGAGCTATACATTAATGACGCTTATCCCTTTCTCTCTCTACAAATGAACTCCTTTCTAAGGAGGATCAAGAACGAACAGTTTGAACCAGCCCCGGCTAGCCAACCGTTTTTATACCAAAAACCTAGGCTTCTATGTCAATCGGTAGCAGAAAGCTACCCGACCTTTTGGACTGATAAAAAAGCTTTCTCGCAGGATTGGCGGAAGCAGATTAGTCAAGTAGTGAGTCGCCTCGGACTCCATATTAGAACCATTGAAAATGCTGACACCCCAGCCATTATCCAGTTTTTAAATGAGCGTTACCCACCTGAACTGGCCAACGAAATCTGTGCCTTTGATTTGTATCGGTTCAAGAAATTTGGTCATGGCGTTATTTTAGAAGATGAAGAAGGTAAGGTAATGGGCAATGTGTTCGAGGTGGGATATCATACCTCGGAGATGACCTCCTACACCATCAGACTCGCAGTTGACGAGGCCTATAAAGGGAACGACCTGGGCCACCACATCATGGTTTACTCCTCTCTTCTCGCCATGGAAAGCGGATCTAGGGTAAAACGTGGCCTCATTCAATACGAAAATCTGGTAAGTCTTCACGTAAACCTCAACAAGGTAGGTTGGATTTGTTCAGGCTATGAGCCCAGCATTAGCGGCTTGGGTGCCTTCTTCGAGATTGTTCTTCCCCTTGACCCTAGGGGTCTTACCAGCAACATCGTAGACCTTGAAATGGTCCCTGGCTATTTAGAACAAAAAACTGAAGGGGTGGACTATCGACTCATCAGGGTAGATAAGCAAAAACAGATTCAGGAGCTATACCAACATACTGAGTTCAAAGTAGCTGCTCTAATCAAAGCCAATATCTTAGATGAGCATACTTACTTCTTGGCATTGTCTCCCGAGGAACTCAGCCTACAAAACTGGATCAACGACTATTGATTCGTCAGGGATGTCTCCTCGTACGAGCGAGAAAAGCATCGATAACAGGGTCTTCAGAGGAGAAAAACTCTTCTTTGCTGCCATCAAACTGAATAAACCCTTGGTTGATCATGATTACCCGGTCTGCCAATGAGTGGACGGAGGTCATGTCGTGAGTAATCACGATACTGGTTCGTTGTTGATAGCTTCCTAAACTCCCAATGAGCTCATCAATGATGTCAGAACTAGCTGGATCTAATCCGGTAGTAGGCTCATCGTAGATCAAGTATCGTGGATTTTGGATAATTGCCCTCGCAATGCCAACCCGCTTGCGCATACCGCCTGAAAGTTCCGCCGGGTATTTTTTCAGTACAGATTCGTCAAGATTGACTTGCTCCAACGCTTCTATGACCAGATCCCGAATCTGATTGGAAGGGTGAGACTTTGCCTCATACAGCTTGATCCCTACGTTTTCTAAAACGTTTAGGGAGTCAAACAAGGCCGCCCCTTGGAACACGACCCCAAACTGAGACAATACCTCCTGCCATTCACTCCTGCCAAAGAAAAGAGTATCCTGTCCATCGATTTCAACTATGCCATTGTCTTGCTTTTCTAGCCCTAGGATGAGTTTGATGAGGACAGATTTACCAGTCCCAGACCCACCCACGATAAATAGGTTATCTCCGTCGTTGATTTCGAGATTTATTCCTCGAAAAATGACTTGGGCACCAAAGGCCTTTTCTATTTGAGATAGTTTAATCATGTGGCATTAACTCGAAGGAAGCGATTACTCTTCTGAAAGCTCCTGCTGAGGGGATCAATGTTCATCCCAGGGTTTTAGGCCTTCTTCCTGAGCTTTTTCGTATTCGATGGCTACCCCATGATAATGTGAAGCCGCCTGATAATCCTTTCTTAGGGGATGCCCCTCCCAGTCTGCTGGCATCAAAATCCGGCGAAGGTCTGGGTGATTTTTGAAAGGAATCCCTACTAAGTCAAAGGCTTCCCTCTCATGCCAATCTGCGGTGCGCCAAATAGCGGCTAAGCTAGGTACGGGCTGGGGTTTTTTCCGATCGAGCTTGACCTTAAGAACCAAATGATGCTCATGTATCAGGGAGCTTAGGTGATAGGTAATCCCCAAGTTCTGGGATTCGGTCCCATAGTCCACCCCCGAGAGGTTGTTCAGAAAATCAAAGCCTAAGTCCGGATCATCCCTTAGAAAAAGGGCCAAATCTGCCAACAAAGCAACATCTACTTCTAGCCAAGGTTGCCGAACCTGATCATCCTGATTCTTGATTAGCCCTTGCCCAAATTGCTTTTCGATCCTAGCCTTGATCTCGTGAAAGTTCATATACTCAACTTTAGCCCTAAGATCGAATTTTTTCAGAGAAATGGGTGAAAGTCACGGGTTAGGTTCTGATAAGCAAGGGAAAAATCACCATTCTCTTCACGTAACAGGAGTGATTCCTCTTTGGGGGTTTGAGGCTGGAACCCAAGTTCTGCTAAAATTCGATGGGCGGGTTTCCCTGGACGCGAATACACCTCACATATGCGACTGACATGTAAGCCATGCCTCCTCCCCTGCTCTATCAACTCCTCACGACGGCGATGGGGCAAAACTATGGCTAGACGCCCAAGATTCTGCAGATGCTCAGCAGCAAATTCCAAAATCTCACCGAGTTTAAGGCTTGACTCATGTCGGGCTTGTTGCTTGCGTGCATTATGAGGGGGAATGCCCGCACTAAAAAAAGGCGGATTGGTGATGATCAGATCGAGGTCTGCATGAGGTCTCCAATCTTGTAGGGCTTTTGGACATATCCTGATTCGTTCACGGAAGGGACTGGCCTCTGCGTTTTCAAGAGCTTGCGCAGCAGCTTCAGCCTCAATCTCCAAAGCCATGACCTCAGCACAAGGAGCTCTCTGAGCCACCATTAAGGCTACCAGACCTGTGCCTGCACCAATATCTAAGGCTTGGTTTATTCCCTGGACATCGGCCCAAGCTCCGAGCAAGATTCCATCCGTTCCAACCTTCATGGCACAGCGATCTTGCCTCAGGGCAAACTGCTTAAATACAAAGGAAGAACGGGAAGTTGGCCTCATCAGGACAAATAGTAACCTATGCGCAGCACCTCGGCGAAAACTCCTGCCGCAGTCACCTCTGCCCCTGCTCCAGGCCCTTTGATCACCAAAGGCCTATCCTTGTAACGCATAGAAGTAAAGGAAATCATGTTGTCACTTCCGCTAAGATTGAAAAACGGGCTTTGTTCATCCAATTTCTGCAGCGTAATAAAGGCTTTATCGCCTTCCAAGGTTGCGATAAAACGTAAGACTTTCCCTTCGGCTTCTGCCTGGGCTCGAAGCTCTTCGAACTCAGAATCCGCCTTCTCTAGTTCCAGCATAAAGCTTTCTACATCAGGGGCATCTAAAGCCGCAGCAGGCAAAATGTTTTCCACTTCAATGTCACTGGGTTCTAGGGTCAAACCAGATTCTCTGGCCAGGATGAGGAGCTTGCGGGCCACATCTTTGCCACTTAGGTCAATGCGGGGATCAGGTTCAGTATAGCCAGCGGCTTGAGCTTCTTTGACAATTTCACTAAACGGCTTCTCACCATTAAAACTATTGAAGATAAAGCTCAAGCTCCCGCTCAAGACCCCCTCGATGCGCAAAATGCGGTCACCCGAATAAATCAAATCGGTCAGGGTCGTTAAGACAGGCAAGCCAGCCCCCACGTTGGTCTCATAGAAAAACTTGACGCTATTTTGGTCAGCCAATTCTTTCAGGTTTTTGTACTGCTCGTACGGCCCACTGACAGCCACTTTATTGGGGGTAGAAATGGATATCGATGACTTGAGGATCTGGGGATAATGCTCAATGATGTGATCATTGGCCGTGTTGTCCACGAACACAGAGTTGGGAAGATTGAGCTCGATCATGCGCTGGATAAACTGATCCAGATCAGCAGCCTCTTCTGCCTCATTCAACTCTTCTTGCCAAGCTGATAGATCGATGCCATCTACCTTGAAGGACATTTTTTTGGTGTTAGACAAGGCCACCACTCTCACTTCCACATACTGGTTCTTGACCAAGAATTCAGCCTGCTCTTGTATCTGTCGCAAAAGAGTTCCGCCAACCAATCCCACTCCCACTACAAAAAGGTTGAGGGTGTAGTAATTCGAGAGGAAGAAAACATCATGTACGGCAACCAAGGCCTTGGCCTCATCTTGTTTGTTGATGACCACCGAAATGTTACGCTCGGAGGATCCCTGGGCCGTCGCAATCACGTTGACCCCATTCTTCCCTAAAGCCTGGAACAATTTACCTGAAATACCAGGCTGGGATTTCATGTTGTCGCCAATAGCAGCAATGACGGCTAGGTCTTCCTCTATTTTTAGCGGCTGAATCAGCCTTGCCTTGATTTCCAAAGCAAACTCTTCCTCGATGGCCTGCTTAGCTACCTGCCCCATTTCCGGTCGGATCGCAAAGCTAATAGAGTGCTCCGAGGATCCTTGGGTAATCAAGATGGCGTTGACGTTCTTAGCTGAGAGCACACTAAACAATCTAGCTGCGATACTCGAGGCGCCAAACAGTCCCCCTCCCTCTAGCGTGAGTAGAGAAATCTCACCAATCGAGGCAATGCCCTTGACTGCATTGGGATAAGGTTCTGGCTCATTCGAAATGAGGGTTCCTGGATGAGTGGGGTTAAAGGTATTTTTGATCCGAACGGGGATGTGCTTTTCCAAGGCGGGAATGATGGTAGGCGGATAAATCACTCGAGCCCCAAAGTGCGACATTTCCAAGGCCTCTTCATAGCTCATACAAGGAATAGAAAATGCCTGGCGAACCATCCGAGGGTCAGCGGTCATCACACCATTGACGTCAGTCCAAATTTGTATTTCCTCTGCGTCTAGAGCAGAACCAAATATCGAGGCGGTATAGTCAGACCCTCCTCGACCTAAAGTGGTAGTGATGCCGTCTCGGGTCGAAGCAATGAAACCCGTCACCACGGGAATAGAACTGGGATGCTCGGCTAGATAGCTTCGGATGTTGGAGTTGGTTTCTTCTAGGAAAATTTTGGCTCCTCCGTAGTGATCATTGGTCTTGATTAGCTCACGGGCATTGGTATAGACCGCAGGAGTTCCGGTGCTGTTGAGAATTTCGGCCAAAATAAATGCCGAGCTACGCTCACCGAAGCTTTGAATATAGTCTAAGGTTCTTGGGGTTAAGTCGCGCGTGAGATACAATCCTTGTAAAAGGTTGCCTAACTCTTCCTGGCCTTCGATGATTTCTTGCAGAATCGCAGGGTGCCGAGATTCATTTTTTACCAGGGTATTGACTACCTCGCGATGTTTGTTGGAAAAATACTCCAAGTGCCCTTTGTAATCCTTGCTACCCGAAGAAGCAAGCTTGCTCATTTTGATGAGTAGGTCGGTCATGCCCCCCAAAGCGGAGACTACTACCGCAAATCGCTCACCTTGATCATGTAAATCTCTGATGATTTGGGCTACCTGGTTGATCCGTTCAGAATTAGCTACAGAGGAGCCACCAAATTTTAACACTTTCATTGTAGGCCGAGAATACTTGGAATTGAAAGAAAGTTGCCGATTATTTTCTCGGGGGCAGGAGAAAATTCGGGCCTAAGATAGGGGGGATCGAGCAATTCTTTCTTAACTCTAAGGAGAAATACTCAAAAAGCAGGGAATTCTCTTTTTTATCCACCTAAAAATGGCTGAAAAGACCTATGTCCAAAAGCAGATTGAGCTCGGTTAAAGAAATTCACTGACAAAGTTGTAACACCTGCGACATCTTGGTATCCAACCCAAAAGTAGAAACTATGTCTCATCCATTAGCCAATAAAGTAGCTCCCAAAGAGGATCATAAGCTGGTGGCTTCTGCTCTGGAAGGTAATCAAGAAGCATTGAGCACGTTGATCAAGCGCCACCAATCCTTCATCTATAACGTAGCTTGGAAAATTTCGGACCAAGCCTGCCATCATGGGTGGAATCGCGAAGCGGGGCTTTGAAGAGCAACTTCGAGGAACCTTAATTGGCTTGAAACACTATGTTGAAACGGGGGAAAAAGTCACTCCTATGAATCAACGCTATGAACAAATCGAAGAATCCTACCTAAGTTCCGTCTTGGCTAGTGAATAGCTCCTAAACTTTGCTTGGTGTCCAATTTCCTAACAACCCGCCGCCTCAAAAGATTGAAGCGGCGGGTTGTTGTTTAGCTATTCTGATAGAAAGCTTACATTTCTTCGACGAAGATATCTACCCCATCGTCTATTACCTTAAGGCAGCGCATGAATACTGCCTTGAAATGATCAGGTCGGTCCACGAACAACTCGCACGCCATCCAGGTATTATCATTGGCCATGTAGGCCTTGGCGACCTTCATCTGGTTGTTTACCTCATTACAAGCAAAAGCCACCTGCACAGATTCCTGATGACTTTCAATGGGCCAAAAATTGAATAAGACTACTCGGAAGAAGTTCGGATCATCTTCGCTCACTTCGATGAAATAAGTCCGATCCTCGTATGTAAACTGGACATCGCCATCACTGTCTACGCTTCCATCCATGCCTTGACTTTTCAAGTAGGACAGGTACATTTCCTGCAGTTCAGATTCTGAGTAAGATTGAGCGGAAAGGGTTTGTGGAATAAAGGTAAGACCCCAAAAGAGAATTGAAATAAAAACAAGTCGATGCATAGTGGAAATAATCATGAAAGCGTATTAGATAGTCATTATAATGTCCCAAAATAAAGAATAAATTCCAGATGTGATGAATGATTTACCCCTGATTCTATCCTCTTCCAAAAGAACCCGTAGCCCTAGGATACACTTCGGCAAAAAAAGCTAATGCCCTCTGCTTAAAAGATCAGTCATCCGACTTAAGTGATCGAGCGGTTCTTTTATTGATTAAGCGGATAAGAAACCACCTGCTCAGCCCCTAGATAGGAATAGATTGCACCGGGATCATGTAGGTACTACCTTGCTTTTCAGATCATAACGCGATCGCTATGCCAGAACTTCCTTCCTTTCACTACATTGGACTTAGCCAATTGGAACAAATTACGCGTGGCAGTGCAGAGCGGAAACAAAGGTATTTGCGCCAATTTTTGCAATTGGTCCCCAAGCGGGTAGAAAAGGTCCAAGAAGCTATGTCGCAAAAAGACCGGGCTCTGATCCGACAAACCTTGCATAGTATGCGGCCGCAGCTTCAATTCTTTGAGGTGCCATGGGTAGATCAGCCCATTCAAGAAATGGAGTTCACTTATGAAACCATGGAATGGGAAAAGATGGAGCAACTCACCGAAAAGATTTTACATCAATTGGCGGAGGCCTGCAAAGAAGTAGAATCCTTGATCGAAGCAGAATGAGTATGAATACCCCTATTAAAAGTATCATCATCGATGATGATCCTTTCATCCATGATTTACTTGGTGACAAATTAGAGCAGCATCTTCCTGAGATCAGGGTCGCAGGCAGAGCTTTTAGTGGCTCAGAAGGACTGGCCGCTATCCGAGCATGGCGACCAGAGTTGGTATTTCTCGATGTCGAGATGCAGGATATGACAGGATTTGAAATGTTGGCTCAGGTCCCTGAAATTAACTTTCAGGTCATTTTCATCACCTCTTATAGCCACTATGCCATCAAGGCAATTCGCTTTAATGCCTTGGATTACATCATCAAGCCTATAGACTTAGATGAGCTTAAGCAAGCCATTGGAAGATTCAAGTCGCGGAAAGCGCAAGCTGCTACCACCCAAATTCAGCAGGCTCTCCAAAACCTAAAAACGGAAGACCCTGGAAAGCAAGTACTCATCTTGAACCTACAAGAAGGCCAATTACGCCTACCGATCAAAAACATCGTTCGCTTAGAAGGTGAAAGAAACTACAGCCTGATTTACCTTAAGAATAGGCCCAAAAAGCTTGCCTCAAAAACCCTGGCAGATTTTGAAGAGATTCTACAAGACAAGGGCTTCTTTCGATCTCATCGCTCCCACCTTGTAAATTTCCTCCACATAGACCGCTATCCCGATAAAACCCGCATCATCATGAGTGATGGATTGGAGTTGCCAGTATCCCGTCGAAAAAAGGAAGCATTTTTTACTTGGTACCACGAAATGAAAGATGCGGAAGAATGAGTTTTCATTCTTCCGCATTGATATGATGCAATATGTAGATTCTCTAACTACTTTGAGGTTTCATGGATACATGTTGCTCAGTAGGCCTACTCATTACGTTTGCGCTTGTTAGATCCACCGGGAGCTACCCAAACTACTGAAGCAGTAGAGTTTCGATCAGCGGTAGTGGTTGATTTGGCCCGTCCAATTTTAGGGGCAGGTTGACCATTGTTCGTAGCTCCTTTCTGAGGGGGAACAACGAAAGACTTTGGGATCAGCATATCTGGGACTTCAGCCTTTTGTGCAGCAGCCTTAGCTTTGGGCTGTGCGGTCTGGGCCTTGGCAGATTGAGCTGCAAGGAAAAATAAAGCTACAAAAACCACGGTTAGGGAGACTACACGAACGAACATAACAGGAAAATCGGCTTGGGGAGGTGATCAACAACGTGTTGATCATAGTATTTGCTAGCCTGCTTAGAAGTTAGGTTGCCAAGTGGCAACCTTCGTTCGTCGTGTTTTACCAATTTGGAGGGTATCTCCGAGAGTAAAGGTTTTTTAAATAGCTGTAGGGATTAATGAAATAATAATTCTATGCTTGTTTTTACGCGGCTAACTATGCAAGGTTGCCAAAATTTTGAAAAAGTTAATTAAGTTCATCCCTAGCGTATTTTCTGGACCATTCTCACTTCCGCTATGCCCAAGAATCTATTAACTTTTCTCCTATCCGCTGTGTTACTCATCAGCTTTCCGGGCTGTCGAGTCCTAAAGTTTGGCTTGTTTTACCTATCTAAAAATCATCAAAAACCTCGATATCATGTAAGCACCCTCACTCCTGATAGCAGCCACACCTTCCAATTTCGTGTCGGCGATCCCGCCCTGCAAGCCCAAATTGCTGAGGCGGATTTCAACGGAACCACCTTAGAAGCCTATTTGACAGATAAAACCGCTACTACGGCCTTTTTGGTCATTCGCAATGATAGCTTGATCTATGAAGGATATTACGGTGAATACCAACAGGCCTCCATCCTGCCTTCTTTTTCAGTAGCTAAGTCTTTCACTTCTGCTTTAATGGGCATAGCCCTTGCAGAAGGATTGATTGCTTCTATCGAAGACCCCGTTACAGCCTATTTGCCAGAACTGGCCCCACTCGATAGCAACTGGTCACTGCTTAAGATTGAGCATTTACTGGATATGAGGTCTGGACTAGACTTTAATGAAGATAGTTATGCCAATCCTTACGCTGATATCGCCTCTCTATACCTAAAAAAAGATGCGCTCAAATTCATTTCAAAAGCTCGTTTTTCCCATCGGCCTGGCACCCACCATTACTATAGTAGCCAGGATACCCAAATACTGGGACTGATCATAGAGCGGGTGACTGGGAGGCCTCTGGCCGAGTACTTAGAACAGAAAATTTGGCGTCCATTGGGCATGGAATACCCCGCCACATGGTACCTCGACAGCAAGAAGAGTGGCCACAACAAAGCATTTTGTTGCTTGCAGGTTGCAGCCAGAGACTACGCTAAGTTTGGGCGACTTTTCCTCAATGGAGGCTCCTGGCAAGGCAAGCAAATCATTGACCCAGCTTGGGTAGCCAGATCCGTGGAACCCAACTTTGAAAACGACTGCTACCAAAACCAATGGTATAGTGGAGGGCGATCTTTTCTCTACAAGGAAAAAGAAGAAGGAGGAGGATCAGAGATCTGGTACTTCTCGGATTCACTCAGTGCCACTGCGGTCATAGAAAATCAGATCTACTCAAGGGTCCTAAAGAGTCAAAAGTACCCAGGCCAATGGTATGTAAGGACCTGTGGACCCCAATTCTATGCTTTGGGAATTTTCGGTCAAGAAATTTACGTAGAGCCCCAACGAAACTTGATTTTCGTTCGCTTGGGTGAAAAGTGGGATCTTAACAATCACCGGGCTTTTGCAGCGGTCATTCGTGCATTAGAGTAATTCTAGGACTCTTGCAGAGCCTGAAAGGTACTTCAGCCTCGTGATTTCCCAGGTTCTTGGCGTGACCTACTTGCGAAAGTTGGTTGAATAATCTACATGGGTCAAATCAAAAGTTTCTAAGAAAAACGAAATCAATGTTTAAACTTTGATATAACTTAGTTATAATTGCCTCATGAAGCTCTCACGAAATCAGATTTTGGACCGAACGGCCCATCTAGCCCAGAAGAAAGGCTGGAGAGGCATCACTGTCAGAGACATTTCCAAGGCTATTGGATACAGCACCATTAAAATTTACTCAGATTTTGGTGGCAAAGAAGCTTTGTTGATTGCCGTCCAACACCGGGGCTTTGAGCTGCTTGAAAAAGCCTTGACTAGGGCCATGAATTCTCATGAAGATCCTAAGGAGCAACTGCTTGCGGCCAGCATTGCCCACGTTCAATTCTCTTTCGCTCATTCCGCTTATTACGATTTGATGTTTTCCCGTGTTGGTCAGGATTGTGAAGACAGTCCTAGCCTGATGCGTCTTCGGATCAAACAAAAAATCAAGGTCATTCTAAATGGAGCACTAGGAACCAGTGATTTGCCCACTACGGCGCACCACCTTGCCCTGGTCCATGGCTACGCCTTGCTTTTTCGAGACAACCCCATCCTACAACACCTACCCTTAGAAGCGACCATGAAGCAGTACATAGAACAATTTATCTCTGGCGTACGCCAACACCATCACTCATACCACCAATCGCAAGAACAATGAAAATTCCCTTCTCTTCACTGGGCATGGCCATCCTAAAAGGCGGAGGCCTCGCTGCTGTCATCAACGTAGCCATCTACTACCTCTCCATTTCTATGGGATGGATAGACACTGACCTCCCCGTCTCTCCAGACGGACAACCCCTAACTGTAGCAGCGATGATCATTGCCTCCATCTTGCCCGCCATACTGGGGGGAGTAATTTATTGGTTGCTCGTAAGATACACCAAACGCCCCAATCCCATTTTTTACATCCTCTCTGCCATCGTGGTCATTGCCTTTGTATTTAGCCCATTTTCAATTCAAAATGTCCCTACCAGCATGGTTGTAATCTTGGAGATTGCGCACCTTGTCGTAGCAGCGGCTGTGGTCTATTTTTTAGTCCAGCTTAATCCAGGTACCCAGTCCTAGCAGCAGAAATGATCAGGAGTAAATGCCCGCCCTCTATTCTGTGGGTGAGTCTTTTCAAACAAAAAAAGGAAAGAGAGTGACTCCGGCCACTCTCTTTCTTAGTATTTCATTCCTTTAGATCGAAGTTGAAGAAAATTATCTGAATTTTATTTGTCTAAATCGAATGTCACCGTATATTTGCCATCCCATTCGGGAAATGCACTCGTAGCTCAACTGGATAGAGCACCTGACTACGGATCAGGAGGTTGAGGGTTCGAATCCTTCCGAGTGTACCCATCCTTTGGGATTTGTAACAACGCCTTATACAATTGTATGAGGCGTTGTTTTTTTGTGCTTCCAAAATCACTGTACTCCCCCCATTGACAACACCAATCCCACTTTTTCTATAACCCCACCCAATTAGCAAAAACACCCCTAGCAATAAGCAGCTCTGCCATGCGCTAGGCCGCTTCTTGTTCTTTGCGGTACTTACTTGGTGAGGTCCCATAGACTTTTTCAAATGCCTTTCGAAAGGAATTGACACAGAAAAAGCCAGACTTTTCACTGATCTCAGTAATACTTAAGCTACTTTCAGTCTAGAGCTGTTTTGCTCGCTGGAGCTAAGCTGGACTTTGGCTAAAATGTTGGTCATAACCCATAGCGGTGTCGCTTTTCCGATTCCCGGAATCTTCGATCCGCCGGACCTACCTTTTTTAAAAAAAGGGAGGCCAAATACTTCTGCATGCTAGGCCCTCCCACTAAGCCGCCCCCGTCCGCCAAATGCAGCCCAACGCCCCCACAAGCTTACCTTAGGCTAAACATATCATAGCCTTGTATTAATCAACATCAGCCTAAACTTATGAAGTTAAATAATTAAAAATAAGCGTTTCCAGGTCCTCAAGAGAGGTTTACATCCGCTTCAAGGATGGATGGCATATGGACAACAAGGCATCTATTTGGTTAAGCGCTTTACTTT
>CAZFPQ010000075.1:13334-27017 GCA_964521065.1 uncultured Bacteroidia bacterium | reverse complement strand
CTTAACTTCCCTTAACTTCCCTTAACTTCCCTTAACTTCCCTTAACTTCCCTTAACTCCCTTAACTCCCTTAACTCTCTTAACTTCCCTTAACTCCCTTAACCTCTCCACACCAAACTCATGATTCTAGAGGTCGCCATTCTACAGGTCAAGCCCGAAGAAGCCAGTAATTTTGAAAGGGATTTTGCCCAGGCTGGACAGTATATCAGTTCGATTCCCGGCTACATAGGTCATTCTCTTCGAAAATGCATAGAGACTGCCGGTCGTTACCTGCTCCTGGTGGATTGGGAGCGCATAGAAGACCACGAGGTAGGCTTTAGGCAGTCCGATGCCTATCAAGCTTGGAAAACCTTGCTCCACCCCTATTACGATCCCTTTCCTACGGTAGAGCACTATGAATTGGTACCCCTCCACAAGAATTCTTAATGACTGGGGTTCCGTGGTTTTACGTTTTATTTACCCTTGTTCAAGCTCCATCTTGTACCTATGCATTAAACAGGTGCCGAGAGATCGAGAGTCGACATACTGGGCCCCAACGACAATGGAAGGGCTCTGCACCATCTAGAGAGAATCTTTGGTAGGCCCAATGAATGGGGTTCTTACTCCACGACCGTCCTCTTGAATTTCCATTCACCCTCTATGATCATGCAGAAAGGTATCTTCCCATTGCCCATATACGGTAGCCTGCTGATAAGCTTGGGGCTAAGCTGCCTAAGTCAGACTCCAAAAAACGGCCCTGCTTCTTCAAATAACAACGAAAGCCTCTCTTTCCAAACGACTTGGCAGGCAGCGGCAGATTCTCCCATTGCGCAATACGTAGTCGATATTTTTGAAGACTCTCGCGGTCAGCTCTGGTTTGGCACCATGGCCAAAGGAGTGGCTTGTTTTGATGGCCAGCAGCTCCGCTACTTCACACCCCAGGAGGGACTTGCGGACCAAACGGTGGTGAGTACTGAGGAAGACAGCCTGGGATATATGTGGTTTGGAACCCATCGGGGAGCCTCACGCTACGATGGCGAAAAGTTTGAATATTTTGGGCCTAAGCAGGGCCTGACGGGAGCAGGATGCAATTTACTGGTCGATAGGTCTGGCCAGATATGGGCGGGCACCAATGATGGGCTTTTCCGTTTTGAGGGGTCCTCCTTTGTCAAGTTTGAACTCCCCAATCCCTTTCCACAGGCCCCCAGTTACAAGTGGGTTGCTGGCAAGGTTTGGGACCTGATGGAGGACCAAGCAGGTAACCTGTGGATTGCCCGAGATGGCTACGGAGTTTGTAAATATGACGGAAAAAATTTCACCCACTTCACCGTCGAAGATGGTCTTTGTAGCAACAATGTCAGTCAAATTTTGGAAGACGCTCAGGGTCGGTTTTGGTTTGCCTCGCTGTCATCTGACTTTCCTGAGTTTAAGGCGGACGGGGGCTTGGCTCGATTGGATGGCGAGACCATGGCTCAATTTTCCGAGGTTCCAGGTCTCCATCAAAACGATGTGTATACCCTTTATGCGGATCCAGATGGCAAAGTCTGGATTGGAGCCACTGGGCTTGGGGCCTATCGATATGAAGACCCAGACTTTACCTTATTCTCCCAAAGCAACCGCCCTGACCTTACAGAGAATTTTGGTATCCAAAGTATCCTAGCAGATCGGCAGAAAAATCTTTGGTTTGGCTTTTCGGGTGGACTCTTTCGGTTTGATGGGAAGCAGTTCGTTCATTGTTCCAGCCTTGCCCTTGGGGCAATTCCAAACGATTAAGGGCCCTAGAAATAGGCCCACACATGCTCCCCCAACCATATGAAAGTCATTCCATGAACTAGTCTTTGTTTTTCACTTGCAGCTTGAGAAATTTTAAATATGGTTTCCTAACCGCAAGCTCATGCCCCTTTTCTCAACCCCCCTCTCAACCGAACTCTATGATCGGCTTCCTCTAGGGATCACCATATACGAGCTTATCTCTAGAGATGAAATGGATTTTCGCTGCATATACGTAAATAGGCGTGCTTCTGAGATGATTGGCTTTGACCTGAATATGCTTATTGGTCAAAGTTTGCGCACCTTGGTCCCCGCTGCTTATCAAGGTTTAGCGGAATTCCCTCGCACCATGCTGCAGGCCCTTGATACCCAGTCAGAAATAGCCATGGGGCTCACTACCTACGTGGACTCACAGCTTGGTGCCATCCTAGCCGAGACCTCTTGCATGTATGTTTCGAACAAGCAAGTCGCCATTATCGCCAAGGAAGCAAAAAGCGAAACATCTTTATCTGAAAAGCTCAGCCTGCAAAGACAGATGTTAGAACATGGAGAAAAAACCGCAAATATCTGCACGTGGGTCATCAACCAGCGGAGCCAAGAACTCTCCTTTACCGGCGCATTCTGTGACCTTTATGACCTGGAACCACAGGAGGCGAATTCTGGCAACGCCAGGAATTTGATCCTAACCCGTATTCACCCCGAAGATCGTGGGGAGGTAGAATTGATGAGAACCGCTTCCTCTGATCGGTTGCCTCTTTCAGCCACCTATCGGTACCGCACGAAGGAAGGGACCTATATTTGGCTCAAGGAAACCCTCGACAAACAGCTGCCCGAAGGGAGTCTGATCGGAACGACGCGGAATGTAACGGAAACCAAACTACGGGAAGAGAAACTCAGCAAGGCCCTCCACTTTCAGGAGAAAATCATGCTGACCACGCCAGAGATTGTGTACGTGTATGATATCATTGAGCACAAAAATGTTTTCGCCAATAAATCAATCATTTCAGAGTTAGGATTTACTGAGGAGGAGGTGCAGGAGATGGGTGACCAAATGCTGGTCCGGACCATTCATCCAGAAGATTTACCTAAGGTCATTAACCACCATCAAAACACCCTCCCCAACTTGAAGACCGGGGAGACCGTGCAGCTTGAATATCGTTCTTACAGCAAAAGAATCAAGAACTACATCTGGCTGGAGTCGACAGAGAGTGTTTTTGAGCGCAATGAAGAGGGAAAAGTCCACACCATTATCGGTTTGGCTCGGGTCATACAGGACAAAAAGCAGGCAGAAATGGAGGTTAGGCAGACCAATGAGGAACTTCAGCAGCTGGTCTATTCCGTTTCCCATGACTTAAGAGCTCCGGTCAGGCACATAGAAGGCTATGCGGACTTAGTCAGAGAAGAAGATGCCACCAATCTATCAGAAGAAGGAAAGCACCGGTTGGATCGGGTGATCAGTTCTGCCCATCGCCTGGGCAGCATGATTGATGCGCTGCTCGCTTACTCTCGCACCAGAAATGCAAGTGTGAATAAATCCTACATCGAGGTTGAGACTCTTCTAGCAAACATGTTGCAGACGTTCAAAGACAGCAACCCCAAACAGAAAATAAGCTGGACGCTGGGAGACTTACCGGGATGCTATGCCGACCGACGAATGTTCACACAAATCTGGGAAAACCTAATCTCGAACGCCATTAAGTACTCTTCTAAAAAAGAATCAACCCTGATCGAGATTGATGCGGAGTCTCGCGAGGAGGAAATCATCTATCAAATCAGGGACCATGGCTGTGGTTTCAACCAGGACTATTCCGACAAACTATTCGCCGTATTTCAACGCCTCCATACCCAGCGACAGTATCCTGGCCATGGCATTGGTCTGGCAAATGTAGCCCGCATGGTGAAGCTTCATGCAGGCAAAGTCTGGGCTGAAAGCATTTTAGATGAAGGGGCAATTTTTTACATTAGTCTTCCAACGCTCCAGCCCAATGAATAAAATAAAAAAGATCATTCTCGCCGAAGACGATGAGTTTGATGCCGACATGACGATATCAGCACTCAATTCGATTCCGATCGCCAATGAGATCATCTGGGTAGAAACTGGAAAAGCACTGCTTGACTATCTTGATCAACATGGCACCCAGGATATTGCCGTTTTGATCTTAGATCTCCATATGCCCATGGTAACTGGGATAGAAGCGCTTGAGGTAATTAAAAGTGGAAAGTACGAATCTTTCCCCATCGTGGTGCTTTCTTCTTCAAGAGAGCACCCTGATGTAAAGAGATGCTATGAGCTAGGGGTTAATTCCTTTATCACCAAACCCGTCAAAACGACCGAATTTCAAGAGGCAATCCGGACTTTGGGCTTGTATTGGGGCTTGATGAATGAGCTACCGTGAAGAGAGGGAGCAAAGCCAAAAGGCTTGCCTCGGGCTAAGACACTCTTGCCCTAGTAATCCCGTTGCCTAACGAGTGAATATAATCCCTTGCCCTTTTACCCTAGAAAGACATTCAAGCTCGGTTAACTCTAACTTATTCAAAAACTCCTCAGCCAAGAAGTTTCCACAATAGTTGTCTGTCACGCCATGTCCTACGTGAGGAAACTCCAAAAAGGTGTGCCCTGGGAAATAGGGTCTGATGCGCTCACTGTAATAGACTGGGGTAACAGGATCTAATTCACCTGCTAAAATCAAGCTTGGACCGGAATAGGTCTCGGTGGTAGATAGAGACACCTCAGGACGAAACAGGGTATCCTGAAAAAAGAAGGCCTGATACCCATCAAATACCTGAAACACCGGATAGGCATCAATGCTCTGCTGAGCGATTTCCTGTCCTTCTGCTTGAAAAGCCTTGTGGTCATACACGTAGCTAATAAGCCCTACTGCATTGTAGTTATCGATCACCACCTCGTCTAAATCTTGCAAAATTCGCTTGAGCACGAATCGATTTCGATGGGTAATCTTTTTGAGTAAAAATGGCAACAACTCTATGCTCCACTCATAGTATAGCAATTGATGGATGATTGCATTCACTTCCTGCCGATTCAGATAAAATTTATGCCCTCCTGACAGCTTCACTTTCAAGGGTTTTTGATCAAGCGATAACAAAAAAGCGCTTACCTCTTCCCTCAAGCCTTGATATTTTTGCTGACAATTGGGATCATTTTCACAGGCCGTCAACACTTTGTCGAGGCTTTGAGCGTAGTCCGCCGTCATGCCGGCATTGATGGGATAGTCTAGCGGACAATTTGAATCCAGAATGGTGGCGCGAATGGGAACCGTCGCCTGACGGATAAACTGCAAGATCGTTTTCGTTCCATAAGACACCCCAAAGAGGTTATAACTCTCATAGCCTAAGGCTTTGGCCAGTTCCACTCCATCGCGGGCCTTGTTGTCACTGCCATATTGGTGGTAATCTATTCCCTGATCAGCTAAATCTGTCAAGCATTGCTCGAATAGATCGACTTGCCTTTGCTCAAACTCTTGGTAGGAAAGGTTCAAACGTAAATTCTCTAGCACATTGCCCCCGAGATCCTCACACATACTAGGTTCCGAATAGCCCGTTCCCCGATAATCATACAGTATCAAGTCTCGTTCATAACTGAGAAAGTGGCCTTGGTAATAGGAAAGGTTTTGGATGGTCTGGGAGCCCCAGCCTCCTTTGAAGTAAATACTGGCGTCACGATGTGACCGCTTTACGGCCGCCTTGATGATGACGAAAGCGATCTTGATCTTTCGACCTTCTGATGCCTCGTAGTTTTCAGGCACCATTAGATAGCCAAATTTCAAGCGCTCCGTAGGAACCTGATCCTCAGGATTCAGGAAAGAATCTGTCCAGATGATCTCCTTGATGCTATCCGCAGGGCTCATTAAGGGGTAGCTGAAAAATAGGCCCAACAGGAAAGAAATGTTGTAGATGACTCTCATGTCTATTCCAAGCTTAGAAGGCTCAGAATAAAGAAAAATAGCCTAAGAAAGAGAGTCAATCCGTCGCCCTTCACCGCTCAATCTATGACAGGCCTTTTGACCTAAACATATTTCAAAATGTCCCGATTCTCTAGCACCTCACTTTCCGCACCTTGTAGTCCCACCCGTAGCATGCTGCTGGCGAGTTCGGTTGATTTTATGCTGCTATTCTCACCCATAAGCTTGATGAGCGGATACAAAGCCCGGGTGAGCCGGTATACCCAACTAGGCTCCTCTCTAGGCGTTACGGGATAGATGTAAGCAGGCCGAAAGGAATAAAAACCTCCCAAACCAAGAGCAGAGAGCTGGTTTTCAGCCATTCCTTTGTACTTGGCAAAGGCCATGCGACTGGCTTCCGTGCGGTCTGCCCCAGCCCCGCTCAGCAAGCATAGGGTAGCTGAGGGGCTATGGGTTTTGAGGGCCTCCCCAAAAGCTACGGCATAGTCAAGGGTGATCTGCTTAAACTCTTCTTTGGGAACCTGCCCCGTATACACACCTATGCAGAAGAAAGCCATATCCACTCCTTTAAACCACTCTCCACTCCCGGAATAGTCCAAAAAATCCGTAACTACCTTCTCAGTTAACTTGGGATGAGCAATCATTCCGCCACGGCGGACTAAGGAAAGGACTTCGCCCACTTCGGGCTCATTCAGGGCCTTTTCTTGAACCAAGTTCCCCACCATGCCACTGGCCCCAGCGATTAACATCTTCTTCATATCATCACTTATTTCTGCTTCACAAAGTAAATTCCCACCACCCAGATTGCACAGCACGCATCACTGAGCAAAACGCCCTTACTTCCACTTGATGTTACACCCCATACTTGGAAACTGCTGCTCCGCAACCGGCTCTCCCGCCAGTAGAGCATCCAAAGCCTGGGTAATATCCTTTCCATGTGCCACTCCTTGAAAAGGCCGAGTCTCGTCTATGCGCCCCCGATAGGCCAGCTTTAGCTCAGAATCAAAAACAAAAAAGTCAGGGGTACAAGCTGCCCCATAGGCACGGGCAACCTCCTGGGTCTCATCGTAAAGGTAAGGGAAAGGATACCCTTCACGTTTCGCGACTTGTGCCATCATGCGCGGCCCATCCTGCGGATAGGAGACCACGTCATTGCTACTGATAGCCACAAATTTAACCCCTCTTGCTTGGTAGCGATTGGCGATCTGCACCAAAGCCGGATTTACATGGTGGACGTAAGGGCAATGGTTGCAAATAAATGCCAGCAAGGTAGCTGAGTCAGACTTAAAATCTGTGAGTGAAAGGGTCTCGCCTGATACGGTATCTGGCAAAGAAAAATCTGGTGCGGCTGTGCCTAAAGGCAACATCGAAGAAGCGGTAAGCGCCATGGTTTTGCAAGTAAGGGTTAACTAGTGGATGGCTGAATAACTTACAATTTAGCACGAAAGATATAATATGGCGGCTTTCCTTGGTCAGAATTTCCTGTAAAGGCAGGGGTTTTATGGAGCTGATTAACCGTCAGATAAATCCAGCCTCGTCCATCTAGGGCTACGTTGTCTGCCCAATCGATTTTCGCATCGCGAACCAAAGGCTTCAGCTCCCCAGAAGTAGTTAATACATCGATGCCGTGGTGTTGGAGGTTGGTAAAGTAGTGATTTCCATCCTGGTCGGTAATAGCCCCATCAGACACGGGCTTGGGGCCCACTACTTTGATGGCCCGCTCGATGGCATAGTCCGTAGCTCCTTCTCGGAACATGGCGCTGGGGAGTTGATACCAGGTCGTGCCATTCATTGCTCCATAATAGAGGGTCTCATGGTCTCCACTAAGGGTGACAGGATTGACGGCCACGCGCGCAGGGCTGCCTGCGAAATAAATCAACTTGCCGTCGATAAGCATGTCGATGTTTTCCGCTTCTACCGTGGCATTGGCAAACCGACGTGCCTCACGGCTCTCCATATTCAGGGCAATAAGGCCGGGGTTGGCAATGTCTGCTAGGTAAATCCAGCCGTGGTCTTCATCTACCGCAAGATCTTGGATAAAAGATCCCACCGGGGCAATTTCTGGCGGAAAGTCGAAGCGATAAATTTCTTTTTTGGTGTTGATGTCAAATCCAAAGAGGCGCGTTTTTCCGAGGTTTTGGCCCATGTCTATCACCCACAGCACATCATCCTGGTCTATTCGAACCCCAAGAGGGGTATCAAACTTATCATCCTCGGCTTTGCCTCCGTTCTTCTGGTAGGCTGGCCCAGGAAACACCTCATAGCTGTTTTTCCCCGTGATTTCTACTAACTGAATGTCGGGATCAGCTAAAGGATGAATGGTGGTAAAGACCCGGCCATCCGAGCTGACCGCCACATTGCCAGGTCTTAGGTCTAGCTCAGCGACTATTTCTAAGGGGCGGTCTACTTGTGCCATCACGGGGCTTAGCAACAAAATCCCCATCAGGATGATCAAGGCTGAAATTCTCATAAAGGAGTTGGTTTTGCTTGGGTTACAATGGGAGTTTACAGAAGCCAAAGAAAAAAAGTGGGTCCCAAACGAATGGTTATTTCCCCGACAGATCATGGAACTGTGAAAAACGGAATCAATCCTTATGGCCAACTAGCTCAATGTCCGCATGAAAGTTCTTGTAATACCTATGGTTCATACATCATCCTTTCGCACAAAAAATCCGAATTGCGCTAACTCAATAGCCCAATTACAACTAATTACGCTAGCCTATTAGCTCAATTAGGAAAAATGATTGAAAGATTACTTTTGCCTCACGTTTTATTCGACTTCACCGCCGGTAAGAAAATGGTCAACTCCTAGCCTTCGAAATGAAATGGGGCAATAAGCTAACTAAGGCGCCAAAAGCCTTGTTGAAAGCTTATCCAGAAGTGAAATATCAGACCATTCATCGGAGTAACTACGCGTCCTTTTTAAGTGGTGAACAAGGTTAATCCATGTCCTCAATTACCCATTCGATACAGAGTCAGCTCGGTAGGTAGTGTTCCATGAAGTGCGTCAAGGCCGAAGTGATTAGTTGAGCTTTTTTCGGCCAAAGGCCCTCAAAAAGAGCCGAGTTTTTGGCACGAAGAAAGCCTTAGCTAGGCTTATTAGGTACATATCCAGGAGCATAAATTCAGCTTACTTTTTAAACGTCAAGTTTATTCCACTCCTATGCTGTACTCTTTGCCATTAATTTTTATGGGTGAATAGGCCTTCAGTTCCGCTAGCGTTTCTTCTGTTTCAATGAGTAAGACGTCATCCTGTATTCTGTAAGGGCAATAAAAAATATCCGATATTCCTAAAATCCCTCCATAGCCAATGGTACAATCTCCCCCTTCATATATTTTCAACTCGATATATCCAGGAGACTCTGCATAGTAAGCACTTGCCATAGTTTTGCCTAGGAAAAGGTTCTGTGATAAAGCCTGGTTCCAAGCGTATCCCCAAAAGGATAGCATCCCTATCCCCCAGGCAAGTATTAACCACATCTTCCGAACAACTGCTTGCAATAGCCCCCAAATAAAAAGCATAAAAGAGCAAAGGTAGATCCCAGATAGTGCATACACGCCTACTGATTTTTCAATTGGCACTTCGAACAGCATGACCAGGGGGAATAGAGTAAGAGCCACTAATAACTGTAAGCTCATCTTTCTCAATTTTTTCACAAATGACTGCAAAAGGGATTAAGTAACTCGATCTATTTTCTTCTTTTAACTCATTCCAGCCATCCGAAGCTTAAGGCCTCCACTTCCCCCCTTAATACAACCAAACCCAAAACTTGTTCAAAACCGCTTGGCCTGCCCAAGCCTTCAAGGAATTCTTTATGATCCAGGCCGAGTGGTCCCCTTTACCCTTGTGGGGAGTCATTCGGCTGATCTCCCCCTAAATCTTTCTCGATAAATCCCTTTTGTGAAACACTTGGACAGGAGAAATCGGGGTATGGCCCATAGAACTATGCTTATCAAGCTGAATAATTGCCACCACATAGCCCGTCTCCCGTACCCCGATTACCGTTTTTCTTATGTCCCCGTGCTTACCCTTGCAAGAATCAGGGATTTTTAGTCGGCCTCCACAGCGGCCCTACCGCCAGCAGCAAGACCCCAATATTCACCAATGCATTGGAGGGATTGCCCGAAGTAATGGAACCCAGGCTATCAAAAACAAACCAAGCCAATGTTCCCAGCAAGACGCTGCGTCGAACTTGCTCGGGGGCCAAGTCATACACCCAGGTTGACAGGGTCCAAATCATCACCCCCCAGCCCATCAGAAAGCCCCCAGTCAAGGCTGACAGAAATCGGGTGTCAGGCGAGGCGTAGGTGGTGCCCCCATCAAGGGGCCAGCTAAGTAAATCCAAGGTCCACCTAGCGGGTTCTAAAGTCGCTTCCATGGTTCCGAGAAAAAATACGGGACCAAAAACACCTACCACGAGGGCGGTGATTTTCAGCCAAAATTTATGGAAGCGATGGGTACGGAATCGATTGCTTGTTGCCATGATATTTGGTTTTTATTGCTTACCATTTCATTACAGCACAAGCTTAACTCCTTTAGATCGGATGCTTTAGACGGGAGCGTTCAATTAAGTTGATGTTGAGACATTGGGATGTTGGGATGTTGAGGTCAAGCTCTAGTGATGGGGTAGTTAGCCCTCCTCACACGCCTTATCCGGGGGCTTATCACCTTCTAAGCTCTTGGGCAGAAGAAATCAGGGTATGGCGGTACGGGCTATGGTTATACGAATGAATAGTTGCCACGACATAGCCCATGCTACCGTACCTCGATTACCATTTTTCTGATGTCCACTTACTAAACATACCCATCACGGAGTGTTTCCGTGATGGGTATCAGTAGGGAATTGGAAGTATCAAGAGATCTTTTGAGCTCACATTCTCCCAAACTCTCAGGTTCTCAACGTCTCCTCTTAAGGCAGAACCACTTTCCCGGTGGCCTCCAGCCCTTCTGCCACCGACATCAGGGTCAAGCCGCGTTGTAGCACATTGTCGATTTTGTGCCAAGTAGGATAAAAGCCATTTTCTTTGTACATGCGACGACCGATGTAGGCCTTGATTCGATTGCGAATTACCTTTTCGGACCTACGAAAATCCTTTTCTACGTAGGTTACGCCTTTGTCATCGGCGAAGGAGGTGAACTTCTTCATCAATGCAGCATCCACTTCAAAATTTTTCGCAAAAGATTGAGGAGTCGCGTAAGTCTCCAGCAGTTCAGGGCGTGGATCTACATACTCAAAAGAAAAACGTCGGAACAGGTCATTGAGTCGAAGATCCAATAAATACTCACTACCTAAGGTCGTGTCACCGGCAATGAATACGTCGGGGAAGATTCCCCCACCGCCGTATACAGTACGGCCAGAAGCCGTCTGAAACTTGAGAGAATCTGGGAAGGAGATTTTGCTGGGATCGTAGATCTCGCCTGATTTGAAGCGCTCAGAAATTTCCTTTTCGTATTCCTCCTCGGTTTTGTCGTAGGGCTTTTGAATACAGCGCCCACTAGGTGTGTAATATTTGGATATCACCAATCGGATGGCCGATCGATCTTCAAACTTTTCTTCGATCTGTACCAACCCTTTGCCAAAGGACCGCACCCCGACGACCAAGCCACGGTCATGATCTTGCAAGGCGCCAGCCACAATTTCGCTGGCAGAAGCAGAGCCATAGTCGATCAACACCACGATGGCTCCCTGCTCAAATGAACCCAAAGACGCGGTGGAATAATAGCGCTGCTTACTCTGAGGAATACGGCCATCGGTTGACACCATGAGCTTATTGGCCTTGAGCATCTCGTCGACCATTTTATAGGCCATGTCCATGTAGCCACCTGGATTTCCTCTCAGGTCTAAGACCAAGCGCTCCATGCCTTGATCAAGTAGTTGCTGCACCGCGCGGCGGAATTCTGTGTAGGTGGTTCTGGCAAAACGCGTCACCTGGACGTAGCCAATTTTTTGTTCCTCATCGATCATGTAGGAATACTCTACACTGTTGATGGGGATTTTGTCACGGGTAATGTTGAATTTAATGGGCTTCTTAACCCCACGACGCAATATACTCACCTCTACCTGGGTCCCTCGAGGTCCCTTGAGAAGGCTCATCACCTTGGTATTGTTGATCCCAATCCCCGCTACGTTTTCTCCATCAACTGCGATGATTCTGTCCCCGGCCAAAATACCTAGTTGCTCACTAGGCCCTCCAGTCAAAGGAGTCTCCACATAGATGGTATCTTCCAGGATATTG
Organism: uncultured Bacteroidia bacterium; assembly: GCA_964521065.1. Taxonomy (GTDB): domain Bacteria; phylum Bacteroidota; class Bacteroidia; order J057; family J057; genus CAYVAP01. Next base: position 15,112 of record CAZFPQ010000075.1, on the reverse strand, counting down.
AACTGGATTCCAATGCCATCAAAACTTCCCCCCATCTGCTCTTCCATCTGCTTCACTTCCTTGGCGGGAATGTAGAAGGAGTGAGGATCAAGGCCATCCATGATGCCTCGAATCGCGTCATCTACCAGTTTCTGGTGGTCTGGCTCTTCGACGTAGTTACGTTCGATAAACAGCAAGGTACGCTCCAACTTTTGGATCCCATTGTCGATATTGACCATGGCTCCTACTGGAACACTATCTTTGATCTTAAATCCGACCAGCAACCCTACAATGATGAACGCTGAGCCGAAAATGGAGTACTTAATTACTTTACTCATAGATTAAAATTACGCCATCAACCGGGAAATTTAAAAATCCCTCCGTCAGATTCAGCAGGATTCTAACATTTCGCGATCAATTTTGCGGTTTTGGCATAGTTTAAGCCTCAATTCAACTCCATGTGTAGTCAAAGGTTTTCTTTTCCCCTGGTACATGTTGCCCTTATTATCATGGGAATAAATGTATTTGCTTGTCAAAGTATTCGTCATATCGAGGAAGACGGATTGAAGCACGTAAAAATTGGCATGGCCATGCCGGGACCAGGAGCCAAACAGGTAAAAAAGTACCCACTTAGAGATACCACTCTCACCGAGGGAGGCTATGAATGGTACGCACAAATCTATAATTATGGCGAAGGGGAGGTATGGGTAGAATCAGATTTCTTTGGAGAAGACCGAGTCAATCGCATCAGGGTCCAGGCCGCAGATTTGTTTGTGAAAGGCTCGGGCAAATTGCGAGTGGGAAGCCGGGTAGAGGAGCTGAAGGCCATTCACCAACGTTGGCAAGTCAGCTATTTGGCTGACTATGGATTTTATGACCTCATTGATCCAGGGCAAAGTCGTATTCACTATTTGGTTAATGCTCCTGACTCTCCCGATCCCGATCCCCAACTGGCCGATCTAGATGCTGGTGCTCAAGTGGTTGCCATCGTCATCATGTAAATAAGCGGGTAGCTAGACATGGAGAAAAGAGCGCATGAGAAACCGTTGTACATATTCAGTCATTTGCGTCCGGGCCATCAACTTTTTTGGTTCAAAAACTTATATATACACCTAACCCATGAAACGGAGTCTTCTCCTGATATGTATTCTCCTAGTTGGATTCACCATTGCTTACGCTCAACCCCGCGACAAGCCCAAGGGTTTTCAGGTAAGCCTGGGCTTTGATGGCATTGCCTATTTTGGCGACTTCTACGAACAGAATAGCCGCCTGATTCGGGTTCATCCTGGTTTCAACTTTCAGCTGCAACGTTATCATAGAAGAGCCTTCAGCCTATTGTTGAATGGAGGCTTCGGCCAATTCGCAGATCAATATGATCAGGCCCTACCAGTGCTAGACGAACAGGGGACTCCCATTACCTTTGTAGAAACTCGATTCATTTATGGGGATCTCCGGGTTAGCTATGAGCCTCCCATGCAGGGTCGTTGGCAGCCCTACGTCACCTTAGGAGCAGGATTAATCAGATTCAGCCCCTTTGACCGAGACGGTCGGCCATTGATCAACCGCAGTGCCAGCCGCGAAGAAGGTGAAGACTACAACGCCATCATTCCACAATTACCAGCTAGTTTGGGATTTCGTACCCGCCTGACTAAGGTTGTATCTGCTGGTGCAGCCTATACCTACCGCTTTGTTCCCAGTGACTATCTCGACAACCTCGGCGTACAAGGCAGTAGACAAGGGTTCGACGACTTACATAGCCTGACCCTTTTTCTGAGTTTCGACATTGGGGTGGAAGGAGT
>CAZFPQ010000075.1:0-13234 GCA_964521065.1 uncultured Bacteroidia bacterium | reverse complement strand
GAAGGAGTGAAGGAGTGAAGGAGTGAAGGAAGTTAAAGAGTTAAGCGGAAGGCTGGAAGAAAAGCGGCAATTGGAGTATGGGAATACGGGAGCATGGAGCCCTGATGATTGATTATCAAGGGCATATCCCAACCCAAGCCCTGTATCCGGTTTCTTCTACCTGTTTTCAACCTCATTTGGGGCCAAAGGCCAGATCGCCTGCATCTCCTAGGCCAGGGACAATGTAGGACTTGGCGGTCAGCTCATGATCCAGTCCGCCCACGTAGATTTTGGCCTGAGGAATGTGGCGCAGGACATATTCTACCCCCTCTTCACTGGCAATCACCCCTGCCACAATTACCTGATCCGGCTCCTGGTCTTCGGTGATTTCGCGGTAACTCAATACCAGGCTCCGGCCGGTGGCGATCATCGGGTCGACTAGGATGAGGGTTCGGCCACTGAGTTCGGGGGTGGCGGCATATTCAACCTTTACGACAAAGTCGTTGCCTTTGGTGGTATGCCGATAAGCAGCAATGAAGCCATTGTCTGCTTCATCAAACATGTTGAGGAAACCTTGGTGAAAAGGTAGTCCCGCGCGCAAAACCGAAACCAGTACCGGTGGCATATCCATCAGGTTCATATCTAGCTCCCCCAAAGGCGTGCTAACCTGCTCGGAGTGATAAGGCAATTGTTTGCTGATCTCATAAGCCATGATCTCTCCCACCCGCTCCAAATTCCGCCGGAAACGCATGCGGTCCTGCTGGATTTCATGATCACGTAGCTCCCGCAAGAAATGGTTCAATACCGATTTTCCTTGCCCCAATACAGTTACTCGAGTGTCCATGGGCCCAAAATAGCAAGAATTTTGAGCCGGAGACAATGCGCAAAGTTATCTACAGGGGTGGCAAAGTTAAGTTACCACGTGGATTCCCACTCCCTAAGGGTCATAGAGGGTCCACGATGCCTCGTTCCACACTTCAGCAGAGGGGGGTATCCTCAGCGAAGCAGGGTTAGGCTACTTTTTTCACGGATGATTTCTCCTCCACATCGATATGTTAGCGAAACATAGTAAACCCCTTCTGGCATCACCTTGCCTCCCATGCTCCCATCCCAGTGAGATTCTGGGTCACTTGCTTTGAAGATACTTCTCCCCCAGCGGTCAAATATTTGCCATTCAACCCTATCCAAGCCTACTCCAAGTTGCGGAGCATAACCGTCATTATAGCCATCTCCGTTTGGAGTAAACACGTTGTAAAGCTTCGCCTGACAAATCACATCCGGATTAAATACTGTACCCAAATCTGGGTTTAGGGGTTCACCTGAAGGGTCACATGGAACGGGGATAAGCCGGATGGCGTAGGAGGTTTCACAGCCTGATGAATTCGTAACGGTCACCTGGTAGGTCTGCTCCTCTGTAACTCTTAGTTCAGGCTGGCGGCAATCTGTGCAACTCAATCCCAGGGAAGGAGACCAACGATAAGAACTGGCTTCACCTACGTCTAGCGTAAGGATAGTCCCTTGACATACACGGGTGTCACTCGCCACCGTACGCAGGTCTAAGTCTTGTAGGGCCAATATCTCTTCGGGCTCCAGGGCCCGATTCCAAAATCGCAAGTCATCGATTTTACCGTTAAAAAAGTCCAAGGTAGATACTTGCCGAAATGGATCCGAAATACCAGATTGCCCGGTTACCTCGGGCAAATAAGCCATTTCCCCTCCGCTTCCATCATAAAAACCACAATCATACCTACCATTGATATATATATCCATGTCACGTGGCCCCCGCACTACGACTCCTACATGGTACCAAGTATCCAAATTTAGCTCTGTGGTCCCTCCCTTAGTCCTTCGTGAGGAGGGCCTGACCGTCCCTCCATCTCCATACTGGACGTAGATAGTTTTGCCACCATCAGTAGCATTGCCCATGAATACGCCATGGTAGCTCCCTAACCTCCAGTTATTCGCAAAAACCATGTTTCGGCCATAATCCTTCAATAATACCCAGGCCGATATGGTGATTGGGAGAGTAGGTTGAAAATCTTTATTTGGGATATATTCAATGTAATCATCTACTCCATCGAAGGAGTATGCCCGATCGGTATTCCCAAAACGGTCAGTGGAAAGAGAAGCTCCCACAACAATTCCATGATTGGAATTCCCACTGACATCTTGTGCATTTCCATCGAAAGGATAATGGGCCACTAGCCCAGAATCAATATTACTGGCTTGAGCAACGGCGAGCATATGGAACAGGTTCGACCCCAAGATGATGAACCAAACTATCATGGAGCAAAAAGGCATAGCTGCTTTCATGGGAAGCATTGAGTTAAGGTCTACTGGGGACTATTCTCACATTATTCCTTTTTCATCCAACATTCCACCCAAACTCCTTCCGCATTCGTAACAATGAAAAAGTAGCTTCCAGCAGGCCAGTTAGTAGTATTAACCAGGGTGGAGGGGAGAGTCAAATTCTGGTCCATGATGGATCTACCCTCAGGAGTAACAATTTTAAGGTGAAGTGGGGACCATAAATCCGTTCCTTCCTTGAGCAAAATCGTTACGTAATCATTTCCTGGGTTCGGGGCCAAAATTATTGCATTTTCCCATGTATCACTAAGAAGATTGGTGGTAGTATCCCCTGAGGTTGGCTTGACGATTACTAGCTTACATTCTGTGTCTTCACAAATAGTTTCTTCGTCAAGGGAGTCTGTAAGGGTAAGGCACACCTGATAGGTTCCTGAAGTAAGATAGGTATGCAAGCTCGTATCTCCAGGTTGGTCATAGGCCCCAGAGCCATCTCCATAGCTCCAATACACTTGATCAGCATTTCCAGCGGATAAATCACTGAAAATGTAGCTTAATCCTTGTGGGTTAAAGGAGAAATCAGCAGCAAGACCTGCAGAATCGCAATCAAAAGCCCTTTTCGCAATCACAGTGATACACTGCGAATCTACGCAAAGGCTATCGGGCAAGAAGCCGAAGATTTTTTGACAAACGGTATAGGTTCCAGGCTGAGGATAGGTGTAAGAGGAAGAGCCTCCAGGCACTCCCTGAACAACATCCCCATTACCCATTTCCCAAACCAGTGAATCAATCGTCCCTCCAGACTGATCAGTTAGGTTTACCTGTACTCCAGTAGATACGGATATAAAGGAAGACTGTAGATTAAAGTCGTCACAACTCGATGCCACGCTTACCCATTGACAGGTACTTATAGAACAAGCAGAATCAGGGGACAAGTCCCCAAAAATAGTCAAGCAAATTTCATAGCTATCAGCTTGCGTGTATTGATGGATATAGGATTGACCAGGACCTAGTACCAAGAAGTTACCATCACCTAAATCCCATTGAATAGAGTCAATGTTTCCAATAGACGTGTCTTGTAACTGGACACTTAACCCCTGGACTTGCCAATCAAAACCAGCAGCTAAGCCTAAACTATCGCAGGTTAATTCTACACAGCTATCCACATTTACTGTCAAGGAGCTAGTAGTATTACAACCAAACCCATTTGACGTGGTAAGCACATAAGTAGTATTCACCATAGGAGAGGCTAACGGAGTGGCACAAGTATTACAGCTTAGGCCTGTGTTAGGAAACCAAGCATAAGTATCTGCCTCTCCTCCAAACAACTGAATGGTATCGCCTAGGCAAATCGTCGTATCCGTACTGACTGTTCCAACAGGGTTGTCTTGCATAGAAGCGATCTCCTGCTCGGTAAGCTCTCTTCGCCAAAAACGTAAGTCATCAATTTTACCGTGGTAATAGTCTAAAAATGGAACAGATCCGAAAGGATCGGAAATCCCAGACTGGCCTGGAGCATGGGCAAGGTAAGTCATGGCTCCTCCAAAACCATCATAGGATCCACAGTCATTCTTACCGTTGATGTAAATTTCCATATCTTGAGGCCCTCTCACAATTACAGCTACATGATACCAAGTACCTATTGAAAGGTTTGTGGTTCCTTCCTTGGTTCTTCTTGAAGATGGGCCAACTCCTCCTCCATCGCCATATTGAACGTAGAATTTCTGCCCCCCTACAGTAGAGTTTCCCATAAATACGCCATGATAACTCCCAACCTCCCAGTTGTTAGCGAATACCATATTCCTATGATGGTCATTCAACTGAATCCAAGCCGAAACAGTAATTGGCAATGTCGGGCGAAACTTATTTGCGGAAGTATATTCGATGTAATCATCTATGCCATCAAAAAAGTAAGCACTGTTAGGGTTCCCAAAACGGTCAGTGGTTAACGTCGCTCCAAAAACCGTCCCATGGTTCAAATTCCCACTATAATCTAGGGCATCTCCGTCCATGGGATAAATGGCCACCAAACTGTCTTGAAGCGTAAGCTGAGCAGAACTAAAAATAGGAAAAGCAAAAAAGGCAAGCAGGAAGATCCAATAGACCATCCTAAAAGGATAAAGTGTATTCATGGTAATAAATTTGTGCTAAAGTATACGGATTCAAATATATTAAAATCTCCCCCCCTGCCCAAATAGATCTGCTGATTAGCCTAACAAAGAAATCACTTCTTTGGCAAAATATGTAGCAATCATATCGGCACCTGCCCGCTTGATACTGAGTAGACTTTCCATCATCACCGCATCATGCTCTAGCCACCCTTGAGCAGAAGCAGCCTTGATCATGGCGTACTCCCCCGAAACTTGATAGGCAGCAATCGGGACATTGACTTCATCCTTGGCCATGCGGATCACATCTAGATAGGCCAGAGCAGGCTTGACCATTACCAGATCCGCCCCTTCTTCGATGTCCAACAAGATCTCTTCAATTCCTTCATGGCTGTTGGCGGAATTCATTTGATAGGTCTTCTTATCCCCAAATCCAGGAGCAGAATCTAGGGCATCCCGAAATGGCCCATAAAAGGCTGAGGCATACTTGGCGCTGTAGGCCATGATGCCTACGTCGGGAAAATCATATTCTTCTAAGGTCTCCCGGATTTCCCCGATGCGTCCGTCCATCATGTCCGAAGGTGCCACAAAATCCGCTCCGGCCTCAGCATGGCTGAGGGCCATCTTGGCCAATACCTCCACCGTCTCATCGTTCACAATCTGGCCATTCATGACTATGCCATCATGCCCATAACTGCTGTATGGATCCAAGGCCACATCAGTCATCACGCAAAGCTCAGGCGCTTGGTCTTTGATGGCTTTGATGCTGCGCTGCATCAGTCCGTCTGGATTCAGGGCCTCGGTCCCTTGATTGTCCTTCAAAGAATCGGGCACCTTGACAAAAAGCAAGACCCCTTGGATACCCATTGCTATCAATTCGCGAATTTCCTGTTTCAGGGTATCCAGTGAATAGCGATAATAGCCTGGCATGGAAGGAATCTCTTCCTTGACTCCTTGTCCTTCTACCACAAAAAGCGGAACCAAAAAATCATGGGGAGACAAGCGGGTCTGGGCAACCAGGTTACGGATAGCGGGAGATTTGCGGAGGCGTCTAAGCCGACGAAATGGATAGGACATAAGGGTCAAACGATGGGTGAAGGACTGGATTCATAACTTTTGACTGCCTCAACGAAAGCTTTGGCATGGTCCACTGGAATGTTGGGAAGGATGCCATGACCGAGGTTGGCGATAAAGCGATCTTTCCCAAAACGATCAATCATTTCGCGGGTCATGCGCTGGATGTCAGGAATGGGGGAAAGCAAACGGCTTGGATCAAAGTTGCCCTGCAGCGTCACGCCAGATCCGGCCAATTGACGAGCCTGCTCTGGTTTGGTATGCCAATCGATTCCCAAGGCTGCTGCCCCGGTATCAGCCAAATCTCCAAGCGCAAACCAACAACCTTTGGCAAAGGCGATTACCGGTACAGTGTCCTTGAGCGCCTCAACGATCTGCCGAAGATAAGGCAAGGAAAATTCCTGATAATCTGCGGGAGAAAGAAGTCCTCCCCAAGAATCAAAGATTTGGACCGCATCAGCTCCTGCCTGGACCTGTCCTTGTAGATAGGTAATGGTGACATCGGTGATTTTCTGTAACAAGGCTTTGGCGGCAGTGGGCTGGGTAAAGCAGAAGGCCTTGGCCTTTGCAAAGTTTTTGCTGCCTTCTCCTTCAATCATGTAACACATGATGGTCCAAGGAGAGCCCGCAAAGCCAATCAAAGGTACCCGCCCCGCCAAGGTCTGCTTGGTCAAGGCCAGGGCATCGTAAACGTAGTGTAGGCGATCATGAACATCAGGCATCACAATCTGATCTACTTGCTCAGCACTGCGAATGGGCTGCGGCAGCCGGGGACCTTCTCCGGGGTTTAGGGTTACTTCAAATCCCAAAGCTTGAGGAATCACTAGGATGTCCGAGAAAATGATGGCAGCGTCTACCCCTACTTGATCCACAGGCATCACGGTGATTTCGGTCGCCAACTCAGGGGTTTCTACCCGCTCAAAAAAGCTATACTTGGCTTTTAGCTTTAGATAATCTGGCAAATAGCGCCCCGCCTGCCGCATCATCCAAACGGGTGGCCTGGAGACAGACTCTCCTTTGAGGGCTCGTAGAAAAAGATCGTTTTGTAGGTCAGACATGTTGTTGTTGATTCGAAATGGTTTGCGCCACCAGAGTTAAAACGGCCTCTACCGTTGGCTCGGGAGGGTAGTGGGCAGTTTGCCCCGTCAATTCAAAAAAAGTTTGTGCAGTACTCGGACCAATGGCAAAAGCCATTTGCCTCTCCATCCAAGGCTGATGTCGCATCCAGTGGGTCACCGCACGCGGACTAAAAAACAGCAAAACTTCATATCCCCCTACCGAAAGGGGCTTCATTTCCTTGGCTAAGGTGCGATAAACCACCACCTCGTCGAGGGTGATTCCGGCTGAGCGCAAGATCTGGGGAAGCTCTGGTCGATGTATTTCTCCACAAAAAAAGACCAATGGCTCCTTCCCTTGCTTAACCAAAGATTCCGCTAGTGCTACTCCATGCAGGCCATAAGCCATGATCCTCAAGCCCAAGCTTTCCAAAGATGCTCGTGTTTTGGGGCCTACTGCTGCTACCGCAGGAGGACCCTGAACTTGCTCCAAGAATGGCCGAATCGCCTCCACTGCTTTTTGGCTAGTAAACACCCATCCCTGATAAGAAGCATCTACTAAGTACTCCTTAGCCTGAGCACCCTGATACTCCGTAGCCCATAAGCCCAACTCCTCGACATCCAGCCCGAGTTGACGAACCAGGGTCCGCTGAGTAGGAGTCAATATTTTCAGGCTCAAAATCTTCAATCTAATTGGATGTTCGAAAGTGTTCCTTAGGCATTTAATTCGCGCCTAATTTGCTGCATGATATCTGCTCCGCCTTTACCGAGGGCTTCTTTGGCCCAGGCTTCCCCCCAAGACTTAGCAGATGCCTGGGCCAGGTCTCCTTGGGTGTGAAGCATCACTTCTTCTTGACCATCAGGAGTAAGCAGCACCCCTCGAAAGTCAATCCTATTTCCAATCACTTCAGCTTTTGCCCCAATGGGCGCCGTACACCCTCCTTCTAAACTCCGCATAAACTGGCGTTCAAGCTCGGCTTCTGACCAAGTCGAAGCGTGACTCAGAGAAGTAAGAGCGGTCATTACCCGCTCATCCCCTTCCCGGCAGGCCATGCCAATGATGCCCTGAGCTGGGGCCGGAATCATCCAGTCTAAGCGTAGGTGACTGGGTGGTAGGCGATGAATCCGGGCCAAGCCTGCCTCCGCGAAGATCGCGCCCTGCCAACCTCTATCCGCAAGCTTTTGCAAACGAGTATTGACATTACCCCTTAGCCCTACCAATTCGTGCTGAGGGAAACGGCGCTTCCATTGGGCACGACGACGCAAGCTACCTGTGGCAATGGTCACAGCTGTCTGCGCTGAGCCCAAAAAGTCAATATCTCCCTGATGTACCAGTACATCATGAGCAGGTCCACGCGAGAGCACCCCTCCCAGGACGATACCATCAGGCAATTGAGTAGGAACGTCCTTCAAGGAGTGGACGGCTAGGTCAATCTCATCTGCTAGTAGGGCATCATCCAATACCTTGGTGAAGATCCCAGTGATTCCCATGCGGTGCAGGGGATCCTTTACGTTTTGATCTCCTTGGGAGCTCATGGCTACAATCTCTACAGAAAGCCCCTTTGCCTCTAGGGCATTTGCTACCTGTTGTGCCTGCCATAAAGCCAGTTCACTCTTACGGGTCCCTAATCGTAGTCCTTCCAAACTATTATCTCTTAAGTAGTTTGTTGATGTATGAGAAGCGATATCCTTTATCAAAAGCTTGAACAGCTTAAGCTTAACCTAAGCAAATATCCAAATCCCCAAAGAGGAGGATGAAATATGTATGTATCAACGGCTCGGCATCAAGCCAGCTTAGACAAGCCAAAGATTTCCTGGATGGTGCTCAGATCTTGATCGGCATCTCCTGGATGCTGGTGTAAATAGCTAGCAAAGCGGTTGGTGATTTTTTGAACCATGCGCGCACCAAGCATTTCCAATTGATCTGGGTCTGTATCAGGATTTTTCTTGGCCAAAGTTTGAATCTCACGCCGCTGTATTTCGCTCAGCTCAGCTTTGAGAGCTTGAAGAACAGGTGCAAATCGGCGTTTTTTCAGCCACTGGTAGAATCCTTGAGCCGCTTCATCAAGCATTTGCTCAGCCAAAGGAATTTCCTCGCTCCGTCGTTCTATGGCTTCACGGGTCAGGTCTATCAATTGATCAACGTGGGCCACCTGACAGCGAGGATGCTCTTCGACAGATTGATGCACATTACGGGGCACCGATAAATCTAAAAACAAGGTTTTAGTCAGTTCTTGAGGAAAATGCTGATCCGTCACAGTAGGCGCAGAAGCTCCTGTAGCCACGACCACTACATCCGCTTTGGCAATGCCTTGGCTCAGCTGAGAAAATGGCAAGGTCTCCAGTTGATACTTTTCAGCTAGTGCCAGTGCTTTTTCTTGGCTTCGGTTCATGAGCGTAAGCTCCACGCCTGGCAAGTGCTTGATGAGGTTGCTGCAAGTTGCCTGCCCAATGTCCCCTGTACCTAGCAAAAGAACCTTGATATCTTTGAGGCTCGGCAAATGCTGCTTGATGTATTGAACCGCAGCGAAAGAAACGGAGGCGGCTCCACTACATAAGTCCGTTTCATTTTTAACCCGCCGAGAAGCTTCTACGGCTACGTTGACCAAACGCTCCAAAAAGGCGTTGGTGGCGCCCAAGGTTTTGCTTTGGTCAAAGGCTTTCTTCAGCTGACCAATGATTTGAAAATCCCCCAGAATTTTACTTTCGAGGCCACTGCCTACTCGAAGCAGATGCTCAATTGCCGCCTGATTTTTCTTGACTATCCCTAGCTTAGTCCACTCCTCCTTGTTCGCATCATCTGAACAATGTTTCAGAAAAAGGTCGAGCAGTTGATCGGCATCATCAGCAAATCCATACAGCTCCGTTCGGTTGCAAGTAGACAAAACTACAATCCCGCTTCCGCCAGCAGAGCGGTAGTCTAGAATCAGGGATTCGGCCTGGGTAGGTGATAGGCAATATTTTTCCCGGAGTGCTAAGTCAGCTTTCTGGTAACTGATGCCTAGAACCCAAAAATTACCTTTCTGGTGGAAATATTCTTCTATCATAATGGTACTCCGACAGTGGCTGGTAAGTAGCGTTCTTGCCTTTTGCTTAACGATGACTTATGTCACTGTCCAATATGCTTTTGTATCAAGGGTAATGACTGAACCTACACAGCAGGTATTCTTCATCCCTTTGGAAGCAAAAATATTGGTAGACAAAAGGAAAAAATAACGGAAAACGTATTTAAAATGACGCGAGAAATTTGATTCGCTTATTTAGAACGATTCCAAATGGCTAAACCCGTCATTTTTCTTCAAAAATGCCCAAATAAGTCTTCGATTCACTATTTTTGGCGATACTTTTCTCGCACACTTAAATTATAGACCCTCATGGCCACGCTGGGACCTACCTTCTCTTTGGATAATTTTGAAAAAAATAACGGAAAAAGTTCATTCTCAGCTTCCGTCCTGGATCGAAATATATACCTCGCTAGATTCTCCCAAGATGGGGCAAACCCAGGTAGCATAAGGGGGCAGGTTCCAGCAAAACTGATCCAGTTTTTCTTCTGCCTGAAAGGAGGCTTAACCTTCCATTTTAATCAAGGTAGGTATCTACAAACGCTCACTTCTGGAAAAGCCTTCTTGTTTTACAATCCAGATCGGGAGATGCCCCACCAGATCAGCCTTGAAGTAAGTACTGAACTGCTCTTGCTTTGCATCACCGTAGAGCGGCTACACGAACTCTTTATCGAGGATAGCTCTGAACTCCATTTTTTGGATAGTGAGAACATCAATAAGAAATTCTACGCCGAGCGTCCCATACCTGCGGGGCTGGGTTTGGTCCTGTCTCAATTCTTCAACGGAAACATGGTTCCCAGCAATCAAAAGCTGTACTACACCGGAAAGACCTTTGAGTTATTGAGTCTTTTTTTCAACCAGGAAGAAACGGGAGATCCTGAATCTTGCCCTTTTCTGCTCGATGAAGCCAACGTCGAACGCATCCGCCAGGCCAAACGAATCATCATTGACCGGATGCAATCTCCACCCAGCCTCAAGGAACTGGCAAGGGAAGTAGGCCTCAATGAATATCAGTTGAAGGTGGGCTTTAAAAACATTTATGGGAGTCCGGTTTTCCAATTCTTGACTGATTACAAAATGGTCCACGCCCGTAAACTTCTGGATACCCAAGGCTACAAGGTCAATGAGGTAGGCTTCATGGTAGGCTACAGCAATCCCAGTCATTTTATTGCGGCATTTAAGCGAAAGTTTGGTACTACCCCCAAAAAGTACTTGATGTCGCTCCAATAGACATTTGCCCCGACTCAGGCCTTGACTTACCTTTGGCGGCAAGTGTTAGCTGATTTTCTAGATCCTCATGCGCATCCTTCTTCTCTGCTCCAAAGCCCCTTGGCCACCCAAAGACGGGGGCGCTTTGGCCATGCTCAACATGGTGCGGGGCTTTCACAAAGCAGGTCATGAAGTCACCGTGCTGACCATGAACACCCCCAAGCACTATCTTTACCTGCGCAACCTACCCGACCGCATCCAACAACAGGCCGAATTTTACGCTGTGGACGTGGATACACGGGTTCGCTTTGCGGATGTCGTAGCCAATTTCCTTTTCAGCAAAAGCTCCTACCACGTACAGCGCTTCACCAATGGAGCTTTTGATTCCCAGCTGGAAACCCTACTTAGGCGTAAGAAATTCGACGTGGTGCAGCTGGAGACTCTTTATATGACCCCCTACATCGGAACGATACGAGAACACGCCCCAGACGCGTTGATCGCCCTACGCGCCCACAACATTGAAAATGAGATCTGGCGACGAAGGGCTGAAAATGAATACAATCCCATTAAGAAGTATGTATTCACAGAAACTGCCGATCGCATCAAGCGCTATGAGGAAGGCGTATATAGGAGCAATCCTTTCGACGCTTTGATTCCCATCACGGGTCGAGACGCGGGGATGTTGGCATCCATGGGGGCAGATCCCCGCCGAATGCACGTATCACCCGCCGGATTTGATCTAGAGAATTTGGCCACCGAAGATGAAGATGACTCCAATGACGAGGAACTGGTCGAGCCATCCAAACATATTGAGATGGAGTACCCCTCCGTCGCCTATCTTGGTGCCATGGACTGGGAGCCCAATAGAGAGGGGATGGACTGGTTTCTGAAAGAAGTATGGCCCAAAGTTGCCGCCGCTTTTCCTGAATTAAAGTTTTACCTCGCAGGCCGCAACATGCCCGACAGGTACTACCGGACTACCCCTCCTTCGGTTGAGGTGGTGGGAGAAGTGGCAGATGCAGGTGATTTTTTAAAGTCTAAGGCGGTCATTGTCGTCCCGGTTCTTTCTGGAAGTGGCATGCGCATCAAAATTATCGAAGGCATGGCCCATGGCCGTGCAGTGGTAGCCACCAAAATTGCTGCTGAGGGAATTGGGGTAAACCATGGCCAACACCTCTTTCTAGCTGATGATCCTGCTCAATTTGCGGAGTGTATCAAAGTCTTGGTAGAACAACGAAGCATCTTCGATACCCTGAGCCAGAACGCCGAAGAGTTCATCCAAAACACCTTCGACAATGACGTGATCATTGGTAAGCTCTTGGGTTTTTATAAAAAGAATTTGAAAAAATAGGTAAGAAGAGCAGTTAAGTAGTTAAAAGTTAAAGAGTTAAGAAATTTGGGCTTTTCGGTATTTAACGAAGCCCACCTACTACATTTGGCCACGCCTTTTATTCACATTTTTTCACTTCAGCTTAGACAGGTTAGAGTTCCGGCAACCTCTGTTTGACGCTTCGTTGCAAAATAACTGTATATTTGTCCCGGTCTAATGGTTATATTAGGGAGAATGATGAAGAAATTTTTGCACGTTTGCCTGACCCCCGCTCTGATCGATCAGTTTGATGTTTCGGAGGCGATAGTCGTAGTGATTGATGTTTTACGCGCTACTACCACCATGACCGTGGCTCTAGACCACGGAGCTGAATTTATCGTGCCAGTGGAGCACGTTGACGAATGTGAATCCTTTAGAGCCCAGGGGTATTTGGTCGCTGGTGAACGCGCAGGCGAGCAGCTGCCTGGCTTCGATTTGGGCAACTCTCCTTTTTCCTACAGCCGCGAAGTAGTCGAAGGCAAGCGCATTGCGCTGACCACCACCAATGGTACCCGTGCCATCAAGGCCGCCCAACAACGAGGCGCCCTTGAAGTGATGGCTGGTTCTTTTTCCAATATTAGCCTTCTTTCTCGCTGGTTAATTGAGCAGAATCAGCACGTCTGCTTGCTTTGCGCTGGTTGGAAAGACAACGTAACATTAGAGGACACCATTTTTGCAGGTGCCTTAGCCCGGCGTTTGCGCCATGATTTCCAACGTTTCCAAGACACTGCCTTGGTAGCGGAAACCCTCTTCCAAACGGCCAATATCCGCAAGCGTTACTTCTTTCAGCATTCTTCTCACTTCAATCGCCTCGTTCATCTCAACCTTCAAGAGGATGTTAAATTTGCCATGCACCGGGATACCCATCCCGTGCTTCCCATCATGATCGGCAACGAACTCCGTGACATCAGTCACTGCGAAGGGGACTACAAGATTTACAAAGAGGCCATCCGCGCCATCCAAGATCGGGAGCCTAACGGAGAGGCCAAACCTGAAGAAGCGAAGGTGAAAGAGTAGGATGAGTTAAGGGAGTTAAGGGAGTTAAGGGAGTTAAGGGAGTTAAGGGAGTTAAGG
>CAZFPQ010000074.1:0-27120 GCA_964521065.1 uncultured Bacteroidia bacterium | reverse complement strand
ATGACAAAATCACTGGCCGTGAGCGCTGCAATAGTCAAGGCTCCCAGTGAAGGAGGGCAATCGATCAAGATATAGTCATAAAGGTCGTAAATAGGCTCTAGGGCTTCTTGCAAAATGAACTCCTTTCCGACCTCCGTATTCTTTTCAAACCCTGCTAGATGCACCGAGGAAGGTACCAAATCAAAGTTTGGACCGAGATTTAAAACCATTTTGCTGACCTCTTCCTGGAATGCCAACACTTGATAAATGGTTTTTTCCTGCTTGCGTAAACCCAGGGCAAAACTTGCATTGGCTTGTGGGTCCAAGTCCAATAAAAGCACTTTATATCCCATTCGGGCCAGTCCGGCTCCCAGGTTTACGGAGGTAGTAGTCTTTCCTACCCCTCCCTTATGGTTGGCTATGGCAATTACACTCATGCTGATAGGGAATGGTTGAGTAGAAGTATTAAATGTAGATATAAAATATTCCAATGTAAAAGACTGAGAAGGCGATTGCATTGGAAAGAGCCTAATAGCGTAAATGAACAAATATAATGCCCGATTTACGAGAAATGCTGCCTCAGGGGAGTCACACTGGGCGAAAGGCGGATAATCTATAGGGTAAGAAAGTGCGGAGTAAGGGACGAAATAGTGCGATATCTCATGCCCCTTACCCCGCGTTTCCTAACATGCTATCTAAAAGTGCGAATCTCGCTTTTGGCCTCGCTCCTCTTAGGGCTGAGTCCAATCTTGCTGAGATTCTAGCAGTTGTACCCGGCCTTTGGCTCCGGCCGCCTCCAAAATTTCAACGGTAGTAGGCGAAAGCCCTAGATCTACGCGACTACCCGGTTGTAATCGACCAACTACTTTGACTTCTAGGTATCCCTGATTACCTGGAATGGCCAACTTTAACACGGTTCCAGAAGGTAGGTTGGGATGGAAGGCATAGAAAGTTTCACGTTGGTTAGATTGGCTAAATACTGCGTAGGTTTTGCTGCTGCTTAGACGTTGCTGACTGCGAGGCACAGAAATATTAGGGGTACTGCTTGAACTGCCCGCACCCATTTGTGGCCGGATCACCGGGCCGGTATTGGTAGAGCCTGTTCCCGTCAAGAAATCTTCTACTTCGTTAAGATCTATTTTGGGAGTGAGATCTCTTTGTCGATCGCCCGTCTCAATTTTCAAGGTTTGCCCGGGGTATACGCTTTGGGTGTTGTTCCAGCGCCGAACCTGGGCTACATCTACTTTATACATCTTAGCGATGTCGTAGATGTTTTCTCCCCTCTTAACTTCGTGGTAAATGCGGCTATTGCTTTGAGAAATGTTGGTGTTACCTACTCGCCTTCCTACTACTGTAGTGCCTTGGCTTTGATCTTCTCGGTAGTATCCTCCACTTTGTGAGCGGGTTCTACGGTTGGCGCTACTTGGATCACCGACGTAATAGTTACTCTGTTGGTCTGATTGGTCACGGCGGTCAAAGTAAGACTGCTCGATGCGAGGCGCAGCATCATCTGGTTTGAGCATGCGAAGATGACTTCTCACCCAAATGTCCTCAGCATTAGGCTGTGCCACCGGATACGTGGCTTCAGGGTCAGCTAAAGAGCGAGTTTGCTGTTGGGGAGGACCAGCCACACGTGCGTTGGCTGCCGCGATTTGCGTGGGAGCGACTTCCCCTGCTACACGTCGATTGACGTTATAGCGATTTTTATTCACAATTAAGCGCTGACCAGAATAGATGGTATTGCTGACTAGGCGGTTCATCCGCTTGATTTCTTCTACCTCCATTCCATACTGCTTGGCGATCCCATAGAGGCTTTGCCCTCGTTGTACGATATGGATGCGCTCCATACTTTCTGTAGCACTGGTTAGGGCACGCAAGGTGGTAGAGTTTTGGGCTTGAGTTCCCTGCGCTGCTAGGAGGAATAGGCAGACAAGCCCCCAAAGAATATTTCTTGATGAAAAACTAAAAACAACCATGATGTCTCAGGTTAGGAAATCTCATCGGTGTACTGCCAAAATGGCAACCATAGGTAAATAACGCAAAAAAAGGTCATACCTATCTGTCGTTCCAGTATATTTTCAAACATCAGGCTAGCAAGCAGTACGCCACTCATGCAAAACCCCAATGCCATAGGGGGACCGCGTAAAGCAAAGATAGGTATGAAAATTACCGCCAGAAGAAGGGCCAGGCCCGGAATCCCAAAGGCGATAAGATAGGTTAGGTATTGATTATGGGGGTTTAGCAGAGGACTTCGAGCGCGACTGTAGCTGCCATTATGTTGATAATTGAGTTCCATCTGGGCCTCCACATCGGCAATACCTGTGCCTATCCAGGGGCTTTCAAAGATGATCTCTATCGCGTTGGACCAAGCCAAGAGCCTAAGGGAAGCCGAGCGGTAGGAGAGATCCTGGTCTTTGGATTGAAAGCTGTATAGGTCTGAGATGCTTTCCTGAACTTTACTTTCAATTAGGGGGACTTGATTTGCGAGCCAGGACATACCGATCAATCCTATGAATAGGCCCAAACCTAACCACCACCTTTTGCGATAGGCCATCAGGTAGATCAGCAGCATAGTCAGCCCTGAATACCAGGCAATAAGCCCTGTACGCGAAGCATAAAGGTGAATAATGAGCACTCCCACAAAGGCAGAAACACCCCAAATACGGGTTTCTATTCCTTTGAGCTTCCGTTGCCGCCAATAAAAATAAAAAGCCAAAAAGTTAGAATACGCCAGGATGACTCCATAGTAAATATGGGATACCCCTGTAATGGCAGGTATGCGCCCGCCTACTCGGGCCTCGATTAACCAACTTGGCCAAAACCAATGGACCACCAAGGACGCTAACCCTATGGTGAGTTGGGTCAAAACAAAGACCAACGCCAAGGTTTTCATTTGGCGTGGTGTAAACCTTGGCAATACCCAATAGCTAAATAAAAGTAAGCCCAAGGGCAGTTTGCGATAAATACTTTCTAAGCCTTCACTTAGGTTATCACTGTGTAGCAAACCCAAAATGGGCAGGCTAAACATAACGACTACCCCTAGCGTCATCAGTCTCCAGCTTTGTCCTCGATGGGGAAAACGGCGACCCGTTTGATTCCAGTGCCATAGCGCCAAGATAAAAAGCAAAACCGTCCCAATGCTGAGGACAGCCCTAGAGCTACTCAGGCCAATGGCCAAGGCCAAAGATATATACCAACTGATGCGCTGAACCTGGGGCATGCTATTACTTGAGCACTACCGAAGCCGACAATAGATCTCGATCTTTGATAATTTGATTGAAGTTGGTGGTGACGCTTACGGAAGAGTGATTATCTCCGCTAATTTCACTATCAGCCTCGGTGTACAGAACCTTTACCCTACTTGGGAAATCGAGGTTCACTTTGTACTTCATGGCCTCTAGCAAAAATTCCATTTGCTCAGCCTCGCCACCCGCCTCAGCCATCATGGACTGAGCCATGCCCTCTACCAAGGTAATCCCCTGAGTGGCAGGCAAATTCTTGCGGATGTAGCTATTGCCCTTCTTTTCAAAGAAGGCGTGGTTGCCATCGATGGACTCTGCTACCAAGATGGTATTCAGGGCCTCATTGAGAGATTCGGTATCATTAAAATCATAAGAAATACCGATTCGCATGTTTTCGCGGTCGGTAAAAGGATTGATGTTGCTGATTCCAGAAATTCCGGCTAGCTGGTCCTCCATCTCTACGAAAATTTCAGACATCATGAAGAGGGAGTCTCTTTCAGGCCCCTCAGGCACAAAAGCCGTGAGCTGAGTGAGGTCTAAAGCCAGCTCCATGCTGCCAGTGCCATCTTCGTTAAAGGTATAGCTTTCTTCAAAAGTGAGACAAGAGGTGGCGATGAAGCCCAAGGAAAGGATAAGGACAATTCTGAGAAAATGTTTCATGAAAAAATGGATTGGGGCATAGGGTAGTAGAGATATAGAGCTCAGGTATAAGAAGTGGAGGCGGGAATAGCGCCTCCCCATATCTGTACTTGACATCTCCCACCAGATTTTGAGGTGTGGGTGGTCTAAAATGCCCTTCGAGTTGAGGGATCTACAAAGATATACGAAATCAAATGCTGATGGCTGCTTTTGCTGGCTATTTTCTTCAAAATCAGCATTAAACACTGATACTTATTGGGGAGCAAGAACTTGTTTTTGTTCTTGGATATATCCCTCAATCAGCTTCATCACATCTCGTCCAGGTTCATCGTGGTTCAACCGTTTAAGCTGAAGGGACTCCACCATAGAACGGAGGGAGGCATCGAGGGACATCTCTTCTAGATAGCTTTGGTAACGGAGCAAAATCCAAGATTCTAGGGTGCGCTCTATTTTGTCCATGATGCCCTTGGGCAGGAGACCTGAGGCCAAGCCAAACAAATGACCTAAGTAATAGAAAAAACGTGCATACCAGACAGGGTTAACCCCACGCTTGCGTAGCAGGTCACGTAAGAAAGCGATATGGTGAGCTTTGCGCTCACGTAATTTCCGGATTTCCTCTTCCCCCATACCCAATTGCCTATACCAGCCCAGTCGCATGTTTTCTCTTGCGTGGAGGTCACGGATAAAAAACTCCGTACGCTTTTTTATGTCAATGGCGGCCATGGATTATGTCTTTCGATTGTTCCTGAAAGTTTCATCTGCAAAGAAAGCACATTTTGGAATTATTATACGATCTTGTTCTCCATGGGTTAAATCCTGTTCTGAAAAAATAAAAAAAGGCCCCTGAATGGTCTCAAGAGCCTGTTTGTTCAATCTAAATGTATTATCTGCTTCCCCATTTTGGATGGAGCCTTACATGATTTTCTCAAACTGACGCAGAAAGCGTACATCATTTTGAGAATAAAGCCTGAGATCGGGTACCCGGTAAAGCAATTGAGCGATACGCTCTACTCCCATTCCAAATGCGTAACCAGAATACTGATCTGGGTCAATGTTACAATTGCGTAATACATTGGGGTCGACCATGCCACAGCCCATGATTTCTACCCAGCCGGTTCCCTTGGTCATGCGGTAGTCATCTTCGGTTTCTAATCCCCACCAAACATCCATTTCGGCACTGATTTCGGTGAAGGGGAAATAGGAAGGACGCAGCTTGATGCGAGCTTTTTCTCCAAAGATGGAAGTAGCAAAAAATTGCAAGGTCTGCTTCATATCGGCAAAGCTTACCCCTTCATCTACGACCAAGCCTTCGACTTGGTGGAAGAAGCAATGGGCACGTGCCGAAATGGCTTCGTTGCGATACACCCGTCCTGGAGAAAGGACGCGAAAAGGAGGTTTGCCCTGCTCCATGGCCCTTATTTGTACCGAAGAAGTATGGGTGCGTAACAGCCAGTCTGGGTCTCGCCGCACGAAAAAGGTATCCTGCATGTCCCGAGCAGGATGGTTATCGGGAAAGTTGAGGGCGGTGAAATTGTGCCAGTCGTCCTCTACTTCGGGTCCTTCTGCAATGGTGAAGTTGAGGCGCTCAAAGATTTTGATGATGCGATTGAGCGTAATGCTCAGCGGGTGGCGGGCTCCAGGTACATGGGCGTCGCCAGGCAGGGTCAGGTCATGTGGACGATTGGCCGCTTGAGAAGCCTGCTTAAGAGACTTTTCAAACTCCGCCAGGCGAGACTGGGCCAGTTGCTTCAACTCATTAAGCGGTTTGCCTAGGTCGCGCTTAAGTTCACCCGGTAGCTCCCGAAATTCCGTAAAGAGACGGTTGATTTCCCCTTTCTTATTGGTAAACTTTCGTTTATAAGCTTCTAGGTCTGATTCTAATTCTACCTGGAAACTGGCCACTTCAGCCTTCAGCGTATCTATGAGGTCTTTCATTTTTTGTGTCTAGAAAGGCGGGTAAGTAAGGATGGGTTTAATTTGGGAACAGGAAAAAAATTACATGTTGTTTTTTGACTATTCCTTAGGAAAGAAATAAATGGAAGAGCAGTAAACCGATAATTGGCTGGGACCTTTTGCCCCATATCCCTCAGTTCACCTACTTGAATCCAATTTCACAGTTAGGAAGTCGCTCTTGGATTTTGCTTACTTCATAGAGGGTGATATAGTTGCCGTGCAAATCCAAATAGCGAAGCTTTGCCAAGCCTCCCACCCAAGCAGGAACCGTCATTAAGCGATTTTCGCCCACGTATAGTCGACTTAGGTTGCCCATTTCCTTCATCTCCTCTGGCAGGGTCCTCAATTTGTTTTGGGTGAGTACCAATAATTCTAGGTTTTGAAGCTTGTGGATATCCGTAGGGATTTCCTTGAGCTTATTGCCGCTGAGGATGAGCTCTTGGAGGTTAATCAAACGGAAGATTTGAGGAGGAAACTCCCGATACTTCTGCCCGCTTAGATCGAGCCGATACACCTTGGATGGGTCGACCAAGGCTTTATCCAAGGACTTATATATTTTTTGCCTCTGAAGCTCAACGGACGATAATATAGGCCCAGGTTCAGGGGCAATGCTCAACTCTGGATTCAGCATCATGCCTCGCTCAGGTAGGGAATCCTCAACCTGGGCAAAACTAAAAGAAGCATAGAAAACCAGTAAGAACAGCGCTAGGGGATATTTTGCCATGGATATGAATATTAATCGGGCAAAGTTAAATAAAGCTGCTTCAATTCACCAATCTGCTCGCATTCGAAGTTAAATTCACGAATTTGACCTTCAGCACGTTAACTGGACACAACAAGCTACCTAATTACCATGCGGATCTTTACCCTAATCATTCTTAGTTTTCTTTCCTGTGCCGTGTCAGTTGGGCAGCAGGCTCAACGACAAACCCTTTCTTTGCCTGCCATGGAATTGGGGCAAACTTTTTCCAAAACTCTCCATGAACCACTCGCCCATTTTTCTTCTGCTACCTCTCAGGCTCCCTTCTATACGTTGGCGGTGGTCTGGCAAGGTAGCGGTGATTTACCGCCTCAAACTCAATTTCGGTGCAGTGGAGCCCAAGCCTCGGATACTGCCTGGCAGAACCTTAGGCCCGACCCTCATGCCGTACTCACTAATGGCGATCGGGCCAGCCAATTGCTCATCTTGCCTCAGCAGGTGAAGGAAATCCAGTTTCGGATGGTAAATGAAGCTGCGGCTAACTGGCCCCAATCTCTGATGTTTGACCTTTATGCCCCAGTTGCTGGTGCTGGAACCAGAACTGCACCCCCTTCTGGAGTTACCCGCAATGTTACCAACTGCTCAGAGCGACCAGCTTTTCAATCGCGTACCGATTGGGGTTGTCCAGATGGACAACAGGCTCCAGACTGGTGGCCTGCTTATTATCCCGTTTCTCATTTAGTGGTACATCATACTGCCACGGCTACGCCTGCCCCTTATGAGGCATTGGTCAGAAGCATTTGGCAATACCATACCAATACCTTGGGCTGGGGAGATATCGGTTATAATTGGCTAATTGCTCCAGATGGGACCTTATATGAGGGGAGAGCTGGAGGAAACCACGTGGCTGGTGGACACATGTGCGCCCGCAATAGCTATACCATGGGGGTGGGGCTACTCGGTGATTTTACCAACGACTTACCTACTGATACAGCAATAGCCACCCTGCAAAAGCTTCTTACTTGGAAAAGTCATGTATCTCTGATCGACCCAGAAGATTCATCTGTCCACGTCCGGTCTGGCTGGCTTCTGCCCCATGTCATCGGACACCGAGATGGATGCGCAGCCAATTATACCGAGTGTCCTGGAGAGGCATTTTATCCTACCCTAAGCTCGCTGAGGGATTCTGTGGCCTCTTCTCGGCTGGACTGCACGCCTACTACGCCTGATTTTGGGGATGTGTTTGTGACTAGCCGAAGCTTGAGTCTGGGTTCGGTGGCGCAAGGAAATAACCTAGACTTAGCGGCAGAAGTTTCCTATGTCGGGGTGAAAAATAGCCTTAGTATGGTAGAAACAGGTTATTATCTATCCACCGACCAGGTATTTGATCTTGGCGATCTCTTCTTGGCCTCGGGGGGATTATCGCTCTCGGCCATCCAATCAGAAGCTACAGAACAATTAACGGTGACCATTCCCGCCAGCGTAACACCTGGGGAATATTATGTTTTGTTTGTGACCGATCCCGTGGATTTACTAGATGAAGAAGATGAACGGAATAACTATGTATTCCGGCCTCTTTCTGTCACCCAAAATACGACTTCCCATGTGGAGCAGGCCGATCAAGTCGGGTTTCGCGTTTACCCAATACCCTTTAACCAGGTCATTAATGTTGAGTGGCAGGGTCTACCTCACCGATCAATTAGCTGGAAGCTATACGATTGGTCAGGTCGAAGCTTAACAGGGGGGGCTACGACCTTGCTTGAAGGGCAAGGTCAAATCCGATTAAAGCGAGAACTACCTGCTGGTATGTATCTCTTGGAACTGAATAGCCCCCAAGGTGTGCAGCGGACAAAGTTGCTCAAGTAGAAAAAGATTCCGGAGGCTGCGCATTGCATTACAGCCTCCGGCTTTCGAAATGTCTTTATCTCGCAGTTTGAGAACAGCTTGGATCCCACTCAAGGTCTTAATGAAGTGGACCTAAGAAAAATGATAATCGAGGTACAGGAGTACTGGGTAGGTGGCAGCAATTATTCATTCTTACCACCATAGTTCCGTAGCCCGTAGCCCGTAGCCCGTAGCCCGTAGCCCGATTTCTTCTGCCAAGCGCTTAAACTCTTAGAATCACAAAGTCTCAAAGTCTCAAATTCATCTGTACCGGCGGTAATAATCCCTTAGATAATTGGTTACTTGACCATAAATGGGTCGAGTAAATTCGATGAATAACTGTTGCGGAGCAGGGACAGGACTTTCCCTCTTCTTACGCATGGCTTCCTTATCATCCTCGTTCAAGGCCCTTTGGTCGCCCGTGTAGAATCCCCAGCTATCTACCCATTGGTGGGTACCGGGAAACTTGCGCTGGCTAATCACTCGACCTGATCGGGCGTCAATGACGCGTACGTCGAGCAGTCCTGTAGAGGTAACTTGCTTTTTAAAAACGTGAGATTCTGCTTTGACGGTACCATAAATTGGACGCACGGAATCTTGTGTTACCTGAACCTCGTCGATAATTACGCTGTCTCTGCTGCGTTCGCGTACGGTTTCTTTGACATAAGCTTGACCCACCACGAAATCATCAAAACTCATACGTAGGATTTGATCTGCTGGCCTCCGCTCATTTCTTCCCGCTGGGTAGAGGTATACAAATTCTCCGAAATTGACGGAGGAAGCATATTCAATGATTTGGTTTTGAAAATACTCGTTGGACATTTCCAACATCTGGGAATGAATTGGTACGGGCTCAATGGCGACAAAAAGGGTGGCTAGATCCCGAGCATATTGAGTCAAGCTATAGGCATCTCGGTAACCAGGAATTAAGGCATCTGCCTTCTGAAAATGGGTAAAGGCTTCTTTGCCTGCTTCTCGGTCCCCATCTTCGGCCATGCCCAAGGCATCTTCTCCTAACAAGTAGCGAGCTTCGGCGGCATTGCGCCGTGCGTCTTGATACTCCGAAGCAAAGTTCTGCGGATTGGGAATCACGCGGCGAGCCGCAGGGGAGCGTTGGATTTCATCGTGAGCCCGGTTCATGATGTCATAGTACTCCATGATGCCTTCCCAGCGCAAAGGATTGGCGCTCTGGCGTGATTGGATCACCTTGTCTTGGAAGTATTCTAACATGGCTGGGTAGGCGAGTGACAAAGTTTCTTGGGATTTGCGGTGATCTGGGTTGCTCCGCAATCGATCGACAGAATTGATGACCGCTCGCTCATAATCTCCCTGCTCATAGGCTTTTTTGGTCGCCTTACAGGCTCCCGCCAACACAGATAAGGTCAATAAAAAGGGTAAAAGCTGTTTCATGGGACAGGATTTTGAGTTTTTGACTACAAGCCCTAGCATCATATGAAAAAAGCACGACTTGTCTATGGATATACCGGTTGAAACGGCCTGTCGTTTCCGTTCTTCGTAACAATTGACCCTTCGTGCCACCTCTGCTGCAATACGTGTAAAAAGGAACCAACCAGAAGCCTATGGGTTTGCGTTGTATCTTTATCCACTTGTAATGCCCTTACCCAACACATTTATGCGCCATTTGTTGCTGCTACTTGGCCTGGTCTCATTATTCGCCCCTGCTCATGGTCAGGAGTCAGATCATGTACCAGGGGAGTTTCTGGTTCAGCTATCCCCCGGATCAACTCCCCAAGAGCTGGTGGAGGACCTAGCCCAAAGAAGGCCTAGTCTCTCTCTTCGCCATGGTAAAGTGTTGTCAGACTTGATGGGCATCCATCTTTTTCTGTTAGGCGGCCGCGAGCAAGATGAATCCATAGCTTTGGCTGTACTCCGTAAACACCCTTGGGTGCTGGCGGCACAGTATAATCACCGCATCCAATTAAGAGGGGAGCAGGCTACCGACCCCAATGATTCTCTGTATCCCCAACAGTGGCATCTCAAAAATACGGGACAGATTACGGGGGGGGTGGTAGACGCCGATATCGATGCGGATGAAGCCTGGGACCTTACCACAGGAGGGCCCACTGCCTTGGGCGATACCATGGTCATTGCCGTCATAGATGACGGCTTTGATCTCAACCATGAAGACCTCAATTGGTGGAGTAATTCACATGAGATTCCCTTTAATGGATTGGATGATGACGGCAATGGGTTCATCGATGATGTCAAGGGTTGGAATGCCTACGGCAGCAATGATAATATCCCTAATGCCCTACACGGGACTGAGGTGGCTGGGGTGATTTCCGCTATCGGTGACAATGGGATCGGGGTGGCAGGAGTTGCTTGGGACCTCCAACTCATGGCTATTGCTGGCGCGGCCAGCATCGAATCCATTGTGATCGAATCCTATGCTTATGCCTTGGCTCAGCGCAGGCTGTATGACCAAAGCAACGGCCAGCGGGGAGCTTATGTGGTGGCCACCAACGCTTCTTTTGGGGTAGATAATGCCAATCCTGTAGACTATCCACTTTGGTGTGCGATATACGATTCCTTAGGTCAAGCTGGGATCATCAATATCGCTGCGACCATGAACCGCAACTTAGATGTGGAAATAAGTGGGGATGTTCCTTCTAGATGTCTGAGCGATTTTTTAATTGCCGTTACGAGTAGTACGGCAGCGGATAACCGTTTTACCGGATCGGCCATTGGAGCAGTATCGGTAGACTTATTTGCTCCCGGCGTTTCCATTCGTACCACAGTACCGGGTAATGGCTATGGAAATGCCGTAGGAACTTCCTTTGCTGCACCGCAGGTGGCTGGAACCTTTGCCTTGATGTTTGCCCAGGCTTGCCCAGCTTGGATGATTCGATACCAGACAGATCCTGCGGCCACTATTTTAGAGGCAAAACAGCTGTTGCTGGCATCGGTAGATACCTTGCCAAGCCTTAATGGACTTACCCTTACGGGAGGCCGATTGAATGCATTTCGCAGCTTACAAAGCGTAGACGACTTATGCAGCAGCATTCCCATTTCTTGTCTCCCTCCCTATCGACTCTTGGCTACTTCACTTACCGATACCAGTGCTCATTTGCAGTGGACTGCTTTAGATTCTAGCGCAGACTTTCGCTTGAGGTACCGGCTCGCTGGAAATGCCCTATGGGAGGACAGTGTAAACGTAGATACCCTGTTTTTTACCTTGAAGGGACTAAGTGCCTGTACCGAATATGAATGGCAGGTAGCAACTCTATGCGGGATAGACTCTACTTCTTACAGTAGAGTTCGGCACTTTACTTCAGAGGGTTGCTGTGAACCTCCCACGGGAATCAGGGTAGAGCAACTAGCAGAAACAGAACTAAGGATAAGCTGGAGCCCTGTTTTTGGCGCTACAGGATATTTGGTTTCCTATCGAGATGCCAACCAGAGTTGGCAAAGTGTGTCCGTAGATTCTGCAGGACTCAGCCTATCGAACTTGCTTCCCTGCACAGACTACCTGTTCACTATCAGGACCATTTGCCCCAATCAGAATACAAGCTTTGGCGATACGGCCTTGATTACTACCCAAGGCTGCGGTCCCTGTTTGGACCTGCCTTATTGTAGCAGTCAGGGGGTAGATGTGAGCTTTGAATGGATTGACCGGGTAGAAATTGGAGCTATAGATCAACAAAGTGGGGCCAATGGGGGCTATGCTGCCTTTACCTCTCCTGACTACTTTCTTCCAACCAATCAGGCTATTTCAGTCACCCTCACTCCTGGTTATTCGGCGGGTGCCTTCCAGGAGGCTTGGCGTATTTGGGTAGACCTAAACCAAGATGGCGTTTTTGATGATCAAAGCGAATTGTTGCTAGACTCGGGGCCAGTCGCCGAAGCCTACCAAGGAGTTTTGACCTTGCCTGATAGCATGGCCTTAGGAAGTACCCGAATGCGGGTCAGCATGCGTTTTGCTGGATTTACTGGCACGGATCGCCCCGAATCCTGTCAAATTTTTGTTGAGGGCGAAGTGGAAGACTATTGTGTGGTCATCTTGCCAGATTCGTTGAACCCTTGCCCGCGGCCCTCCGCGTTGGAAGTAAGCACGCGAGAAAATAACTTTCGACTAGGTTGGAATGCCCCGGGGGCAGATAGCATCGAAGTACAACTCACCAATCTAGATTTAGGGGGAACCCAAGTCTATTTTGCTCAGGGTGACAGCTTGGTGTTGGGGGCTTTTCCTGCTTGTACCCAATTGCAGGCTCGGATCCGAAGCCGTTGCGGTAGCCTTCTAAGTGGGTTCAGTGCTCCCTTGGTCTTCACTACGGGTGGATGCGGACCTTGCATTGACTTCAACTATTGCCAGTCTCAAGGTAAAGGGGACAGCTTGTTCCTCACGTACTTTTCTTTAGGAGACTATGCCAACGCCAGCGAGTCGGACCAAGGCTATGGAGCCTTTCTAAATGATCAGATTCCTTTGAACCGGGGAACCGACTATCCCATCGCTTTATCTGCCACCCAATTAGGCGGCCCTGATACGGTCTATTTTCAAGTTTGGGCTGATTGGGATCAGGACGGAAACTTTTGGTTTTTTGATCAATGGTTTGGCGTAAGAGGCGTGGCTGGAGATACCATTAGGGGGACGATTCGAATTCCCTCAGGAGTAGGAACTGGGCAGGTTCGTTTGCGAATCGCCGTACGCCAAGATCAGGCTCCTGCTGCTTGCGAGATCTTTAGCAAGGGAGAAGTGGAAGATTATTGTATGGACCTGACCGCCAATGCCAGTATTGTAGGAGAGGAATTGACCCATTGGAAAGTTTATCCTAATCCCAATCAGGGACAAGTAACGATTGAGGCGCTCCAAGCTTTGGTTCAAGTGAGATTGTCAGATTTAGCAGGACGGACCTTGATAAGCCGCTCGCTTAATAGAGTCCGAGAGACAGATCTAGATTTAGCCGAATTTCCTGCTGGTTGGTATTTGTTAGAAGGAGTAACGGCCAGCGGATATGTTTACCGAAGCAAGTTGCGGAGAGAATAGCTGGAGCCAGTCAGGGTAGGGCTATGGCATTAGCCGGAACAATGTAAACTGGTATTTTCGAACTCTGTAAGCTCTCCTCCCCAAGCCCCTCCTTCCTACCGCTTAGAAATTTTATTGTGAGTGATCTGCCGGTGCATACTGCTCTTGTGTCGGTCTACGCTTGTTCCTCGCTTAGCCCGATGTTTGGTTTTGCGACCTTGAACCCGCTCGCGCCACATGCGCCAACTGCTTGGCTTCATGTTGCGGCGCATGAGAGCAATCACGTCTTGCTCCTTTAGGCCAAATTGAGCCTCAATGGCATCAAAGGGAGTTCGGTCCTCCCAAGCCATCTCTATGACGCGATCAATCTCAGCGAGACTCAGGTTTTTTTCTGGTTTTCTAGCCATATAAGAATAACTCTATTTATGGAGCATTGTTCTGGCCAGGGTTGGTATCTGGTAGGACCGTTGCAATGTTTTCGTATTTTCCATTCCAAGCTCATGATTCCCTCACCCTAAAATCTTCTTCCCATGAACAAAAACGAATTGTCCCTTAACCGGCGAACCTTCATCAAAGCTAGCTCTCTCGCCACTGGTGGCTTGATTTTACCCAATTGGCTGCAAGCTCAGGCCCATATTTCAGGCAGCGATGCCATCAAAATTGGCGTGGTAGGATGCGGTGGCCGCGGTACGGGAGCGGTGGTGCAGGCTCTATCAACGGCTCAAAATGTGCAATTAGTAGCGTTGGGCGACGTTTTCCGAGACCGATTAGATAGCTGCTTGAAAAAAGTGAGGGACAAGCAATATAAAAATGCAGCTGGTGAAAGCATCACGTCAGCGGAGTGTGTCGAGGTGCCCGAAGAACATAAATTCACAGGCTTCGATGCATACCAAAAAGTGATTCCTTTGGTAGATGTGGTGATCTTGACAACCCCACCGGGTTTTCGTCCTCTGCATTTCGAGGCCGCCGTTGCAGCGGGTAAGCATGTGTTCATGGAAAAACCTGTAGCCACCGATGCACCGGGGGTACGTCGGGTATTGGCGGCGGCCGAAGAGGCAAAGCGAAAACAGCTCAATGTAGTGGTTGGCTTACAACGTCATTATCAGACCAAATATCAGGAGTGGGTACGGCGTATGCACGAAGGGGAAATTGGCGAGATCCGTACTGCCCATGTAGCCTGGAATTCGGGCGGGGTATGGGTCAAAGAGCGGGAAGAGGGACAATCGGAATTAGCCTATCAAATGCGCAATTGGTATTACTTCAATTGGATCTGCGGTGACCATATCACTGAACAGCATATCCATAACCTAGATGTAGGCAATTGGGTGATGCAATCCTACCCCAGCCAGGCTTACGGCATGGGAGGCCGGCATCAACGAACGGGGGCGAAGCACGGGCAGATTTATGACCATCACTTTGTAGAGTATCAGTATGAGGATGGTCGCTACATGATTAGCCAATGTCGCCATTGGAGGAACACACCCTCTCGCGTGTCTGAGGCCTTCCAGGGAACGAAAGGGTCGGCGCCAAGTCCAGGTACCCTCATGGGAGCCGATGGAGCCCGGCTCTACAAATACCGTGATCGCAACCCGGCCAATCCTTATCAGGTAGAGCACGATGAACTCTTTGCCGCGATTGCCCAAGGTGAGTACAAGTATGCAGATGCGGAGAATGGGGCCTATGCTACCCTCACTTCCATCATGGGGCGAATGGCTACTTACTCGGGAGAGATCATCACGTGGGATCAAGCCCTGAATTCAGAACTTAGCTTGGTTCCTGATGACTTGGATTGGGATTCGCCCGCTCCCCTCCAACCACTAGCAGATGGCAGCTACCCGATCCCCGGTCCAGGTAATGGGCAGGCTTATTGACCGAGTGGACAGAAGAAAATCTATAACCGGGGTAGGGAAATACGGGGTATGGTTCAGTATTTCCCCATTCTTTTGACCATACCCCTTACCCCTTACCCCTTGCCCCAATTTTTTCTGTCCAAGTGCATGAGATGATTTTGAGAGCGTAGGAGTTGAGATATTGAGAGAAAAGTGAATTGTACACAGGCCATTCCTATTCATACGTAAGGCTGGCCTCTCCTTCTATGGTGAGTCGATTGTTATCGGCGGCTTCGCAGCGCCCAATGATTTGGGCTTCCACCTCAAAGCGATTGGCTTGATCCATGATCAGTTGGGCGGTTTTTTCATCGGTATACACCTCTAGGCGATGGCCCATGTTGAAGACTTGGTACATCTCTTTCCAGTCGGTGCCAGAAGCCGCCTGGATCAATTGGAAGACCGGTGGGGTAGGTAGCAACTGATCCTTGATCACGTGGAGGTTTTGAACAAACTTCATCACCTTGGTCTGCCCACCTCCGGTACAGTGAATCAAGCCGTGAATTTTATCTCGGTGACTGGCCAGAATGGGCTTCATAATGGGAAGGAAGGTGCGAGTAGGGCTGAGCAAAAGCCTGCCTACATCAAGGGGAGTACCCTCTACTGGGTCCGTAAGGCGATGAGGTCCCGAATAAACCAGCTCTTGGGGGATATTGGCGTCGAAAGATTCTGGATACTTAGCGGCATATTCGTGGGCAAGGCTGTCATGACGAGCATTGGTCAAACCATTGGAACCGATGCCACTGTTGTATTGACTTTCGTAGCTAGCCTTGCCGTAGCTAGCAAGTCCCACAATGACGTCTCCAGGCTGAATGGCCTCGTTGGTAATGACCTCCTGGCGTGGCAGTCGAGCAATAGCCGTGGCGTCATAAACCAAGGTGCGGACCAAATCTCCCACATCTGCGGTCTCTCCCCCGGTATTGACTGCGTCGATGCCATGGCTACGCAGCAACTCAAATACCTCTTCCATGCCCTCAAGTATGGCGGCTAAGACGGAGCGATCCACGTAAAACGCGTTGCGACCGATGGTATTAGAGAACATGAATGGCCCTACCGCACCTGCGCACAACATGTCATCAAGGTTCATCACAATACCGTCCTGAGCAATGCCTTTCCAAACTGAAAGGTCGCCCGTTTCTTTCCAATACAAATAGGCCAGGGAGCTCTTGGTGCCAGCCCCATCAGCATGCATAATGGTACAAAAATTGGGATCGCCGGCCATCAAATCGGGCAGTATCTTGCAAAAGGCATTTGGATATAGGCCTTTATCGAGGTTTTGGATGGCAAAATGTACGTCGGCTTTATCGGCGGATACCCCACGGCGGGCGTATGAGTCACTCATGATTTGAACGATTGATCAGGCATCTTCCTCTCGGGAATTGAGTACAAAGGTAACAGAAAATGTGGGGCAGATGTGACGGAAAACCTTGCAGAGGTGTATCTTCGCTTTTCGATAGGCTTTACATCTCCGGTCTTTACCTCGTATGTTTAGAATAGAGAAAGCCTAAACAAATTATTGAACATGAAACGTACTGTATTTTTCATACTGATTAGCCTTTGGGCCATTACCTTGGTTTCTGCCCAGCGAATGGCCTACGTAAATACCGATGAAATCCTGAACCAGATTCCCGAGTACCAAGAAGCCCAAAGTGAAATCGAAGAGATTTCTCAGCAGTGGCAGCAAGACCTGGAGCGCATGTATCAGGAGATTGAGCGGATGTACGAAGAGTACCAGCGGCAGGAAGTTCTCCTGCCAGATGACATTCGCCAAGAGCGCCAGGATGCGATCTTTACCGCAGAGCGCGAGGCCAAGGAGTTCAAGGAAAAGAAATTTGGCTACGATGGTGAACTGTTTACCTTACAGCGAGCCAAGTTGGAGCCGGTCCAGGAAAAGGTCTTCAAGGCCGTAGAAACGGTAGCCAAGCGTAAAAAATATAGTTTTATTTTTGACAAAGCTGGAGAAGTTACCTGGCTTTACACCGACGCCAATTATGACATGAGCGATGACGTGCTCTTGGAACTGGGCATCGGAGATGATAACTAAGAGGCTGTTTGGAAATTTTCCTTTACACCCCAAAATTGTCTTTTGGGAACCTGATTGGGTCATTTTTCTTCGAAATAGCTCGCTATTTCTCGAAAAACTCCTTGTCAGACCCCAAAAAACCTACTTTTGGCAAGTAAACACCAAATCCCAAACGGCCTCTATGAGGGATAGTCCCGCCTGATTTTTGAACCATTACTACCCATGCTACGAATTATCTATCTGAGCCTTGCTTTCTTTTTGGGCTCATGGACCTTGAACCTCTCTCCCCTAGCTGCCCAAGGCGGCATCGGCATCATAGATTTGGACTTGGTGCTTCAGTTGATGCCTGAAACCCAGACCATGCAGCAGGAGCTTCAAATTTTTGAACGCAAAAAAATTGAAGAATTACAGCCTTTAACAGATTCCGTTAAAAAGCGACGGGAGCAGATTGAGCAGCAAGCTCAAAATGGCGTAAGCCGGGAGAGGTTACAGCCCTACATCGACGAACTCACGACCATGCAGGAGCGATTAAGGACCCGCACGGATGCCGCTCAAGAGGCATCTGCCTATCGTGAATCTCTGTTTTTAGAGGAGATTCGGAATAAGTTTGACCGGCACTTGGCGGAGCTATGTGAAGAACAAAACTTCACCTATGTCTTCAATGGACGAGCTTCAGGAAATTCGGTGATGATAAAATCCCTGGATGGAGCCAACCTGACGCGTGCGTTGCTGCTTCACATGAACGTGCCCTTGGCCGATGAAAGCGAAGCAGAAAGTGACGCTGGAGACGAATAACCCGTCTAATCAGGTAGATAGCTCGGCTTTGTGTTGGTGTGTAAAGTCAAGCCTAAAATGAAGCAGGTGGAAAAAAGGAACAAGGATTAACGAATCCTTAAGAGGAGTGAATGCGAATATTTCTTACTTTTGCGCTGCATTTGCTTGTCATTAGAAAGCTTTGAATCAAGAAATTATGAGTCCAAGAATTTTGTTTGTGGCCGTGTTGATGGCCCTGGTTTCCTTCGGAAACCTGAGTGCGCAGGGAATAAAGATAGGATACGCCAACATTGACGCGATCCTGGCCCTGATGCCAGAGACGGCTACCATGCAGCAAGAACTGCAGACCTACGAACAGAAGTTGGTAGAAGACCTACAGTCTCGCCAGCAGTACCTACAGACCCTGTACGCAGAGTACCAAGAAATGGTGGCTCCCTTCCAAAATGGGGCCGTTCAGCCCACAGCGGAACAAACCGCTGAGATTGAAGCTAAGCAACAGGAAGTCATTAAGCTCGAAGAGACCTTGCAAAAGAAGCAGCAAGAGTCCCAGGGAAAGTTGATGGAGCGCCGCCAAGTGAAGATGGCCCCCATCATCGAGCGCATCCAAAGTGAAATCGACGCCTTAGCTGAAGAAGAGAGCTATGATTATGTATTCAATGCGGTAGATGGATCTGGTGTATCTATCATCCTTCATGCGCCAGAATCTGACAACTTGACCATCAAGCTCCTTAATCGCCTAGGAATTGAAATTCCTGAAGAACTTCAAGCCGAAGGAGCCGAGGCTGGAGGTGACCAGTAGTCAAGTCCATTCTAAGAAAAAAACAAGAGGAGTTTCTTTTCGGAAACTCCTCTTGTTTTTTGTGTTAACCCCTCATGTTCCCAAACTCAGCTCTTCCCCTCAAGCCCAGACGGCATCTGCAAATATTAAGTCATCTGCGTGGATCTCAGGCGTGTCACTGATCAGGGCGGCCCGTTCAATCATGGCTTTTAGTTCACGGACGTTGCCAGGCCAATTGTGCCTAATGAGTGCTTCCATGGCTGCTCGAGAAATGCTTTTTTCAGGCATGCGATTGGATTTGCAAAAGATCTTGAGAAAGTGCTTGGCGAGCAACATCACATCATTGTCGCGGTCCCTCAGTGGAGGAAGATGGATCAAAAAGCCTTGTAAGCGATAGTATAGATCTTCTCGGAAAAGTCCGTCCCTAACCCGAAGGTTGAGATTCTTGTTGGTTGCTGCGATAACCCGAACTTCTAGTTTGATCTCCTTGTTGCTTCCTAACCGAGTAACCTTACTTTCCTGCAAAACTCTTAGGAGCTTGGTCTGAAGGTTGATGTCCATCTCTCCAATCTCATCCAGAAAAATGGTGCCTCCGTTGGCTTCTTCAAACTTTCCTATTCTGCGGCCCGTCGCCCCTGTGAAGGCTCCTTTCTCATGGCCAAATAGCTCACTTTCGATTAGATCCGCAGGAATAGCGGCGACATTGACCGCCACGAATGGCTTTCTTTTGCGGGGGGAGTTATAGTGTAAAGCGTTGGCCACGACCTCTTTTCCTGTTCCACTTTCCCCCGTGATCAATACCATGATGTTACTCCGCTCCACCTTCTGCATCATGCCCAGTACTTTGTTGATGCCTTGACTCTCTCCTACAATGGTATCGTATTTATGTCGGTCGATGATCTGGGTCTTTAGTTCATCGACCTCTTTTCGCAGATTTGAACTATTGGTGAGGCTTTTGACCACGCTCTTTAACTGGACCAGCGCGTTTTCATTTTTGATGATGTAATTATCGGCACCGTTGTCGTAGGCTTCGATGACTACTTGCATCTTTTCCTGCCCCGATAGAATGATGGTTCCGATTTCAGAGTTATAGGCTTTGACCTTATTTAATATTTCCAGCCCATTCATGTCAGGTAGCCCATAATCAATGCTGACGATATCTGGATTTTGGTGCAGATTATCTAAGAATGACTGCCCTGTCTGGAACACTTGAACCTCATAGTTATCCCCATCTTGCTCTAATGCTTTCTGAACAACCTTACCGAAGATGAGGTCGTCTTCGATGATGAATATCTTGGTTAGGAATTTTCTTTGCATGAAAGTTCAATTTTTATCAAAAATATTACTGCTTATGAACAAAATGAAGCCAAAGCTGAGGGCATTATTACAAACTCATGGAATAGATGTAAAAAATGAAGGATCATAAACTGGAATTGGTGTAGTTGATGTTTTTATTTTTGTCTTAAGAAATTTATGATTACCAAATAAACACCATGGCAAAAGGGAATATGGACATCAACCTAGACCAGCTAAAATCTCTAACAGGGGGGGACAGTGCTTTTATGATTGAAATCCTAGAGTTGATAGAAAAGCAGTCTCCTCACACCTTAGCGTCCATGAGCCAGAGCTTTGCTTCCCAAGATTACTCTGCCCTGGGCGCAGCTGCACATAAGTATAAGTCTTCCATCAACTTTCTGGGAAATCCAGACCTCATCAAGCTCATGAAGGACATAGAATGGGAGGCTACTGAGAATGAGGATCACGTTGAGTTACCAGCTTTATTAGAAGAGTTTGAAACCATTTGTACGGAGCTTACAGAGCGAATCAGCCTAGAGTTAAGCGAATTAAGAAAAAGCAGCGCTGAAGTATAGTTGGTTTGGCTTCTATAAAAATTGAGGCCCCAATCTGTCTCTTATTTTTCGGTTTAAGGGATACTGTCCTTTGGGCATCGTGAATCCTAAATTGTACCCCAGGCTTTTTCAATTAAATTGGGGTAGAAACACGGAGCTATGCGCTTTTGGATGACCATGTATGTGCTGTTGTGCTGTCCCATATGGAGTTTGGGACAACTTGAGCGGGTATACAACGATGAAGGATATTTAACTGAGGTAAACCCGATCAATGACAAAGGCGAGTACCATGGGGTAGGCTTTACCTACTATCCTTCTGGAGCGGTTTGGAGAGAGACGCCCTATAAACAAGGTTCAATTGAAGGAACCCAAAAAGTTTTCTATGAGACGGGGGCCTTACAGGCTTTAATTCCCTATAAGAAAGGGAAGAAATCAGGCCAAGAAACCAACTTTTATCCTGACAGTGCTGTTCAATCTCGCCGTGAGTGGAGAGACAACCGACTCAGTGGCTGGTCACAGAGGTTTTATCCCAATGGGGAGTTGTACATCTATTCCCTTTTAAAACAAGATTCGATCTTGTTTACCCAGCGATTTGATAGTACCGGTCGATTGAGTCGAGAAATAGTAGGTACTTGGCAACAGCCTCTGGATACAATCCATCTTTTAAAAACACGGGTGTTTTTGGCCCATGGAGACAGCTTAAATGCTGGAGAAGAAAACCCTTTGCAACTGATGGTCCCAGGAATCCCTCTCGCTTTGGCGCGGTATAGCGCCAGGGGGGGGCAGGTAGAGCGAGATTTATTGGATAGATTGCCATATTTTCTCACCATTGTTCCCGATCCAGGGGTGACTCAGGTAGAGCTATACGTTCGACTCAGCCTCCGTCCCGGAGCTGCTCCCAGTTTGGTCAGACAGGTAGTGATCCCTGTGGCCTCAAGCCCCCAAAATTAACCAAGATGACGCCTAGCCCTTTCAGCCTTGATGAATTATTTGAGCACCTAAGGATAACGGAAGATCCTGATGACATCAGCTTGCTCCAGGATCAAATTTGGGCCATATGGCTGGATAGCGGAGAAGCCTCTTTAGATTATTTAATCGGGCAGGGAAGCAAAGCCATTACCCGTAAGGATCTTTCCAGTGCCATTGAATTATTTACCCAAGCTATTGAATTAGCCCCCCATTGGCCAGAAGCCTGGAATAAGCGTGCTACTGCTTACTATCTTAGGGGTAACCTCAAGGCCGCCAAAGACGACATCGAGGAAACCCTAAGGCTAGAGCCCAGGCATTTTGGTGCTTTATCTGGTTTGGCTGCGATTTACACCACCATTGGGGATTTGCAAAATGCCCTGACTACGGCAGAGCGGCTCAGGCAGCTAGTACCTGGGGATGAAGGGGTACAGCAGCAGGTAAAAGAATTGCGTGAGCAATTGGGCCTCTAGAAGAGAAAAGATGGGGTACTGGACAGAGTTGAAAATCAGGGTAGGTCTAGGTTGAAAGTTCAGGAGTGAAAAGTTCATGAGATAAACCGGGGTATAGCGGCGCGAGCGATGGTCATCTGGCTGAATAGATGCCGCACCCTACCTGGGATTTCCATGCCCCTCTTACCAGCTCTCTTTTTAGTAAGCAGACATAAGAAAAGCGGTAAGTGGAGTACGGGAGTACGGGATATTTTGGGGCCCTTTTTCCCAGGTATTCGTGGCCATCCTACTTTTGGCAAGCAAGCGCCAAATCCCCAAGCACCTCACTATGTCTCAAATCGGAACTTTCCCAAAGCTCAAGCCAATTTTCGCCAATCTTCCTTTAAGACCTCAGCAACGGGACGGCCCTCCTGTTTGGCTTTGAGCCAACTCTCAAACCTCACCACTTCGTAGCCAATGGGATTCCATTGGGTAAGTTCTGCCAAATCATCCATGATTTCTTCAGTCTTTTTGCTAGTCGCTTCGAAAGAAAAGCTATTGCGTTCTAGTTGGTACAAGTACCGATAAATAAGCACACTGCGTGCTTCAAGGGCTTGATGATTGCTCAGGTGTTTACGCAAGGTTTCGATGCGCAGAGAGGCCGTTTCGTACTCGGCTAGATCCACTAGGATGATGATCTCCATGAGGCGAATGCCTACATTCCAACCTCTTTTATCCTGATTTAATGGGTTCTCCCATTGAATGCTTCGCTTAACCGAATTCAGGTCTCCGTTTAGATAGCCTTGGCATAGGTGAAGGTATTCCACCAGGGGCCGAAGTGACCTGAGCTCGTGCTTAGCAGGTACAGAAAGCAATTCTTGCGTAGTGGCCGCCGCTGCTGCCCAGTCACCTAGGTAAAGCTGGCTTAACATCTTTAGCATACCTGCCCGGTAGTGGATGCGCCGCCCAGGGTAAAACAAGGCGCGGGCGCTGGTGGCCGCTTGTAAGGCCGCTTGCCAGTGATAGCAGCGTAGCTCCAAATCTGCCAAGTGGAGGTGGGGTAAGCCTTCTCTATAGCGACTTTTTAGGCCTGGGTGAATGGTCAATAAATCTTCGATTTCCTGCACGACCTGGCGGCCCGTCTGGAAGGCCCCCTCAATGCGGCATAGATTCTCTCTCAAAATGAACCAATGTA
Organism: uncultured Bacteroidia bacterium; assembly: GCA_964521065.1. GTDB lineage: Bacteria > Bacteroidota > Bacteroidia > J057 > J057 > CAYVAP01. The sequence goes on along the minus strand of CAZFPQ010000074.1, from coordinate 3,836 downwards.
AATGAGCTCGACGACTATAATGCACTTCAAGGCGTTTCTCCAAGTTGCAGATACGCTCCCGAAGCCATTCTCTGAGCATTTCTTCATCAGGCATTCGATCCATCTGGGTCATCACCCGGTATTCATCCATGTAGGCCTGACTCATCAGGTCGGACTGATAGGCTTCCAGGGTTGATTGCATTTCTGGACCAAAATGAGTCTGGATCTCTTCTAGAGAATCGGACATGCTACGCAGCATGGTCTGAGCCTGTAACTGAAGCCCCGGATAGCCAAATTCTACCGCTCGAGTTTCGCATTTCTCAAGAATTTCACGGGCTAATTGGTTGCAGCCACGCATGCGTAGGGTCAGCGCATAGTTGAGCTGTTTGAGCAGTTCCAATTGAATCTGGCTAGCAGGATCTTCTTTTGCTAAGGCCTTGTGGTCTGGGTTAATGCTGAGGTTGAGCGTTTCGAGCATGCGCTCCAGCAATTTTGGCTTGAGCATGCTTAAGCCTTTTGCCTTGTGATTGCCATAAAGAAGCTCAGCCATGTCTCCATGCGAAATCTTAGGACAATCCTCTAAGTAATGAATCATTTCCAGGGCCTTGTTGTCGCCCTTTTTGTGGAAACCCGTTAAGTAATTTTTGAGCAAGCGAAGCTCGCCCCTCGAAAGGGAGGTGAAAACTGATCTGATACGTTCCAAAGCTGGTGGTTGGTTGTGTGTATGAATTTAGAAAAACGATAACTTACATGTTATCGTAATATAAAAATACTTCTGAATTTCCCCAAATACACAGATTTGATCCTTGAGCTAGTGGATTATGACGGAGTTAGAAAGTGAAGAAAGTGAAGGATTTAAGGCTTTTTAGCCCATCCCTACTGGGTGCTCACACGTTGATTCTTTTTCGCTGGTTTTTGCCGATACGTAGTGAGGTGGGCTTAGGGGTGGGAATAGTCCAGTCTAGGTCTTGTTCCCGATCATGGTGGTAATAGAGACCTCCAGGTAGCAACTGATCCGATTGAAATGTTAATGGCCGTTCGTTAAAAAGAAATGAATCGGCTTGTAAGTCGTATTGCGCTGCTTGCCATTGCAGGCGCTCGGGGGTGACTTTTTGAATGCGCTCAAAAGCTTGTCTCAACGTGCGGCCTCGAAGCAGTGCTTCATAGAAGGCAATGGCCGTAGGGGTCGCCTCAGTTCGTGACTTTCTCGCTTGAGTCGCTATGACTGCAGGTAGGTCTAGCCTAAGTAGGTGCCCAACCAACTCCTGAGTGGCGCAGCCATTGAGGTACACCAATTGTAAACCAGGTAGTCGGGAAATCAAGGTCGCCAAAGACTGAGCCTTCAAGGGCTCCTCTCCCAAACCTCCATTGAGGTGAATATACTCTCCCTCTGAATAGCCGGCTAGGTGGAGCATGCTACTCCGCCATCGATAGCGCTGGGCCCTTAGTAGATCAAATATGAACCTTCTCTCGGCGGGATTTTCTTCCAAAATCTCGACAGGCCGCTGCGGATAGGATCGCTTGAACAAGTAGGATATGCCTTTTCGCTCTTTTACCAGCTGAGATTGGCGATGCGAATCTTGATACGAGTTGGCACAACCCAAGATGATCGCTGGCCGTGCAGGCTCAGCACGCTCTTGGGGCGAGAGTCGAGAGAAGGAAGAACTTGGTCGAAAACTTAGGCCCATAATGGGATAGCAATCGGATAAGGTTATATTTTAGGAGTAAAATGACAAAGTGCAATAATCGCGCCTAATCCATGATCCTTTCCTTTAGAATCCTCGCAATCAAGGCCCTCCTGCTATGTTTTGGCCTAGAAATATATGCTCAAAGTTCCGCTAATGAATTGCCGCTCCTCCCAGAAGTAAGCGCCGCTAGAGAGGCAGGAACACGTAGCTCAAGTGGAGAGCCTGGTCCAACGTATTGGCAAAACCGCGCTTCATACCAGATTGAGGCTAGCCTAGATCCTAGCCTTAGAAGGGTAAGAGCAACAGGAAGCTTTACTTACTACAACCAAAGCCCAGATGACCTAGAACAGGTGGTACTGCGCTTGCATCAAAATATCTATCGACCGGGTTTTGACCGAGACGATCGCCTGTCAGAAGGAGAGCTGACCGATGGAATTATATTTTCTAGCCTAATCTTAGATGGAGATACGTTGGACATATTGGAAGATCCTCGTTTTGAGGAGGACGAGACCTTGATGTATCTCTATCCCCAACAACCCTTGGCTAAAGGGGCAAGTCTTACCCTCAAGGCAGAGTGGGAGTTCACCATCACAGGGGGAGGGACGATCCGGCAAGGAACCTATGGGGATCCTAGCTTCTTTGTGGGTTATTGGTATCCACAGTTCTCCGTATACGATGACATACGTGGGTGGGACACCTTACAATACCGAGGGCTACATGAGTTCTACCAAGATTTTGCCGACTTTGACGTCAAAATAACTGCCCCAGATAGTTTGGTGGTCTGGGCCACTGGAGAACTACAAAATCTTGATGAGGTCTTGACGCCAACCTACGCCAGCCGCTTGAAGCAAGCCATGAAAAGCGACAAAGTAATCAAGGTGGTGAGCAAAGAAGATTATGAGCGGGGTACAGCTATCACCACTCCCGGGGAAAGCAATACCTGGCATTATGTGGCGCGGGGAGTACCCGACTTCGCTTTCGCTAGCTCCGATTATTATTATTGGGATGCTACCTCGGCTTTGATTGAGGATGGAAGCCGTAGGGTGTTGGTGGATGCCGTTTACCAACCAGCCGCTCGTGATTTTTATTCCGTTGCCAAATACTCCAAGGACATCATTGAATATTTGTCTGATGAAATGCCTGGGATACCTTACCCCTATCCAGCCATGACTGTCTTTAATGGGGATTTGCGTGGCTTTGGTGGGGGCATGGAGTTTCCCATGATGTGTAACGATGGCAGCTCTTTTGCGGAGGCTTATGCCTTTTCATTGACCCACCACGAAATTGCCCATACCTATTTTCCTTTCATGACTGGCATCAATGAGCGCTACTACGCGTGGATGGAAGAAGGCTGGGCTTCCTATTTGCCTACGCCGCTGATGGGCATCAAAGGTTATTCCAAGGAACCCATGTATGCCGATGTCGCGGCCTATCAAAGTTTTGCGGGCAATAGCCGAGAGCTGCCCTTGATGACTCCTTCTCATACGGTAAGTGGGCAGGGCTATTGGATACATGCTTACCAAAAACCAGCGGTGGCTTACCACTTGCTACGGGGAATAATGGGAGAAGAGGCATTCAAGGAGTCGCTACGTGCGTATATCCGTCGTTGGGAAAGCAAGCATCCAACCCCATTTGATTTCTTTGCTACCATGGAAGACGTCTCTGGACAGGAACTAGACTGGTTCTTTAAGCCCTGGTTCTTTGAGACGGGAGTTCCTGATCTCGCCATCCAGGTGACGAAGGTCAAGCGCAAGAAAATGGACATTCAAATCCTTCGCGAAGGAAGCTGCCCAGTTCCCGTTCATGTAGAAGTTACCTTGAGCGATGGCAGTGAAGAGGTATTTGATTATCCAGCCACTATCTGGGCACAAGGAGAAAGTAGCTTAAGTATCAAAGAAAAATTTGGTAAGCCCATTAGGGCGATTCGCCTTGGAGGAAATGAAATTCCTGATTCTGATAAGTCAAATAATGTGTTTAAAGTGGAGTAAGGAGTTAAGGGAGTTAAGGGAGTTAAGGGAGTTAAGGGAGTTAAGAGAGTTAAGAGAGTTAAGGGGATTAGCTGGCTTATAATCAATAAATTAGGATTGGGGGTTTGTTTGTTTTACTACGATCCTAGTGAGCGATCTGAACGCATTTTCTCTCGCAACGCAGTGCTCTCGCCTTCCTGAA
>CAZFPQ010000073.1:0-27139 GCA_964521065.1 uncultured Bacteroidia bacterium | reverse complement strand
GTTCAAAAAAGACAAGTTTTGGCCGTAAAGGAAAAATCCAAACAGCCTCTAAGGTGAATATGCCAAAATAGGCATTGTATAAACGGAGTTAGGGTTTTACGGGCTTAGGATGTTCAATCACCATGGTGAATAGGTATCTTTATGCCTAAAGAAAAAGATCTCGCAAAAAGATGAGCTTGAGAAGAAAATTGATTTGGCTGTGTGTCGTAGGAGCGTTGACGGGGCTATCCATACCTTCGCCAATGGTAATGGAGTTGAGGCAAAAAGACATCGATCCCTGTAAGTTGTATGGGGCGGTCTATGTTGAGCAGACAGCTGCCTTCGCGGATTATCGAGTATTTGTTCAGGATATAGAAGCATTTGCTGATTTAGTTGTATACAAAGAGAGTGGTGATTTATATGCTGACCAAACCGGTCTCTGGTACCTGACAGATACCAAGAGTTTTGCAGATTTCTCTATATACATTGAGGACGTAGAGGCTTTTGCCCAATTTACCATAGCCTACACTCCATTTCGCAGTGCCGCAGGTTGCAATCCAAAATGAAAGAAAAACAGCAAAGTGACTACATTGCCTTGGCCATCCGAACCAATACGGATGTGCAAGAGATTTTGATTGCTCTCCTTTCAGACAAAGGTTACGAGGGGTTTGAGGAGTACGATGACTTACTGAGGGCTTATATCTCAGTCGATAAATTTGACCGTGAGGATTTGAAAGCCACTTTGGCCCCTTTTGGGGCACCTGAAGTGGAGGAATCCATCATCCCCCATACCAATTGGAACGAAGTCTGGGAAAAGGCCTACGATCCTATCTTCGTTGACGATTATTGCCAGATCTTGGCCTCTTTTCACGAGCCCCAGCCTGGGTTTAAGCATACCATCTGGATCAACCCCCAGATGTCCTTTGGTACAGGTCATCACCCGACCACACGTTTGATGATTCGACATCTCCGAGAGCTCAGCCTGGCCAATAAAGACGTCTTGGATATGGGTTGCGGTACCGGAGTGCTGGGCATCTTGGCAGCGCGTTTAGGAGCAAAAAAGGTCTTAGGGATTGATATCGATCCTTGGAGCGCAGAAAATGCTGCAGAAAATGCGGAGTTGAATCAATTAGGCCACCTGTCGTGGCTTCAAGGGAACAAGGAAAACATACCTGGAGACCAATTTGATCTCATTCTGGCTAATATCAACCGCAATGTCCTGCTGGCTGACATTCCTGCTTATGTGGCACATCTTCAGCCAGCGGGTGACTTATTGATGAGTGGCTTTTTTCCCGATGATATTCCATTATTAGAAAAAAGACTCAATCCCCTTGGCGTTAAACTGGTCCATTCCTTGACTGAAGGAGAATGGGCTGCTGGCAGATGGAAATTCTTTCGTGCTTAACGTTCTAGCTCTTTTTCTCATTCCCCTGCACACCCGAAATTATCGAACACCATGCAACGAATTGTTCAGATCCTTTCCCTTGTTTTGCTCTTGCAGCTAGGCACTTCAGCGATGGCTCAAGGGGTCGATTTTTTCCCAACAGATCCTGATGAGTTCATCACTAAGTTCAATGAATTCCTCACTCAAGAACGGACTGAGCGCGCTCGCTTGGCTTCTGAGAAGCTAACCCTGCTTTGGGGGGGGGCAGACATGAGCTCCACCGAGCAGGACCATTTCATCGCTTTGATGAATGAAATGGCCAGTCGTCGCCTTGATGCTGATCCAGCCATGAGCCTATTCATTCTTACCTTAGATCAGCTCAAAAAGGACCAAACTCAAGTGAAAGTCCTCCCTTCCGCCTTCATGGAAGTAACCAAGCAGGTGGTGAGTGAACTAGACCCTAAAAAGGCAGCGAGTTACCTGGCTGTCATGAATGAATACTTGCAAACTGGCAAACCCGTCAACCGTTCTCGCTACCATTGGGAAATCTCCCAGACGAATCCGAAACTCAGCTTTGTCACTCAAAAGGTCAATGGTAAAAAACAAAGTGCGCCTGTTTTAGAATTTGATCAAACTGACCTAAGATACTACACCAGTCGATTTAAGGATTCGAGTCTCATACAAGGAGTTAAAGGACGGTTTTTTCCCATTTCAAAAAGTTTTGAAGCAGTAGGTGGAACCGTTACTTGGGAAAAAATGGGATTAGACCCCCAGAAGGTTTATTGTGAGCTAGAGGGATACACCCTCAATTTTAACCTAGGCCTAATCAAGGCCGATACTGCTACCCTGTATTACCAGGGCTTATTATCGAAGCCTATTATTGGACGTTATGAAGACCGAAATGTAGGACATAGTTCCCTGGACAAAGCAAATTATCCATTTTTTCAGAGCTATGGAGGAGGTATCCTGATTGAAAACCTCTTGCCCAACGTGCGATATGAGGGGGGATTCTCTTTGAGGGGCGTACGCCGCATAGGCTCAGCTTATGATCTCTATGAGGCTCCTCTAGGTCCGTCCGAGGACGAAATTTCTGCTTTTGATCCTTTTGGTACTGGACTTCCTTCAGGGGGAGATGAAAATTGGGGCGAAGATGAATGGTCAAATCACGAAGAGAGTTTAGCCACCTTTGAGGACAGCGATTCTGAGTATGGTGAATGTGAGTATGCTGGCCCAGATCCATTTGCATTAGCTCCTGCGGGCGATGAGTCCTCCTTGTTAGGGATGGCATCACGCCATGTCTTAGCCAAAATCGAGGTAATGCGTAAGGACACCACGGTAATCCGCTTATCGGGTGAAGGGTTCATCTTAGATGAAGATCGGCTTGCCGGGCGAAGTCTTGGAGCAAAGATATACTTGGGTCCAAACAAGGAAGACAGCATCTATCATCCGGGGATGGATTTATCCTACACAGCGAAGGACAGCACCATTCGCATGAAACGTTCTGGGCAAGGCAACTTCCGGGCAATCCCTTTCCTTAGCTCTTATCACGACTACTTCCTGTTGTTTGAAACCATCCTATGGGATTTGAATGAAGATGAACTTCGTTTCACTTCATTGATAGACCGCGAAAACAAAGTTTCTGCGATAGAATCCTTTGACTATTTCACCTTAGAAAGATATCGTCAACTCCAGGGGATTTTACCCTTTAACCCGGTAGGAGCCATTTACCGATATAAGGTGATCAAAAAAGTTGAGACGGTATTTCCCGATGAAGTACTGAGAGAGTATCGGTTAAAGTCCAAGGAAGACCTAGGTAAATTTTATCGGGTGCTGCCCAATCTAGAGGCGGCTGGTTTCATTGAGTATGACCACGAAACCTACGAAATTACCCCCATGCCTAAACTTGACTCTTGGGCTCGAGCGGCTCGGAAGGCCAAGGATTTTGATGCAATTCAAATCATTTCTAAAGTAGATACTGGTGCTAATGCGACCCTTTCCATGGCTTCTGGAGACATGGAACTAAACGGGGTTCCTTTCTTCTCACTCAGTGATTCTGTATTTCTACGAGTAAAACCGTCTGAGGGGAAGGTCAAGGTCATGGAAAGCCGCAACTTACAGTTTGGTGGTGACTTGGCTGTAGGACGGGTGAATCTCTATTCTAGCAGTGAGGAGAGCTCCAGTTTTACCTTTTATTACGACACCTATCGAATCTTTTGTGATTCCATAGACTCCATGAGGTTTGTGCTCACACGTGGTGCGGCGCGTCCAGATTCGCTCACTCCGCTCGAAAAGGCTTTGAGCAATACCGTTTTTGAAGGTGTTACTGGAGTCATTCATATCGATGATCCCCGCAATAAGTCAGGTGAAAAGGGAGGCTTGAATAGCCGCAATGAATCTGAAGAAGAGTACTACGCTCAATTTCCCGTATTTGATAGCTATTCCCAGTCTTATTTGTATTGGGATGATCCCAATATCGAAGGGGGGGTATACGATCGATCAAGTATGTTTTTTGCCGTCTCACCATTCGTGCTAGATAGCTTGGAGAATTTTGAGGAGACCAACCTCAGCTTTGATGGAAAGTTTATTTCAAAAGGAATTTTCCCCGAATTTACTCAAACGCTGCAGGTAATGGAAGACAATACCCTTGGGTTTAAAAAGCAGGTACCACCTGATGGGGTAAGGATATACGACGGCAAAGGGCGCTTTTTCAATGAGATCAGCCTTGATCAAGGGGGATTGAATGGCAATGGACGGGTCGAATACCTCGGGACCATCGCACAGAGTGACAGCTTTGTCTTTCACTTTGACTCAGTGATGGCCAACGTAAGCTATTTTAGCCTGAAACGAGGATATCAAGGCGGGGTGTATTTCCCCGAGGTCAAAGCCAATTCAGCTATTTACACCTGGTATACCAAGGAGGACGCTCTATCTGTGGAATCTGATTATGAATCTTTATCTCTGTTTGGGGGAGAAGGACTGTTTACCGGCGTGATCTCTATTTCAAAAAATGGAATGGTTGGCAATGGCCAGCTGAAACTTGGACAAATTAAGGTGGCCAGTGACAGCATCTTTTTTGATCGGAATGTGTATGGAAAAGACATTGTTAATGTTCCCGCAGGGGATTTTATCGTATTGGATCAAGAGCAAGTAGAAGGAGAAGACAGTGTCTTATTCATCGCGCAAAACGTGAGTATCGAGTATAACGTGGGCGATCATCAGTCTACGTTCACCAAGCTTGACAGTAGCCAGCAATTGGCCAATTTTCCCAAACAACAATATGCCACCAGCTTTGCATCTGGAGCCTTTGATCGCAGCAAGAATCAACTGGATTTAGAAGGCAGTGGAGGGAAGGACTATTTCGTGTCTACCAATCCTGAAATGTATGGACTCCGCTTTAATGGAGAGGATGCCCTGTATGACCTAGAAACCAAAGAGGTTCGCGTAGATGGAGTGCCCAATCTCATGGTGGCAGATGCCATCATCACTCCTGATAGCCAGAAGGTAGTGATCGAGGCGACGGGTTATCTTCAGGACCTAGAAAATGCGGTTGTGGAAGCGGACCAGGAAACGCGGATGCACCGGATCTACGAATCCGATGTGCGGGTGTTGAGTAAGCGAGAATATGAAGGCAGGGGTAAGTATGACTACATAGAAGTAAATGGCAAACCTCAGTATATCCAATTTGCCAATATCAAAGTCAACAGCGAATTGAGTACAACCGCTTCAGGGCAAATAGAAGAAGAAGACAACTTCTACCTGACAGAGCGAATTTTGTTTAAAGGAAGAGCTGAGCTAGATGCTCGAAATCGTTTCTTGAGTTTTGAAGGAGAAGTAAAAATTGAATCAGAAAACCCTGTATTCAAGGGTGCTTGGTTTACGTTCAATAAAACCATCGTAAACCCCGACTCGGTATTCATTCCTATCGCGGATGACTTGACCAATGAGATGGGAGAAGATTTGGTAGTTGGCTTAATGTATGTACCTGAGTACCGCTCATTCTATTCTAATTTCCTACAAGCTAAGGACGATGAAGAAGACCGAGAAGTGATCACGGCAAGTGGAGGCCTTACCTTTGACCGAAAGAGAAAGGAATTCCGAATCGGGACCGAGGATAAGTTGAAGCAGCGGGTCTACAAAGGATCTACAGTTGCCTTCAATGATTCTGCCAACACCATTACCTCACAGGGATTGCTGCGCTTCCCTACAGATTTTGAGGATAAAACGATTTCCATGCAGGTATCGGGAAGCTGGAAGGAAACGGTGGGCCGAAATGACCTCAGTACAGATCTCTTGATGGGACTAAATTTTGGGGGAATATTCCCCAAAGAAGCAGGGGAGAAGTTTATGGAGAAAGGTCCCTATGTCATGGCGGCTTCTCGAGATATAGACTTTAGTCAGCGTAGCCTCCAAGAAGCTGCAGCTGAATTATTAGACGAGGGATCTCGCAGTGAGAAGGAGACCGAAAAATTTGTTCAGGACGTAAAAACTCAAATGGTTGGTTCTGCCATCGGACTGGCCAAGCAATTGGATTTCGACCTCCTGCTTTCAGGGGTTGATTTTAAGTATAATGAGGATTACAAAGCCTTGTTCTGTGATGCCAAGGTAGGCTTGGTTGGGTTGGGAGGGTTACCCATCAATAAAGTGGTTGACTCAAAAATCGTTTACCAGTTTGGAACCTTTTCTGCCGATTATGAAAAGCAGCCAGACAAGATTACCATTCTGTTAGAATTAGATCCAGCTGGCTATAACTGGATCTTCTTCCAATACGAGGAGGAAGTCCTTTATACCCTATCTTCCTTTGTGGATGAATACAATGTCCCCATTCAAGAAGCGATTGACAAAGCCAAAGACAACAGTGGATACCACATTGAGCTGGCTGATGAAGATCGCCTAGCGAAGTTCCGTCAAGATTTTATTGTGAAATTTATTCGCTAATAAGTTCCACTAAAAAATTACAAGCAGCCCTCACGTGAGCAGGTTCACGTGAGGGCTGCTCCATTTGTTCGTGGAAGGGAGGCTTATATCTCTCGTACTCATGCTCCCAAAATCTCAATATCTCAAATTCTCCCCTCAAGTTTTCTTGATACTGCTTAAGAGGCTTCGTTATTTTGCCTTATGCAGGAAACCATCCAGCGGGTAATAAAGGCCGAAGCAGCGGCGATACTCTCCATTCCAGAAACCAATGATTTTTCTCGGGCCATTGAGGTGATTTTTAATCAAGTTCATCAGCGCAGGGCCAAGGTGATCACCAGTGGGATCGGAAAAGCGGGACAGGTGGCCCATAATCTGGCCTCAACCCTTTCTTCTACCGGAACCCCAGCCGTATTCATGCATCCCTCTGAAGCTCAACATGGAGATTTGGGCTTGGTCCATCCTGAAGATTGCTATATTTTAATCTCAAACTCAGGCCGGACCCGAGAGTTGTTGGAACTCATTGCCTTGACCCGGAACTTACATGGCCAGTCTTTGCCTCTTTTGGTGATTACGGGTAGTGCCCAGAGTCCGCTAGCCCAAGCGGCAGACGTGTTGCTGCATACGGGTGGCCCCAAAGAGGTATGTCCTCTGGAATTAACCCCTACTACTTCCATTACAGCGATGCAAGTGATTGGGCATATCTTGACCGTCCTGCTTATCGAGAAGACAGGTTTTACCCGCGAGGGATTTTTGAAACGACACCATGGAGGGTATCTCGGGTCTAAATTGAAACAGGAAAAGGGCGATTGAAACATCTATAGGTTGATTCCCCATCCAGTTCTCGTAGTGGCTAAAGGAAAAGGGTATTAAATCAAAGAAAATTGGGCATTGGGGAGGCTTTGCCTCATATCCTGCCTCTCTAAGCCCGTATTATGACGATCTAGTGTTTACCTTCGCCCCCAATTACCCATTTACAACCAATTCCATCAGCTGATTCATGGAAGTTTTTCTTAGCACGGAAGGATTGATCAGTCTTTTTACCCTGGCCATGATGGAGATCATCTTGGGTATCGACAACATCGTATTTATCTCCATTGTAGCTGGCAAGCTGCCGGAAGAGCAAGAAGGTAGAGCTCGAACATTGGGCTTATTGTTGGCCTTGTTTTTTAGAATTGGCCTCCTGTTATCCATTAGCTGGCTTGTGTCCTTAACTTACACGGTTTTCAATCCCATCGAATGGATAGGACTGCCACTGCGTGAAGAAGTGATTGAGAATTTTAACCTGAGTTGGCGAGACTTAATATTGATTGGAGGAGGCATCTTCTTGATGGCCAAAACGATCTCTGAGATGCATCACAAGCTCGAAGGGGAGGACCAATCTGGCGAGACCAACCTTAAGGCTAAGTCTTTTTGGGCGGTCATTGCTCAAATCGTAGCCTTAGATATCGTCTTTTCTTTTGACTCTATTTTGACCGCAGTTGGTTTGGTCGATGAGGTTGAGATCATGATCGCAGCAGTGGTGATTTCTTTGGGCATAATGTTGGTGGCGGCGAAGCCAATCGCTGATTTTATCAACAGTCGCCCAACCATGAAGATGTTGGCCCTGTCCTTTCTGTTGTTGATTGGATTTATGTTGGTGGCAGAAGGTTTTGAGCAGCATGTGGAGAAAGGATATCTGTACTTTGCCATGGCCTTTTCGTTTGTAGTAGAATTGCTCAATGCCCGCATTCGCCGCAATGAATCCGTCGAACCCGTACAGTTGAGAGAGCGGTATCGCGATGATGAGGAAGAAGATGAGATTTTGAACTAACTTTTGAGCCCGCTTAATCGCTATCAACTGGCAAAAAAGAATACCTTACGATATCAACATATTCCTAAACCCGTGGCCAACCTCAAAATAGATTTCGCCCGTAGATATCTTTTCTCCAAAAAATCTAGCAATGCCATAAACCTAATCACCTGGGTGTCCATGATTGGGATCGGGATTGGTACAGCTGCCCTGATTTTGGTGCTTTCTGTCTTCAATGGTTTGACGGGCTTCATAGAGGGTCTTTTTGCTTCTGTAGATCCAGAAATCAAAATAGTAGCCTCTGTAGGAAAGACTTTTGAGGATCGTCCCAGCTTGATAGATAGCATTTCATCCCACCCTGACGTCGTCGCTCTGACCCGTACCCTCGAAGGGAGAGTTTGGATGGAGTACCAAGACCGCCAAACCTTTGCGGTTCTTAAAGGAGTGGAGCCCAGTTTCAACGATGTGAACTCCTTAGAAAAAGATGTTTTCGGTGGAGCTTATACCTTTGCTCCAAGGGAAGGAGTACAGCAGGCCGTACTAGGTAACATCATTGCCCATCAATTGAGTGCTAACACCGAAGACCAAACACGGCCTATTCGGGTTTATTACCTGCCTCAAGATGCATCTGTGCGCAACCTCCAAGCTGATGCACGCTTGGAGCGGATTTTTCCGGCCAGCTATTTCAGTATTCAGAAGGAGTACGACGAAAAATACGTATTCACTGATTTTGGTTTCGTGCAACAGTTTTTTGACCTAGAGGGACAAGTATCAGCCTATGAATTAAAACTTTCGGACATTGATCTTGCAGAAAAGATTCAAGATGAACTCCAGGTCATGGTTGGAGAAGACTATGAAGTTCAAACTTGGTATGAGCAGCATGCTACTTTGTATCGAGTGATGAAAAATGAGAAATTCATTAGCTATCTCATCCTGGTTTTGATGTTGAGTATCCTAGCGATCAATATTGTGGGAGGGCTTTCCATGATTGTCTTGGAAAAGACCCGGGATATCTCAGTTCTCAAATCCATGGGTGCTAGTTCCCAGCTAATCCGAAGAATTTTTGAGAACCTGGGCCTCCTGGTCGGAGGGATTGGAGGCGGACTGGGGGTAATTCTGGCCCTGATTTTAGGATTGGGCCAGAAGTATTTGGGCTTCATAACCCTGCAAGGAGGGGAAAGCTTTCGAGTAAAGGCCTTTCCTATCGAGCTGGAATGGGGAGATTTTGCCTTGGTCCTAGCTACCGTAGTGGTTTTGTCGGCATTGGCGTCACTTTACCCAGCCATACAAGCTTCAAGAGTCGAGGTCGTGGAAGGGTTGCGTCAGTAAACCCCAAAATCAGGGACAATGCTCAAAAATGAAGTTAAGCTCAGATAAGGCGACATCTTCACTAGCTTGCCCTGCGTAAATGTCTTGGATTTCTATACGATAGTTAACTGGGAAACTAGAAGCAGGAATTACCTCAGACAAATCCCCTATTTGGAGGTGGGGAACATCGGCTAATTCTAAAACGGCAACTGCTTTTTGGTCGACATACAAGACAAGCTCTTTTGCCCTCCCGAATGCGGACCATAGGGAATCAGAGGCGATGTAGCCATTATGGAGAGCTAGTTTTTGGGGACTGGAGTTTCCCGCGTCTTCGTACCGATAGGTAATGGCTTGCCCAATTCCATTGCCACCGACTCCTTCTACCCATGCATTTTCAAGCTGGAGATCTATGAGATGTTGTGCTGAGTGTACAGCGCCAAGGGCCTGCTTCTCACTGCTTGCATAAATAGAACTTGGACGGCTGGCGCAGCCTCCTGCATAAAAAGGTGATAAAGTATATGGACCAGAGCCTGGCAACAATTTCCGTTCTTCGAAAATTTTAACGCTTTCCCACTCGGCAGGGCTAAGTGAACTGCTATCGCGCTGCCCGGAGACAACCAATTCAAACAGCTGTTTCTGCTCCTCAAAGTTTTGGATACTTTTTGAACTGAAATCTACTTCAGAGATGGTTTCGAATTGAATTCGAGGGAGTTGTGGTGACAATTGCTTTCCTCTTTGGACAAAGGAAGAGAGGAGAATGCTAATCGGAAGCAAAGCGAGAATTACGAAGCGGGTTAGGACAGAAGCATTCATAAGAAAGCGAGGGTGTTTTTGCGAACAAAATAGGTAATATTGACCAGAGTTCTATGATTTTAGCCATCAAGACCCTAAGTAAAGCTTGATACGTTACTTAAGTGATTTGTCCCTATATTTATTTTGTTACTCAAGGTTCCTCCTCCTCATTCAAGCACCAATGCTATGTTCATCCAAAGAAAATTGTTCCTCATTTTGATAGGCCTTTCCTTTTGCTTGGCCTGTGAGTCGCCCTCCGGCACCAAGGAACAGGAAGGAGAAAGAATGCAGAAGGAAAAAGCTGCTGTTGAGGGAGAGAGCCTAATTGATAGCAGCGAAATCCGTAGCCGGGGTTCGGGTAGCGCCAATGCCAGGCTACAGGGGAGTCCACAAGAGAGGTATGCTCAATTATTTGAGTTGGTGGCCAATGATCTAACCTTAAAGGAAAAGATTTCTCAGTTTATTTCCCAAGTAGAGTCAGGAGCGCAAATCCAGACCGAGACGGCCTATAAAGCTTTGATTAGCATCAGAGATGAAGAAATAATTCCTGCTTTGGAATCTCTGTTACTGAATCTTGAGCCTGATCAAATGCCCCAAGATCGGATGTCGAAATTAGAGCCTGAACTGAATGCCCTAGGTATGACCTTGATTCAGGCTGAAGGCATGGTGGTTGGGCTAGGGGCAAAACTGTTACTCCCAGGGGTGGCCAATCGAGTAGCTAGTGCTGATTTTAAGGCCTTTCTAGACTTTCAGCAAGCAGACGCAGCCGCCCAGAATGGAGAGTACCCCTATATGAATCTAGCTCCTTATGAAGAGATGGTGGTGACGGCAGAAAAGTTGATGGATCATGAAAATGAGTACTGGCCTCAGATCGAAGAACGCTTTTTTCAGGCATTGACGGCGATATCTGATGTTCACTTGCTTCAAAACGAGGGCGCTAGAGATGGTGGCACCCCTTTAGTGGGTGGGATTCATACAGACTTCTGGCCCTATGCGGCTGAAATTGAGAGTCTTAAGGATTTTGGCGAACGTTTTCCTGAATCGAGATATAGCAAGGCAGTTCAGCGAATCGCTCAGAATCCTTCTTCCTTTTCTGCTAAGCCAGAGAATATTTATGTGGTTGTGATCGAGTGGCTGGATGAGGAAGAGCAAGCTCAGCGAAAAGTGATGCGATATCTGGGAGATGGGGCTGATATTCCTCACTATCTTCCTATCGTACGAGGAGATGGGACAGTTCGCTATGCCGTAGCCTATCGATTTTATGAAGATGATCAAAAGGCCGACGAGGCATTGCAGGCCATCGAAGGGAGTTATCCCGAAGCTCGTCTCATCTTTTGTAGTGTCAAAGGCGAAAAGTTGTACCAATTGGGACCTATGGCAGACTAATCCTGAAAAACCCTTACCTGGGGTTTGGCTTACATTTATTTGACCGTATTTTCAAGCCAGTAAAATCAAGAAAATCATGGCTACCCGAATTCTGCTAACCGGCAGCAATGGCCTCCTTGGCCAGAAGATTGTTTCCCAACTGCTCGAGAGAAAAAGCCTGGAGTTTTTAGCGACTGCCAGAAACCAAAATCGACATCCTCAGCGTGGACAATTCGCATTTTTGAGCCTAGACATCACAGATCCAGAGCAGATAGCCTCAGCTTTCAAAGAGTTTGAACCACAAGTCGTGATCAATACGGCTGCTCAAACCCAAGTAGACTTTTGCGAGGATAACCAGGAAGAATGCGATTTGGTCAATATTAGCGCAGTGAAATATTTGGCAGAGGCCTGTAAGGAGTACGGGGTGAAATTGGTCCACATTTCCACCGATTTTGTCTTTGATGGAGCCAATGGTCCTTATCGAGAGGGAGATGTGCCCAATCCCGTGAATTACTATGGGAGATCTAAGTTGCTTGGCGAACAAGCGTTGGTAGAAAGTGGGGCCGATTACGTGATTTTGCGAACCATCTTGCTTTACGGCATTACGCCTGCCATGTCTCGTTCCAACATCGTGTTGTGGGCAAAAGGTGCTTTAGAGCAAGGCAAATCTATCAAAGCAGTTAATGATCAGTGGCGCTGCCCTACGCTGGCAGAAGACTTGGCCTACGCCAGCATAGAAGCTGCTATCCGACCGGTGAATGGGATTTACCATATTTCAGGTCCAGATCTCTACCGAATAGACGAGATCGTTAAAGAGGTTGCCACATTCTGGCAATTGGACGCAGACTTAATCGGGGAAACGGATAGTCCGAGCCTAAATCAACGAGCCAAAAGACCAGCAAAAACTGGCTTTGTCATAGACAAGGCTCGCCAGGATTTGGATTACCATCCCAAGGACCTACGTACGGGTCTGGCATTGTTGAGCCAGCAAATGGAGGCCTTGGCCCTTTAAACGCAATACCAGATGCAAAGGCCTAGTCGGAGTGAGAAGGTTTAGGATGGATAGGGGCAGGCAGGCGGAGTTTAGTTCTAAAGCCTTGCCGCACTTTGTATTGGCTTTCTAATAACGATAGTCCCGCCACTTCACCCGGAATCCAGTGGGAATAGTGAAGTTGTCCTTCACATAATCCTCGCTAGTGAGCTTTGATAAGCTCGTCGTCACCGTCAGGGTAGGAGTGCGCTTGATGGTGCGAATCGGAATTCTGCCCTCTAGTCCCTTCACCAAAAACATAGCCTTTGAGCGAGGAATCTCTGGAAAAGCGTTGCGATCGATTCGGTAGTCATCCGTCACGTAATAGTAAAGGATCAAGTCTTCTTTGGTGATCTTATACTCACTACAAAAATACTCTCCAATTTTTCCAGTTCTTCCGGTAGCTACCGCCTCTGGTTCTTCCTCATGGGTCTCTCGATTGAGATCAAAATGCGGGGAAAGACGAAACGCACGGCGGCCTTCCATATCAAGCGTATACTCGTAGTTGGAATCAGCAATGAAAATCAAAGTTTTAGGGTATTCTCCACCTGTCAGTTGGACGATGTAATTTCCTTCCCCAACCATGATTTCCATTTCTTGGTTAGGCTTGTTGTCTAAGATAAAGGGAGCATCCTCTCCTTCAATTTTGATTTGGTAATTCAAACGGCCTTCGAAATAGCCCATCTCTTGTCCTTGTACCAGATAGAAGGCCGAAATGACAAGGCTGAGCAGTAAGATTATGCGAGGGAAATTCAACATGAGGGATTTAGATCAAATTAGCTTCGTCAATCACCATGGCTAAGTAAACAACACATGTCTAGCCGTGGTTGAAATATATATGGGTAGCCAGCCTACTAAGTTGCCAAGCTTGCTCGCTCCCTAGAAAATACAAATTAACGGGCACTAGCCCTACTATGATTGGATCATGTCGCTGTAGGATTTGTCTAGGAGATCTGATGATTCAATCTCAAAAAGCTCCAAATATTTTTCGCATTGTTGACGGATGTAAGCTTCACCAAGTTTACCCTTCTCATCAATTGCTTCGATTTCCACAAAGTAGCCAAGGCTTTCAACGTGGTCTAAGTGGAATTTTACATTTCCCACAAAGTAGATCTCTCTACTTTTTTTGACTTCCTTCCACACTCCAAAAGCCGCGGTCAATAATTCTTTTAGGGCTAGTCCTGGTTGGGGATGGTACAAATGGACCTCAGAAGCTTTGGGGCCGGCTTGGTCCTCTCGACGGTAAAATATTAGGCTATGTTCAATATTGCCTTCTCGCAGTTTAAGCCGACCCTCAGGACAATTGAAGTAGGTATCCGTTTGGAAATCGGTGCCCTTGAACTCTGCACCTAGTTCTTGGAGGATGTGGCGAATTTCCTTTGATCGGGAGGTTTTGGCTTTGATTTCGATGTTTAGATGTGGCATAAAGTCGAGAAAAGGAAGGCCTTGTCAGGAGTATATCTGAAAGAGGGCTTGATTGAAAAGAGTCGTGAGCTTCTTAGCTTAAAGCATAAACTAGCGTGTTGAATCTTTGGTGTTTTGAACTAGGAAACGAACTAGGTCAATACCGGAGTCGAAAGCATTAGGCCGTATAAGGTCCAAAGCAAACCGTGCGGACTTTTCGATCGCGGCGTCGCTGCGTTCAAAACTCTTGCTTTGATCATGTAGCCAGTAATCCAACACAAATCGCGCATTGGTCCAGAGGAGATTCTTGTAATAGCGTGAGAGGACCCATCGGTCAGATAATTCCCCGCTCTGAAGCCCCTGCTTGAGTAGTCGCCTGACAAAGTCCATGAATTCTTCCTTCACCGGAACAAGGTATGCCGGTAAGCCCAGGAGCTGGGGCTTGGCTAAGCGGTCTACAACTTTTATAAAGCTGCGGTGCTCTCCCATCACGGCAAGCCAAGTGAAGTACACCGATAGCAGCTTGGTTCCTACGTCATAGCTCAGATAGTCAGGATCCGATTCAAGTTGGTCAATGGTAGTGATGAAATATTGTAGGATAAATTCTCCCTCTATGGCAGAAAAGGACCCGTATTGTTCGTAAAAGTCAGCCTCTGTTAGTCCCCATGTCAGGCAAAAGCTTGCTACCGACTGTGGCCGTTTACCCTGGGAAACCAAATGTTCATAATAAGCTTGCGACAGTTCAGAAGGAATTTTCATAAAAGAATAAACGCAATATTTGCCTCATCGTTGGTGAAAAATGCCTTGATGTAAGGCGAAAGGGGCATTTTCTAGGTATTTTCCGAAGGGTATTCCTAACTTTGAAATGTTGCAATCAACAACCATTGCTCTTATGATTACCCGTCCCAGTTTTCTTTCCCTCATACTCCTGCTTTCTGTAATCCTACCCTACACCTTACCCGCGCAATGTATCAAGGGGGATTGTCGAGGTGGAAAGGGTACCTATGCTTTTCCCAATGGGGATCGCTACGTGGGCTTTTGGTTCGACAATGATTTCCATGGTCATGGCATTTATGAATACATCAACGGTGATCGCTACGAAGGTGAGTGGAAAAAGGGGGATATGCATGGCGAAGGTGTCTTTGAGCATGCTAATGGCGACACGTATACAGGGGAGTTTAGAAACAATGATAAGTCTGGTTATGGAGTCATGAGGCTCTATGATGGAAGTGAGTACAAAGGATATTGGGAAGAAGATAGACCTCATGGTGAAGGAGAATGGGTCTATACCAATGGCACCCGATTGAGTGGAAGCTGGGATCGCGGCCGATTGACAGGGTATGCCGAATATCACTACGATAATGGGGATTACTACCAGGGGGATTACGCCAATAATCAGCGTAATGGTCAGGGAAGAATGGAGTATAACAACGGAAATGTTTACGAAGGTGAGTGGAAGAACGGGCGAAGAGAAGGACAAGGAAAAATGTCTTATCTAAATGGCATGACCTACCAAGGGGAATGGAAAAACAGCCAAATGAGTGGAATTGGTGTCCTCAATACTCCCACTGGCACCCGCTATGAAGGAGCCATTCGCAGCGGCCGTTATCATGGGTTTGGCAAACTGGTTCATCCTAATGGTGATCTATATGAAGGGGAATTTGTGAACGGAAGAAAGCATGGCCAGGGAACCTATTGGTATGCCACGGGAGATTTGTATGAAGGCCAATGGGTCATGGACCAGCGCCATGGGCAAGGGAGCTTTACTTATGTGACTGGCGAAGTGTACCTTGGGCAGTTTGTCTCTGGCAAACCACACGGCCAGGGCACGCTTACTAAGAGTGACGGAGAGGTTGTGCGGGGGCAATTCGCCAATGGTCAGCTCACCTCGCAATAATTCAAGGCTTTGCGGTCATATTTGGCATATGCTGTGCAGGTAATAGCACTACGCCCTATTTCTTCGCCTAATGCCATTGATCTATCGTTTTCTGCTGCTGTGTGTTTATTTCTGTTGTATACTCAATGCTTCGTCCCAGCCGGGACAGAGTAGGTCAGTTGCTGCGGATAATCGCTTTCTATGCCCACCTCATGCCACTCTTATTCCCTTCGATCAGGCTCGTGAAGGGGACATCCTAGCTATTGCTAGCTCCAATCGGGTTCAAATGCTCAACGACCATTGGACCTATCATGACCTAGACCTGCTTGATCCAGGTGAGGAGGCATATGTCAACCCAGACTTCAATGACGCTTCATGGCAAAGCATTTCTTGGGACGAGGAACTCCCAAAGCGGCACGCTGATACAACCATTTCCTCAAAAGTCTATCGGAAGACTTTCACCATCAAGCCCTCCTGGAATAACCTTCATCCATTTATACGCTTTGCAGGAATTCAGACCGATTTTGTGCTCTGGGTTAATGGGGCTTTAGTCGGGGAAAGTAAGGGAAGGGATTTTGCTGAATTTGATTTGGGACAGTTTCTGCAAACAGATGTTAATACCCTTGTTATTAAGACCGAATCAAGCAGCAAAAAAACTCATCCAGAGGCAGCTCTCTTTCGTGATGTGTTTCTCGTAGGTAGGCCCGACCTATTCGTCGAGGATATATACACCACGACACTTCTAGGAAAGAAATTTCAAACTGGCCGAATCACCTTGGAGCTTACGGTTGCGCAAAAGGGCGAAAAAAACCAACGTCAATTTTGGGTAAGGTCTACCCTTCGAGATCCTGACGGCACAGTTTTGTTTTCTCATCGGCGGAAAGTCAAAGACCGGCGGTCTAATCGTTTAGCCTGGAAAACCAGTTATCCCGTGAATCGGCCCCAACTATGGACAGCAGAGACTCCACATCTTTACCAACTGACCATCGAACTCCTAGATAAGAAAGGCCGAATGCTTGAGGCTGTTTCCCAGAATGTTGGCTTTCGCCAAGTAAAAATTGAAGAGGGACAACTTCGGATTAATGGAAAATTGATCCAGATTCAAGGAATAGAATTCGATGAATTGGCAGGACAACATCGGGGGGGACTCTCCTTGGATTCAATGGAGCATGAGATTCAGCTGATGAAGTTTCACCATGTCAACGCCATTCGAAACTTACCAGCAGATCCCCGCTGGTATGCCCTCTGCGACCAGATGGGACTTTATGTGATTAATGATCTCGACCTCGATTCCCAGGTGTCTTTTAAGAAAATGGATATTGAGGTGAGCAGCAGATTAGAAACGGATAGTTACCTGGAGGCGGCAACCTCCATGGTTAAGCAGTACCGAAATCATAGCTCAGTCATTGCTTGGTCCTTGGGAGAAGGAAATAGCGACGCTGAATTATGGCAAAAGTTTCTTTTTCGTGTGAAAGCCCTTGACTCTAGTCGCCCAGTTTGTCATCAATATTCCTCTCGAGCGGACATGAACTCTGAAGGTTATGATTTGATTTCCATGGAGGGGAATGCTCAGACAAGCCCGAGGATTGTGTGGGCTCTTGGTGAACAGGAAGGAGGTTTTCAAAGGAAATGGATGCAACTAGATAGCACAAAGGGCTTTCAAGGTGCTTTTATCGGTAGATGGAATAGGATTGATCAAGTAGACCTGCTCGCGGCGAAGTATCTATGGCAACCTGTGAATTTTATTTGGACTCCAGATAACCCCAGTCTCCTAACCCTCCTTAACCAGCAATATTTTGCAAGCCTTACTGAGGGAGAATTAAGATGGAAAGTGTTGGAAGATGGTCAAGTGCGTAAATCTGGCAAGCTTAAACCCGGTAGGATCGCAGCGCAATCATCTAAGCAGTTTTCGATCAGAGAACTTGAAAATTTGATCCTTCACCCTGCAAAAGAATACTACTTTGAAGTCAGTTTGTATCGAAAGGTAGTTGGAAGTAAGGAGGCAATTTCTGGTGAGTTTGCATGGGAACAGTGGCAATGGCAGCAGAATAAAAAGCACACAGTTGACTCAAAGCCACCGAAAGATTCAGCCCTTCCATTTGAAGTGTTTGAATCGGCTGCTAGCGTAGAGGTGAAAGTGGGGGCACTTCGCTTGAGTTTTGACAAAGGCCGGCTTATGTGGCAGAGTTTGGACCTAGCGGAGCGGGAGTTGCTCCGCCAAAGTCCCAGGCCTAGCCTTCGGGCAACTCTGGCAGATGCCTCCCATGAAAAGCCTACCGAACTTCCGTTCATCCTTGAGAAGGTAAAAGTTGACCAACCCAATCAGCAATCAGTTGTGATTACCTATCAAGGACACCTTAAGTTAGGTAAACAGAAATGGCCACATCACATTGAGTATCTGGTCAATCACGAGGCTCGCATCAAGGTGAGTCACTTGTATCGTCCCAGTCCAGGCCTGACACAAAGCCATCAAATTGGCGCGGCCATGGTTCTACCGGTAGGAGTGGCAGAGCTTACCTGGTATGGCTTAGGACCGGAAAGCTCGTATCAACGTGAAAACTTGGGTTGTCGAATGGGGGTGTTTGAGGATGCTGTGGGATCTGCTTCAAATGGAGCAAGTTTTGATTGCCAAAATCATGCAGAAACCAGGTGGGTGGAACTAACGGATATGGAAGGATTCGGGATAAAAATTCACGGCCCTGCTCCTTTTGACTTTTGTCTTTCTCCTGATACATCCAGACCTAGCCAAAGAGCAAATTCAATTGCTGAATCAGGTTTGCACTTATATTTAGGAGCTTCTCATTCGCACCCCAAAAATGGAACCACTGCAGTGGGCACCCCTGATTCATCCCCCCAAATCGAATCCCAGTCGCGCATATTTTCGTATGAGATTCAACCCCTATTCCCCTCAAATAAGCACCAGTAAGAGCTTAGGCCCAAAGTCAGAGACTCATCAGATTCTTTGACTTGAAAACCTAAGCCCTATTTCTTCTTCTCAACATCATTTAAGCCCACAAGGTGGGATAATTTTATACCTTTGCGCCATGGCTCAAAAACCATCCATACCCAAAGGAACCCGGGACTTTCTGCCCGAGGTCATGCTCAAAAGAGAATACATTTTTGATACCATACGGACGGTATTTCGCAAATATGGATATGCCCCTATCGAGACTCCAGCGATGGAAAACCTAGCCGTACTTACCGGAAAGTACGGGGAAGAAGGAGATCGTCTGATATTTAAGATCCTAAATTCTGGGGACTATTTTTCGAAACGAAATAAGCAGGTGGTATTCCCCGAAGATATGGCCCTAGGGGAAGCCAAGTTCGCTTTAAAGATTGCTGAAAAGGCGCTTCGCTATGATTTAACGGTGCCCTTTGCCCGCTTTGTGGTTCAGCATCAAAACGAGCTAACCTTTCCATTTAAGCGATATCAAATCCAGCCGGTATGGCGAGCGGATCGCCCCCAAAAAGGGCGATATCGGGAGTTTTACCAATGTGATGCCGATGTCGTTGGCAGTGACTCCCTTTTGTTTGACGCTGAGTTTATCGCTATTTATGACGAGGTACTCTCCCGCCTAGGATTGCCCGGATTTACCATTAAAGTTAACAACCGTAAAATCCTCTCTGGTTACGCCGAAGTGATCGGGCATCTCGACAAGTTTACCCCAATATGCGTAGCGATTGATAAGTTAGATAAGATTGGAGAAGACGGGGTAGCCCAAGAATTAGAACGAGCGGACTTGCCAAGCCAAGATATTCAACGCCTTTTTGAGCTCATTACTTTTGAGGGGAATGCGGAGGCCAAGTTGACCTTTTTGGAAGAGCAGCTAGCTGATTCCGAAGAGGGACGATTGGGAGTAAGTGAGATGAAGGAAGTATTTAACTGGCTGAGCTATTTTGAGTTAGGTCGTGGCACCGTTGAGTTTGATTTACAATTGGCCCGAGGGCTAAACTATTACACAGGGAGCATTTACGAGGTGAAAGCTCAGGGAGTAAAGATCGGCTCCATTTGTGGGGGAGGACGCTATGCAGATTTGACGGGAGTCTTTGGCAAGCCTGGCTTAAGTGGGATTGGGATCAGCTTTGGAGCAGATCGGATATATGATGTGATGGAAGAGCTCGCACTCTTTCCTGATTCGAGAGCCAGCTCTTCCCAAGTCTTATTGATCAATTTTGGTGGCGACACTATACCTGCTAACCTCAAGGTCTTGACTCAATTGCGTCAAGCCGGCATCGCGGCCGAGTTGTATCCAGATTCCGCCAAACTCAGGAAGCAATTCACTTATGCAGATCGCCTGGGCATTCCTTTTACCTTGGTGATTGGAAGTGAAGAAATTGCTAAAGAGGCTTACCAGCTAAAAAATATGCAAAGTGGAGAGCAAGCAGCACTTTCAGTAGAAGAGATCATTGCCAAGTTGAGCTAGTTTTTGGCAACGATTAGGTCACGGCGGATATTCCGATCTACCTGATGGGCGAATTGATCAAAAGGGGCTCCATCCAAAACCTGGAGCCCAGCTGATTCGAGAACTTCAGCAAGGGCCTTCCTTTTGGCTACCCGTGTATTCCAGGCTAGTACCAATGTCGCCCCAGGTTTCATCACCGACTTCCATGCTGGTCCACATTCCTTGAGGAAATCAATGGGAGTTCTGCTTTTCCCTTTTTGATGGCGACTGCCGTGCTGGATTCCATAGGGGAGATCGCCTACCAGGAGGTGAAAGCGAGGCTTCTTGAAGTACAGGTGGCTGTTTTGGGCTTCGCCTACGATGAGTCCCAATTCCTTTCTTTCTTCTTCTAGCTTAAACTCTTCCTTATTCCGGGTATACTGAAACTCCTGAATATGAGTTATTTGGCCTTCTTCGCTGCGGTGAGCGATACGTCTGTTAGCCAGGTGTTTCATTCGCTCTTGTTCCAAATACTTTTTGAAAAAGACGGAAGCTTCGTGGACCGACTTTTTGTCGACATCGATGCCAAAGGCATGGAATCCGTAAATGGCAGCTTCGTATAAAGTCGTACCTCGGCCGACTACGGGATCTAACAGATAAAGGTGTTTCTCTTGAGTGAAATCACTCGCTAGCCAGGCCACGTTTAGCATAAGTCTCGTGAACAACTCACTGGTCTTGCCAGGGTATTTGAGTAACGAACTGATTTTGGGGTCTAGGTAGTTACTGGAAGGAACCTTAACGGGAACTAATGACTCCCGTTCAGCCTTTGGCTGTCGTTGGTATAAGGCGAAGAAAAACGAAAATCGCGAGAGTAGAGATAAATCTTCCTCAGTCAATGGAGAGCTTGTTTCAAGAGAGAAATAGCGGATTCCAACAATTTCTAGGACTTCGGGCTGTTTAGCTGCAGTCGAAAAGCTTTTGACTAGCAGCGACAACTCTGCCAAAGCCAAGGCTTCCGACGCTTGGAAATATACCCGGTTATGGCCGGGATGTTGGAGGATCAAGTATTGCATAAAAAAGTGGCTATTCCTTTTCGAGAATAGCCACAAATATACGTTCCCTTGCTCGGGTGAACCAATTCTTCCATTTTGTTATGCCATTCAAGTAGGTTGACGATTGGCTTTTCTAATTAGCTTCCAGGCCCAATCATAATGACTGGAAGTAGCCGAAATGAGGTAGGCTCCTAATGAGGTGCTGCCAGTCCATGGGTATCGCTTTTTTTCAAACAGCTCTTCTTGTGAATGGGCATGAATCAAGGCATTAACCTCTTCATGGCTGGCTTTTAGCTTGGCATACATTTGATTGAGCGAGTAGGATTGATATTGTTCCCAGATCCAACGATTGAGCGCAGAGGTATTTTTCCAAGTGTAGCCTTCGGCTGGCATGTGCGGCTTTTTTCCCGCCATCCCAATCTGATACCATTCTAACATCAATAGATGCCAGTGGTGTAGATGTGCGAAGACGTCCCTCACGTTGCGGTTCATGGTCCCTAGGGGAAACTCCGCTTGCTGAGTCTCCAGGGCCATGCTATCGACTAAGTAAAGAAGGCGCTCAAACTGGTCCTCGCTTTGGTGAATGAGTTCAACCTTGGTCTTAGGACGAGGCATATGGATGTTGTTAGTAGTTAGATTTGCCTATTTTGCCCTTTAGGCTTGAAATTCCGATGACTTGCATCACTCATAACTCTGACTCTATCCATTGGATGGCGGTAGAGACCCTGGTAAAGATACTGATGTCCCCATAATCTCCATCTCGATGCCTCCTAATAGGCTCTGTGGCTCCTCCTGATAGGATTCCGATTACCAGCCATTGCCCATCGATCTGCACAAAAAGGGGGCCTCCGCTGTCTCCTTCAACAGTTCCCCCTTCAAATTCTCTGGGCACAGCGCTGCTACTGCCATCTCCAAGTAAGGGCTCATCTTCAGATATAAACTCATCTCCCAAAGAGTTGACGCTGCTGTCTGGAGCGTCAAAGTCGAAAGCAACTAACCCTCCGACATACACTTCACCTGCCCGATTTTGAGAGTTTATATCTCCCACCACGCGATCCAACACATTTTCTATTGCGTGCCTTTTGGAATACAGGTTCCGATCTTGGCCCCGCTCCCTAGAGTAATCCCCGTACCCAGCGTACCAAACCGTGGCATTCAAGGGTTCATTGTTCACTTTGGCTAGGGGAGCATATGGCAAATCTGTCACTGGCTCTTTGAGCTTCACTAGGCAAAAGTCATTGGCATTGCCATACACATCGTCATCATCCAGCCAAGTAGGATGGAAGACCAGTTCGGCTACTTTTCTAGTTTGGTCAGGATTTTCAGGATCTACGCCAAAGTTGACCTGTATTCCTGATGCCAAAGCCGGACTCGATTGATCGTCACTGGTGAAGAAATTATGCCCTGCAGTAAGAACCCATATTGAATCAATCAAAACCCCAGAAGCCACATATTCAAATTCTTGACTTCCATCCAAGCTATAGGTGAAATTAACCACAGAAGAAAAGTCTGGATAGTCCGCAGTATGGTAGGGCGCAACGTTGGTCGCAACCTCCTCATACTCTAGCAATGATTTATCATGACGAATCCCAAACGTACTAGCTCTGGAACCAAAAATGCCATCTGGACGACAGGCTGAGAACAAAAGGGTGACTAGAAGGAGGAAGAATGTTCGAATGAAAAACGCATGCATAAAATCCTCTGTTTTAGATACTTGTTGACAGGAAAGGGAACCCTATAAAAACAAATATGAACTATTTTACCCGACTGCCCTAACCTTTGCAAGAGATTGGAGTATATTCAATCAAAACATTTTGGAACGATCGTTCCATTAAAACTCACTTCTCAATACATTCATGATGAGTCATTTACAAGGAAAAGTAGCCGTCGTAACCGGAGGAAACAGTGGCATTGGGTTTGCCACCGCTGCAAAATTCAAGGCCGAAGGAGCTGAAGTCATCATTACTGGTCGCTCTCAAGCAAAAATTGCTGAAGCCGCTAAACAACTCGGAGTAAAGGGGCTTGTAGCCGATGTGTTGGAGCTCGATGCCATTGATAACTTGGTTGGACAGATTTCGGCTGACTATGGCAAGGTCGATATCCTTTTCGTCAATGCAGGAATCTTTGCTCCGGCTCCAGTAGGACAAATCTCGGAATCCCTGTTTGATCAGCAGATGGGCATCAATTTCAAAGGTGCGGTGTTTACCATCGAGAAGTTTTTGCCTATCCTGAATGACGGAGGTTCTATTATCAATCTATCTTCGGTCAATGCCTATACGGGTATGCCCAATACCGCCATTTACGCTGCTTCTAAAGCTGCGATGAATTCTTATACCCGTACTGCCGCTACGGAGTTAGCTCCACGCAGGATCCGCGTCAATGCCGTAAATCCTGGCCCCGTTTCTACTCCTATTTTTGCAAAGACTGGAATGCCGGAGGAACAACTGAGCGGCTTTGCTCAAGCCATTCAGAATCGTGTACCCCTAAAACGAATGGGCCAGCCAGAAGACATTGCTGAACTGATCGCTTTCTTAGCTTCAGACCGTGCTTCTTTCATCACTGGCGCCGAATACAACATCGATGGAGGCATCAACGTGAACCCTTTACTCTCTAACTAGCCAAAATCAGCTAATTTTTTTCCTTCTAAGTGGAACGATCGTTCTGCTTGGGAACAATACCGAAGAGGACAGGTTCTCTTCGGTATTGTTATATTGTGAAGGTATGCCTAGGACGAAAGCATTTGATAAACAGGAGGTTTTGACTAAGGCCATGGAGCTCTTCTGGGAGAAAGGGTATCATGCGACCTCGATGCAAGATCTGGTGAAGTACCTAGGAGTCAATCGAGCGAGCCTTTATGGGACATTCGACCATAAGAAAGACCTCTTTCTCCAAGCTTTTCGTCATTATCGCCTCAGCAATGCTCAAAAAATCCAACAGTTTCTTAATGCACGCAGCGATGTGAGAGAGGGATTGAGGGAATTATTTCACAACTCTTTTGAGCAACCCATACCATCTTTGGACCAACCCAAGGGATGTTTTGCGGTAAACATCACGACTGAGTTGCTACCCGGTGACCCAGAGGTACAGACTATACTCAGGGAGAATCAGGAACAATTCGAGCTAATTTTTCTGAAATACTTAGAGCAAGGGGTAAGCTCAGGCCAAATCTCATCAAACAAAAACCTTCCCTCACTTTCTGCTCTGCTATTTACCCTCTACAATGGGCTCAATGTCGTCATCAAGCTCAATCCCGATAAGGATGCCTTGTTCCAATCCTTAGATACCTTCCTGGCCCTGTTAGATGGTGAATGAACAACTGCCAGAGATGAATGAATCTTGATGTGGACTTCTACCCGTTTAGGAGCTTACGCCAGTCAATCTTGGGGTATAGTTAATGTCTATTAGATGATAAAATAAATAAATAAAAACTATTGAACTATTCATGCTAATATGCAGGTAGAAATCATACTCATACCCACTCAATATTCGCTTGATGGAATCTCAAAACAATTCAAACGGTAAATCCAGCTACAACGTTAACTCTGGGAAATGCCCTTTTCACGGAGGGGAAATCAAACACAGTGCTGGAGCTGGAACTCGGAATCGCGATTGGTGGCCCAATCAGCTAAACTTATCCATCCTTCGTCAGAATTCTGAGCTCAGCAACCCGCTTGGGGCTGAGTTTAGCTACAGCGAGGCATTCAAAAGCCTAGACCTAGCTGCCGTTAAACAGGATTTAGAAGAGCTGATGACCACCTCTCAGGCCTGGTGGCCCGCAGACTATGGCCATTATGGACCCTTCATGATTCGCATGGCTTGGCACAGTGCCGGGACGTACCGCATCGCCGATGGTCGGGGTGGGGGAGGTGCTGGTACCCAGCGTTTTGCCCCTCTGAATAGCTGGCCAGACAACGCCAATCTGGATAAAGCTCGATTACTTTTGTGGCCTGTCAAGCAAAAATACGGCAACAAACTTTCTTGGGCCGATTTGATGATCCTAGCTGGCAATGTTGCACTTGAGTCCATGGGCTTTAAAACCTTTGGTTTTGGTGGAGGCCGAGAAGATGTATGGGAGCCAGAAGAAGACATCTACTGGGGCTCTGAAGGCGAATGGTTGGGTGACAAGCGCTACACGGGAGATCGGGATTTGGAAAATCCTTTGGCCGCCGTACAGATGGGCTTGATTTACGTCAATCCAGAAGGCCCCAACGGAAAGCCGGATCCTTTGGCTGCTGCTCATGACATTCGCGAGACCTTTGGCCGCATGGCCATGAACGATGAAGAAACGGTGGCCTTGATTGCCGGGGGACATACTTTTGGGAAAACCCACGGCGCTGCTGATCCCGATAAATATGTAGGGGCTGAGCCTGCTGGAGCAACCATTGCTGAGCAAAGCTTAGGCTGGAAGAATACCTATGGAAGTGGACACGGAGGCAATACCATCACCAGTGGATTAGAAGGTGCTTGGACCACTACCCCTATTCAGTGGAGCAACAATTATTTTGAAAATCTATTCGGCTATGAGTGGGAATTGACTAAGAGCCCCGCGGGTGCTTTCCAATGGAAGCCAACCGGAGATGCCGGTGCGGGTACCGTACCTGACGCCCATGATCCAGCGGTCAAGCACGCTCCGATGATGCTGACTACAGATTTGGCTTTGCGGATGGACCCCATCTATGAGCCTATCTCTCGTCGCTTTTACGAGAACCCAGATGAGTTCGCCGATGCTTTTGCCCGGGCTTGGTTCAAACTGACCCACCGCGACATGGGACCTAAATTGCGCTACCTTGGTCCAGAAGTTCCCGCCGAAGATCTCATTTGGCAAGATCCTATTCCAGCAGTAGATCATTCTTTGATAGATGATACCGATGTGGCTGACCTGAAAGCTAAGGTACTGGCCTCTGGTTTAACTGTTTCACAACTGGTATCCGCAGCCTGGGCATCGGCCTCTACCTATCGCAATTCTGATAAACGTGGAGGTGCGAATGGAGGACGGATCCGTTTGGCACCTCAAAATACCTGGGAAGTCAACCAGCCTGAGCAATTGGGTAATGTATTGACCGTCTTGGAAGGAATTCAAGCCGAATTCAACCAAGCTCAGTCTGGGGATAAAAAGATTTCTTTGGCTGACCTAATTGTCTTGGCAGGTGCCGCCGGAGTTGAGCAGGCCGCTAAGAATGCCGGCCATGAAGTGACGGTTCCCTTTACCCCTGGACGTATGGATGCCAGCGCAGAACATACCGATGAGGAGTCCTTTGCTGTGCTAGAGCCTGCTGCCGATGGCTTCCGCAACTACTTTGCCGCTAAGCATCGTACTTCTCCCGAAGAGATGTTGGTAGACAAGTCTCAGCTCATGACCCTTACCGCTCCCGAAATGACAGTTTTGTTAGGGGGCATGCGGGTTTTGAACACCAACTACGATCAATCTCAGCATGGGGTATTTACCCATCGCCCTGAGGCCTTGACCAACGACTTTTTCTTGAATCTACTGGATTTGGGAACCACTTGGCAAGCTACTTCTGAGGCTGAGGAGATCTTCGAAGGAAGTGACCGCATCACCGGAGAGAAAAAGTGGACGGCTACCCGGGCGGATTTGATTTTTGGGTCTAACTCTGAGCTTCGGGCCATTGCCGAAATTTATGGCAGCTCTGATTCAGAGGAGCGCTTTGTGCGCGACTTTATAGCTGCTTGGAATAAGGTGATGAATTTGGATCGCTTTGACCTGGCTTAAGCCTGGCAAATTTTAGAGCAAGGATTACAAAAAAGAGGCTGCCTAGATCAGGCAGCCTCTTTTTTAGTAGATAGATAGAAGAAGTCGGGGTATGGCGTACGGGCTATGGATCTTAAGGTGAATGAATACAGCA